>CANPZU010000032.1 GCA_947588825.1 uncultured Clostridia bacterium
ACCACAAAAACGACTGCTTGGCTATCCCTTCGGATGCCTTGCAGTCGTTTTTTTTTCGGCTGTTTTTTTACAGCCCCACTTTGCTTTTCTCGGGGAGCTTTTTGAAAAAAGCCTCCCCGAACCCCTGCAAAAACTTCAAAACTGCTAAGACGGCCGCGTTTGTGCGGCCTTGTTGCTTTATAAACCTTAGAGCAGAATCTTCATTAGCGCGGCGAACGCTCTGCCGCCCTTCGGGCGTGCAGAGTCAGGAGAAGGGGGTACGGCGTCGGGGGAAAGCGAGCTTTCACCGAGTCGCCGTACCCCCTTCTCCTGACCTTGCGTAGGCTTTGCCCGCGCAAGGCCGCCGCGCAGCACTACGGTTTACTCTGTTTGTTTCCCCGGCTTTTCAAAAGCCGGCGGGTCGAGGGCAGGGCCCCGTCGCGCCCGCAGGCGCGAAACACTCCTTAACAAGTGATGCCCGCAAATAAGCTGCCGCCGCGCCGCACCACGGTTTCTTTATTTAGTTTCCCCGGCTTTTCAAAAGCCGGCGGGTCGAGGGCAGAGCCCCGGCGCGCCCGCAGGCGCGAAACACTCCTTAACAAGAACAAGCGGCGGGTCTGCGGCGTGAAATGTCCATACAACCGATCTAACTGTAATACTTAGCCTGAGCGTGCCAGAGCTTATAGTACTTACCGTTTTCGTCTTTAAGCAGCCGATCATGCTCGCCGAGCTGGCAAAGGGTACCCTTATCGAAAACCGCGACAACGTTACAGAGGCGGCAGGAGGAGAGGCGGTGGCTTATATAGACAGCGGTACGATTTTCGACGACCCTATTGAAGTTATCGTAGACTGCGGCCTCGGCGAGCGGGTCGAGGGCGGCAGTAGGCTCATCGAGAACGACAAAGGGCGCGTCCTTATAAAGTGCGCGGGCGAGGGCAATTTTTTGTTTTTCGCCGCCCGAAAAATCAACGCCTTTTGTGTCGTAGTTCTTGCCGACACACGTATCAATTCCCATTTCAAGTTCATCAAAGTCAGCAAATCCGGCGCGTTTTAAGCAGTCTTTAACTTTTTCCCGATCTATTATTTGGCTGAGGGCGACGTTTTGTGCAAGCGAGAAGCTAAAGATTTTATAGTCCTGAAAGACCGGCGAAAAGAGGGAGATATACTCGTCGTATCTGTACTTTGAAATATCGATTCCGTTCAAAAGGATTCTGCCCTCGGTAGGATCGTAAAGGCGGCACAGGAGTTTAATGAGAGTAGTTTTTCCCGAGCCGTTTTCACCGACAATAGCCAATTTTGATCCGATTTTGAACTTCAAATTAACATGTCTCAGCGCCCAGTAATCGGTGCGCGGGTACTTAAAGCTCACATTTGAGAACTCTATCTCGTAGTCAATGTCGTCCCGTTTTTCAACCGCGAGACTTCCCTTGTACATTTCGAAGGAGAGGTCGACGTAATTGTATATATTTTCAAGGTATTTAAGATTATAAAGATTGTTTGAAATATTGTACATAAGGCCCGAAACGGCGCCGAAAAATTGACCGACGGTGCCGCGGTAGAGGATGAAATCGCCTATTCCGAAAGCGCCCATAAACGCCTTTGCGGCCACATAGATAAAGAGCAGAATATTTTGAAACGCGTCGGTTATGGAGAAGATCACGTTGCTTTTAATATCCAGCCTTTCGCATTCGCCGACCCATTCGGGGTTGATGTACTTTCTCTGCAGTTCCGTTTTGACGTTTTTCATTTTTGTCATAAAAACCTCGCCGGAAAATATTCTGTTAAGTTCCATGAGCCACAAATTGTCGTTTGCAAGCTTGCTTTTTGCTCTGTTTAACTTGTCGGAGAAGGAGTTTTTAAGTTTTATGTTTAATATTGCGATACCCAAAAGGAGCAAGGCGACCGTCAGGGCGGAGATCGGGGAGTTTATAAAAGCGAAAAAACCCGAAAAGTTTCCCGACACGCTCTTGAACATAGAAATCGAAAGGGAGACGGAAAGGATTATCTCAAATATGTCCGCCAGGGCGTTGGGTATTGTCCAGCTCGCGGTTGAGAGCCCCCAACCGTTGGCGTTTGTCGCCTGAAAGATATTTTCGCGCATCATCCCCACATCGTGGTTTTCTATATGCCTATATTCGAACCCGTTCTCGGCGTATGAGAGAAAGTTCGACATTTGATTCCACCAAACTGCGTCAAGCGTTCGTTCCTTTGACGATATAAACCGGTTGAGAACGCTTATTGCAAACACTCCAGCAACCGTAATTGCCGCAAGGATGAAAAGCCTTTTTATGTCGCATTTTGAAGCCAGCTCGTTTACCATGGCGGCGGACATGACAAATGAAAAATAGCGGGGAATTCTGTCGCTTACGGTGCGGATTATCGGCAAAATCACATGCCCGGGATTCCAGGACCATTGAATCTTCATGGCTCGAAGGTTGAGCGCCCATATTTTTTTAAGCGAGTACTTCTTCTTTTTCATTTTCATTTTCATTTTCTTCTCCCTCCTTGTAATATTTGCTCTGCACATCAAAAAGCTCTCTGTATTTTCCGCCCCTTGCCATAAGCTCCTCGTGAGTTCCCTCCTCGGCAAACTTTGCGCCGTCAAGAAAAAGAATGCGGTCGCAGAAACGGGTAGAGGCGAGACGGTGAGAGATGAAAATCGACGTTTTGCCGGCGGAAATTTCACTGTATTTTCTGTACATTTCGTCCTCGGCGAGCGGGTCAAGGGCGGCCGTCGGCTCGTCGAGTATCAGGCATTGACACTCTCGGTACAGCGCTCTTGCAAGAAGCAGCCGCTGTGTCTCGCCTCCCGAGAGCTCCACGGCGTCGTCGTACAGCTTTCTGTTGAGCGGCGTTTCAATTCCCTTTGGAAGCGAGGCTATTTTTTTCGAAAGCCCCGCGTACTCGATGCACTCGTCAAGCCTTTGGTAATCCACTTCTTCGTCCTCGCATCTCAGGGTAATGTTTCTTTCGATTGAGAGCGGAAGAATGCAGAAGTATTGAGTAACCGCGCCGAAAAGAGAGTACATCTCGTCCCTGTTGTAAAGAAGAATGTCCTTTCCGTCAAGCAGAACCTGTCCCGAGTCGGGCAAAAGTAAACCGCACATGAGAAGCGCCACGGTGGTCTTTCCCGCGCCGTTAAGCCCCACGATGGCCACCTTCTCCCCCGCCTCGATTCTAAAACTGATATTCTCAAGTACGTTTTTGTCTCCCTGCGGGTATTTGAAGCTGACATTTCTGAACTCAATGGAAAACGCCCCCTTCGGTAAAGGTATCCCCGCGCCGCGGTTGTGCCTTCCCACAGTTTCAAGATAAACCATAAAGTCGGAGGTCGCTCGCGCGCCCTGCGCTATGCGGTTTATTTTTCCCAGTATATCGCCCATAACCCCCGAAAGCGCGGTTATGGCATTGAAATAAAGCACAAAGCTCGCCGCGTCTATATCCCCCTTTGCCGCTTGAAAAATCAAAAAAGCATACGCGGCACCGTCCCTCACAATAATCATAATAAAGCTTATAAGTGAAACGATAAAACTCCTGCCCTCAAGCTTTGCGTAATTACTCGCCCGCTGGCCGATCGCCTTTTTGGCAAGTGCGTCTATAAAATCCCTCATGCCGTACAGCCTTATGTCCTTGCCGCAGTCGCTGTAACCCACACTGTAGGTAATATAGTTCGTCTTAAGGTCGGCCTCGTTTCTCTCGTCCCTTGTCTCAAATTCCCTCTGCCTTTCCCATCTTAATGCAAGAGAGTTTACAAGCGAACAGAAAATCAGCAGAACTATTATAAGTGGATGTAAAAAGGATACTACCGCGCCAAATAGAATAAAACGAAGAACCGTTGAAACCATGTCGGAAAAGTCCATCGGAAAATGAACTCCCGCCGTGTGGTTGTTTTGGGGTTTCGCCCGCAGTCTTAAGGTTTGATAATCATTAGAATATTGAAGATAAAAATCGTCGTCAATCTCCTTTTCCTTGATAATATACCACAGTCGATAAAATATCACGTTCTCCGAGTATCTTATCTTGGTGCCCACAAAATTGTTGATTATCTTGAAAAGCAACTCCGAAAGTATCAGACCGCTTATTATCAGCGCAACCGTTGAAAAAACTTTATAACTCTCCAGCGCCCGTAGCACTATCGAAGGTGTATATAACCCGATTGCCGTCAATATCAGCGATAGGGGAATCGTAAATACCCCTACAAAGGTTAATACCTTGTTGTATTTCCAAAGTAATGAATAACTGTATTTCACCGCGGAAAATAACCCGTACTTCGGCTTTCGCCACTCATTTTTCTTCTTTCCTTCTTTCTTCATTGGCTTAAAATCCTTCCTCCCTCGCTTTCTTGTCGCTATTATAACACGTAAAAATAAAAATATCGTATTTTCACTACCAAATGCACTTTTAGGTGAACGAATTGCACATTGTGCGCCCGCCGCGCCCACGGGCGCGGCGCGGCCTCGCTTGTCAAGGAGTGTTTCGCGCCTGCGGGCGCGACGGGGCTCTGCCCTCGACCCGCCGGCTTTTGAAAAGCCGGGGAAACAAATTAAAGAAACCGTGGTGCGGCGCGGCCTCGCTTGTCAAGGAGTGTTTCGCGCCTGCGGGCGCGACGGGGCCCTGCCCTCGACCCGCCGGCTTTTGAAAAGCCGGGGAAACAAATTAAACAAACCGTAGTGCGGCGCGGCGAGCCTTGCGCGGGCAAAGCCTACGCAAGGTCAGGAGAAGGGGGTACGGCGTCGGGGGAAAGCGAGCTTTCACCGAGTCGCCGTACCCCCTTCTCCTGACTCCGCACGCCCGAAGGGCGGCGGAGCAACGCCGCGCTAATGAAGATTCCACTCTAAGGTTTATAGGGCAAAAAGGCCGCACAAACGCGGCCGTCTTAGCAGTTTTGAAGTTTTTGAAGGGGTTCGGGGAGGCTTTTTTCAAAAAGCTCCCCGAGAAGGAGTGCGGTGGGAGGGGTTATCCGGGGATTAAGATTTCTGCGGTAAAGCCGCCGTCCTCGCTGTCGACGTTAAAGGAGCCGCCGTATTTTTTTACGCGCGACCACACGCCGGCAAGGCCGAAGCCGTGGGAGGCGCCGTATTTAGAGGAAGCGAAGAGCAGGCCGAGCTTATTTTGTTTTTTCCCGGCGGCGTTAGTGAACACGATATATAGGTAGGTGTTTTTTTTACCGATATAGACGCGCAGGAAGCGGCGTTCCGGGGGAAGTTTCAAATTTTCCTCGATAGCGTTGTCAAGGAGGTTGCCTATAATGACGCAGAGGTCGATATCTTTTACGGAGCACTCCTTAAAGATTTGAGCTTTAGCGTTTATTTTTATACTGTTTTGTTTAGCGACGGAGAGCTTGGTATTGAGCAGGGCGTCGACGGGCACGCGGCCTGTTTTTATTACTGTATCGACGTTTGTAAGGTCGTTATCGAGCTGATCGAGGTAGGACGTAACCTCGTCATAGTCGTGAAGTTCCATACACGCCTTAAGGGTTTGAATATGGTTTTTATAGTCATGGCGCCATGTGCGCATTTTTGTATACATGTTTTCCACTTCTTCGCAGTACTTTTTCATAAGATCGTTTTGATAGCGTTCGATGCGGCGATCGAGAAATTTTTGAAACAGCATATTTTTTTAACTCCTTCAAAACAGATTAAAAAAGCTTAAAACAGCTTAAAACAGCTTTATAATAGCGTCGGCGATACTCTTTTTCATTGAGCGGCTGACGGGTATTTCCTTGTTGTCGTTCAGAACGGCGGCATTTCTTTTAAGTTTTGAGACATATCTCAGATTGACGATATAGGAGCGATGGCACCTGAAAAAGAAGGGATCGAGATCCTTTTCGGTCTCGGCGAGCGTACGTTTTGTCTTATAGACGTTTTCCTTGCCTTTCTCGTCTCTTACGCTGATAAGGACGAACTGTTTTTGCGCCTCAACGTACACAATACTGCTCAACGGGACAAACAGGGTACAGCGTTCCTTTTGATCCTCAAGCGGAATTTTGAGTACCTTTTCGCTTTTTTGAAGTCCGTTTGCGGCCCGGTCGAGCACTCGCCAAAGCTTATCGGGATCCACCGGTTTTACAAGGTAGTTGAGGGCGGAGACCTCGTACCCCTCGGCAATGAAGTCGGGGACGCCGGTTATGAAAATTATCTGCATTTTGCAGTCGGTTTTCCGAATCTTTCTTGCAAGCTCAAGTCCGTCCATTTCCTTCATCATTATATCAAGCAAGAGTATGTCGAAATCTTTTTCCTCGGGGTATTCAAAAAGAAAGGCTTCGGCAGAGGAGAACTCAAAGACAAGCGCCGAGCGCCCGGACCTTTTCGCCCAGTCCCTCACGAGAGCGCAAAGGTATTCTCTCTCCTTTTTCATATCGTCGCATATTGCGATTTTGTACTCCATTTGCCCGTTTGCCCTCCCTTTGGCGGCGCCGTATTGTGCCGTGTTGTGCCGTATTGCATCGTATTGCCTATCCGCGACCCGTTTTTGTCGGCAAAATTTTGAGACTATGAAATAAGTATACCACATTTTTCTCTTTTTGTAAACACGGCCTGCACTCTCAAATGACGAAGATTGTTGAAAAATTGTAAAAATTCCGACTTTCCCTTGCAATGTGAAAAATAATGTGGTACAATTTCTGTGTATAGTATAAAAATGCGCGCTCTTTTTGCGGCGCGAAAAGCAAATTTAAACTTAAAAACGGGTTTCAGAAATGTACAAAAAATTCCTCACTCTTCTTCTTTCTCTCACTGTTCTTTTCGGAGTTCTTTTTGAAGCGGTAAGCGTCCCTTTAAAGGACATAAAGGACGCCCTCTCGCTTGTTTTGCAGGAGTCCGAAAAGGACGCCGACGCCGACCTTTCATTATCGCCGCTCGGCAGTGTCGACAGCGCCTATGCATGCGACCTGCTCGGCCACACCTATGTCATTAACGACAAGGGCGATATAATTCACGATGATATCGCGCTGATATCCGACGGCGCAAGCCAGCTTCTTTCAGCGAACGGCAGGATATATTACAGCAGCAAAAACCTTATAAAATCCCTCGACCCCGACGAAGTCGAAAACTCCCGCATTGAGGCAAGCGCAAATTCCGATATACTCTGCTTTTCCGTCTATGACGGCAGTATATATCTCTATGACGGCGCAAGGATCACAAAAGCGAATGATGAAATCACGCTTCTTGACATGTCCCGCACGCTGAACGTACAACTGAGTGAGAACGAGTGGTCAAGCGTCAACCTTAAAAATTGCCTGTTTTTCTCGGTCATAAACGAGGACGAGCTTTCTCTCTACTTCAATAACCCCGATTACGACCCGGACGACGCGTACGAAAACCCCGAACAGTATGTCGTCTATAAATACACAATTTCAAAAGACAGCGCTCAAAGCTACGACCCGTACGCCCTCGACGACGAGCAAATACAGGCCCTCTCCTCCTCAAACGACCTTTCATACATAAGCGGCAGCGCCTCCCCGCTCGCACTTTCAACTCTCGCCGAGTCAAAATATGTAGTCGGAAACAACTCGTTTCCACTTGACGAGTACCCCGTTAATTCCTTCTTTACCAAAAACGGCAAGTCCTGTACCTGCCATAACAAGGGTATCTGCGTCGCGGCAAAATCCTCGCGCGGGTGCAACTGCATGAGATATTACCCCAGTGAGTCAAATTGTGAAATCGACCTGCGCAGCTCCCAGTGCTACGGCTTTGCCGAGTTCTGCGAGTACCGCGCGTACGGATATATAGATAAAAGCTCCTCCGCAAAGTTTTACAACGCTTTCGGCAAAAAACACAGCGCCAAAACATGGACCGCAAACACCGTTAAGGAAACCTTTATGAAAGTGGGCGCGGGCGGACATCTGCGCGTGGGCGGACATTCGCTCTTTGTTATCTCCGTCTCCTCTACAGGCTTTATTACATATGAGTGCAATAAGTCAAGAACAAATTACAACTGCATAGTCTATACAAACTCCTGGACATGGGACTCCTTCTACTCATATAGGGCTTCAAACGACCTGCTTTGGTACTATATGCCCAAAGACTTGACAAACGACCCGATAACCAGCCCCGAGTATACCCCCGGCAACTATCAGGTAAAGGCCTCCGCGCTTAATATGCGCGAACAACCCTCTACCTCCTCAAATATCCTTACTAAAATACCCGACGGCGCTATAGTCTATATTAATGAGTTCAACGATAATAAAACCTGGGGTAAAACTACTTATAACGGCTATACCGGCTGGATAAGCCTCGATTATGTGTTCTACCTCTCCGAGGGAATCGGTATCACCGGAATAACAATCGAAACCCCGCCGAATAAAACTACTTACTACGTCGGTGACAGCTTTACTACCGAGGGTATGTCGGTATACGCAACCTTTACCGACGGAACTACCTCCCAAATATCCGGCTATACCTGCTCCGGCTATAATATGAAGTCCCCCGGCACCTATACCGTCACCGTCTCGTATAACGGCCATCACGCCGAGTTTACTATTCGCGTCGAACGCGTCGAAATATATCCGACTGCAATCAGCCTCGACGTCTCAAAACTCGCCCTCCTGACCGGTGACGGCTATGACCTTATCCATACGATTCTGCCAAATAACGCTAATATGCTCGGCCTCACTTGGAAAAGCTCCGATACCTCGGTCGCAACCGTGGAAAACGGCAGTATCACTACCTATAAGGCGGGTAAAACAACTATAACCGTAACTACCGAAAATAATATTAGCGCCGAATGCGTCCTCAATGTCGTCGATATGCCCGAGGGTACCGCCTGGAGCCTCGATTCCTCCGGCAACCCGCTTGATATGCTGCCCCTCGGTATCACCCCTATCGATTACTCCATCAGATACCGCATCATGCAAAATAACGGAAGTTACGGCGATTGGATCTACCTCACCGTCGGCTCAGACCTGCCTCCCCTCGAAAATCAAACCGTCCAGTATCAGTATCGAGCTATAACCGTCTCCTTTATCTCCGACGGCCATAACGCTATCGAACCTATGGCGGTCGATATCGATACCTATGTCGACCTTGATAACTATGTCCTCCAAAAAGAAGGCAGCCTCTTCGCCGGTTGGTTTAAGGACGGCACCGCCGCCCAAAACCTCGACGCCTCAAAGGCTTACCCTAATCGCGTCCTTATCGAAAACGATACCGAATTCTACGCGGGCTGGATCGACCTCGGTATGATCGATGCCGATCGCAGGGATCCCCTCACTACCGCACCTATGGTCGACGGCTTCGGCTTCGCCGGCGCTGAACTCGCCGTTAATAACAATTACCCCGGTATCAGATTCTATTCGCGTATCAGCCTCTCTGTTATTGACAGCCTCTCTAAAATCTCTAAAAACTTTGAGTACGGCTCCGTCGTTATCCTTAAAAGCGCCCTTAAAAAAGACCTCGTCGCTTCCGGCTCTAAGGCCTTCCTTAACAGCAACGAGCCAATACGCGTCCCCGCTAATAAAACCTTCGCCTCCTACGATACCTATATCGTCTATAACGCCCTCGTAACCGGCTTTACCGATAAGTACCTCGACTCCGACTTCGCCGTGCGCCCCTATATCTCCTATACCGACGCTAACGGCATCTCCCATATCTATTACTATACCTGCACCGGTAATAATACCTCGTATAAGGCTTACTATACCAGCCTCTTTGACCTCGCCTCCACCGCTTATTCCACGTCCTCCGATGAATCACAAAAACAGTGGATAAAAGAAAATATCCTCGATAAAGTTAAATAATAACAAGCCCGTCCGATAAGGATGGGCTTGTTAACTTAATTAAATTAATAAAAGGCATTTCGCGCCTGCGGGCGCGACGGGGCTCTGCCCTCGACCCGCCGGCTTTTGAAAAGCCGGGGAAACTTAATAAACAAACCGTAGTGCGGCGCGGCGGGCCTTGCGCGGGCAAAGCCTACGCAAGGTCAGGGCAGAAGGGTACGGCGACTCGGTGAAAGCTCGCTTTCCCCCGACGCCGTACCCTCCTGCCCTGACTCTGCACGCCCGAAGGGCGGCAGAGCGTCGCCGCGCTAATGAAGATTCCACTCTAAGGTTTATAAAGCGAGAAGGCCGCACAAACGCGGCTGTCTTAGCAGTTTTAAAGTTTTTGAAGGGGTTCGGGGAGGCTTTTTTCAAAAAGCTCCCCGAGATTATTTACCCCTAAGTTGGTTAATAGCGTTCAAGAAGGTTTCGATATCCTTAAATTCGCGATAGACGGAGGCGAAGCGGACGTAGGAGACCTCGTCGAGGACGCGGAGTTTTTCCATAGCCTTAGTGCCGATTTCCTGAGAAGTGACTTCGGTTTTAAGGGAGTTCATGAGTTCATTTTCGATTTCACTGACGAGGTTATTAAGTTGTTCGGTTGTGACGGGGCGTTTATAGCAAGACTTAAGGAGGCCGGAGAAGAGTTTATTTTTATCAAAGAGTTCCTTACTGCCGTCCTTTTTAATAACGACGAGAGGTGTGACCTCGATAGCCTCATAGGTTGTGAAACGATACTTACAGGAGAGGCATTCGCGGCGGCGTCTTATAGTTGAGTGTTCGGTTGGGCGGGAGTCGACGACCTTACTGTCGGGGCATCCGCAGACGGGGCATTTCACGGTATTCACCTACCTTAATTCTTAATTCAGAAAATCGGCGCATATTTACACAGAGTTAATTATCGGGGGAGATTTACAATATTTTTATATTTTTTTTAGCGTCGTCATAGAGTGTTTTGCCGCCCAAGGCATTAACAGCGTCGACGAGGGCGGAGGAGGAGAGGTTTTCGGGCAGACCGAGGGCACGAAGCAGGGCGCGGCGTTTGAGTGTACTGTTTTGGGAGCCGGAGAAGCCGTCCTGAAAGAGGTCCAGTTTTGTAATTTTTTCGCAAGGCGGGGTACTTTTCTGCGAGTGAGAGGTGTCGAAGGGTTGAAGGAGGCGATAGAGGAGGTCGGTTTGCATACCCTCGACGCCGAGGGTTCCCTCTTTTGAGGGATATTTTTTTCTTTTTTCCTTACCGGGGAGCGAGGGGATATAGAGATTTATGACACTTGCGTCGTGCACGAAGGATTTTATATAATTACGTATAAGCAAACCGGCGCCATCGCTGTCGGAGAGGACAATAAGTCCGTTTTTTTGAGCGAGTCGGGATATAAGTTTTTTCTTATTTTGGTCATTAAAGACGCCGAAGCCGTCGGTAGTGATTATCATAGCGTCAGTGACTGATGAGAGTTTAATTTTATCGTACTTACCCTCAAGGACGATGACGCGGTCGATATGAAGTTTTTCCATACGTTATCAGCCCCGAGTTTGAAGAATAAATTCTTCGATGATATAATACTTGTTCAAAGGAGCGCTCTTAATTGCGGCGTCGGCCTGTTTTGACAGGGCGACGATTTTTTCAAGGCGGGAAAGGTCGATTCGAAGGGCGGCGCGGTACTTAAGGGAGAGTGCGTACTCATTCATTTTAAGAGAGGAAGCGATTTCCTTTTGGCTCATACCGCCCTCATAGAGTTCTCTAATAAGAAAGAGTTCGTTATATATTTTTGAGATGCGGGCCATTATTTCCTCGGGGCGATCCTTATGTTTAATCATATCGGCCACATTGCTTAGAGCGGCGGGGAGGTCGTCCTGAAGCAAGGCATTTGAGAGATCGAAGGCGCCGAAGCTCTTTTGCGGGGAGCAGACCTTGCGCACGTCGGGGATACTTGCCTTGTTTTTCGAATGGGAATTCAGGTAAGCGCAGAGTTTTTGGACTTCGTTGTTAAGTGTGAACATATCGGGGGTGCAGTACTCGACAATGAAGCGGCAGGTTTCGGGGTCGGCGAAGCAGCCGTTTGCGGCAAAATGTTTTTGGAGCCAGGAAACGAGCCTTTGAGGGGTTTGTCTTTCGAAGTTTACGGCGCTGCACACCGCTGTGAGGGCGGCAAGCTGGGGGGAAGGCTTTTTCTTTGTACCCTCAGGAAGCTCAGCCGGCAGGGTATAGATAACTGCGGCGACGTCCGAGGCGTCCTTTATTGCCTGACAGAGTTCCTCAAGTTCGGATTTTGGCAGCTTGTCAAAGCAGGTATCGCGAAGCTCGACAAGGCGGGTACCCGACCCGAACATATCAAGAAGCGGGAGGGTGGAGAGCTCTGATCT
The DNA here is from genome assembly GCA_947588825.1 of uncultured Clostridia bacterium. Taxonomy (GTDB): domain Bacteria; phylum Bacillota; class Clostridia; order Oscillospirales; family CAG-272; genus CAKSQF01. The sequence goes on from CANPZU010000032.1 coordinate 12,095, forward strand.
GAAGGAAGGTATATTTCCCCCGTTTATGACGGTATGATTAAAGGCGGCGAAATCCGAATCGGCGGCAAAGGTTTTTCTGAACATATTCAAATAATGTCTTTTAAGGTACTCTTCTTCGCCGTAGAAGAGGTAGACGCCGTTGGCCTTAGCCTTCAGTTTTGTCTCAAGCTCGTTTATGCTTATAAGCATGTTTTGTTTTACTCCCTTTCATTTCAGGCGCGGCAGGTACAAAATAAAATACCTGATACCCGAGTAAACCGTCATAAAAGTCATAACGCCCAGCGAGAGATACGTCAAGGCGGGCGCGTCCCAAACTATAGGCTCAATCAAGGCGGCGACGACAAAGACCATTTGCGAGACCGTTTTAATTTTACCGGCCATATTGGCGGCGATGACTCCCTCGCCCTTGCACAGCATTCTAAGGGAAGTAACGGCGAACTCGCGAAGCAGCACGATAAAGAGTGAAAAAGCGAGCAGAGTGATAAAAAGGAAGTCTTCCCTGTTAAATACCATAAGCGCGACAAACGCGCCGAATATCAGCAGCTTATCCGCAAGAGGGTCAAGGAACTTGCCGAAGTCGGAAATAATGTTGTACTTTCTTGCAAGATGGCCGTCCAGCATATCGGTAAAGGATATAACAATAAACAAGACGGCGGTCACGATTCTTGTAATGTTATCCTGGAAAATCGGGAATATGAGGGCGACCATAAAAACGGGCACGAGGATAATCCTTGCCACGGTCAAGATATTAGGTATGTTTTTATTAATGGTTTTTCCGCTTTTATCGGACATATACTGTTTTTCCTTTCTGTCCTCTTTTGTTCTTTGCGCGCTTTGCCCTTTGCGCGGTTTGTTATTTTGAAGGCTCGGCACTGCCGATAAGGTCATAGTCAAGGGTATCGACTATTTTGACGTTTATAAATTCTCCGCTTTTAAACCGACGGCCGCCCGTAAAATATATTTTCCCGTCTATCTCGGGGGCGTCGGCTTCGCTTCTGCCAAAGTACATTTCGCTGACGGGGTCGAAGTCCTCGACAAGGACGACCAAAGTTTTTCCGATCATGCGGTTGTTATTTTCAATGACAATTTGAAGCTGTTCTTTCATTAAAAGGTCGTATCTGTCCTGTTTTGTCTGTTCGTCCACCTGACCTTCCATTTCGGCGGCGGGGGTTCCCTCCTCGGCGCTGTAGGTAAAGGCTCCGAAGCGTTCAAAGCGCCGCTCCTTTACAAATTCGCAAAGCTCATTAAAATCCTCCTCGCTCTCGCCGGGGAATCCGACAATAACGGTGGTGCGCAAGGTTATATTTGGTATTTCCCTTCTGAGCGTATCAATGGTTTTCTTTATGAGCTCTGAATCGCCGTGACGGTTCATTGCCTTCAAAATCGGGTCGGATATATGCTGAATCGGCAGATCGATATATTTTACAACTCGGGGATTGTCTCTTATTTGGCTGATGAGCTCGGGGGTTATTTTATCGGGATAGCAGTAAAGCAGGCGTATCCAGGGAATATTTGTGTTTTCGCTTATGCTTTTTATAAGCTTTGCAAGGGAATATTCGCCGTATATATCGATTCCGTAACGGCTGGTATCCTGCGCGATGATATTAAGCTCCTTTACCCCCATTTTTTCAAGGTCCCGGGCCTCCTCTACAATCTCCTCCATAGGACGGCTGCGGAAGGAGCCGCGTATACCGGGTATAGCGCAGTATGTACAGAGATTGTCGCAGCCCTCGGCGATTTTAAGATAAGCGGTGTACTCGGGAGTGGTGACTATCCTGTCCCCGCCGAGCTTTTGTTTTTCTTTGTCCTTTATTGAAACGTACCTTTGGCCGTTGTAGGCGGCCCTTACCGCGTTTGCGATATCGTCAAGCGAGCCGACGCCCACAAGCGCGTCGACTTCGGGAAGCTCCTTCAAGACCTCCTCGCGATAGCGCTCGGCAAGGCATCCGCACACCACGATTCCCTTGAGTTTTCTATGCTTTTTAAGCCATGCTATGTCAAGTATCGCGTCGATTGACTCGCTCTTGGCGCTCTCGATAAAGGCGCAGGTGTTGATTATTATAACGTCCGCTTCGATGTCCTCGGCGGTGATCTCAAAGCCCTCTCTTGAGAGGGTGTGGAGCATGACCTCGGTGTCGACCTGATTTTTCGAGCAGCCGAGAGATACGAATCCGACTTTCATCCCGATAATTTACCTTTCTTTTCTTTGTCTATTTGTCTATTTGTCTTGTTGTCTTGTTTTTGCCCTGTTTTAAATTTTGAGGAGGGAGCTTAATTTTGCCGATTTACTTCAGTTTCAAGGGCGTACTCTGCCTGTTCAAAGGAAAAGCCCCGCTCCTTAAGCTTTGAAAGAATAAAGATTTTGTCCTTTCCTCTGTCCTTGTACACTTTTGCAAAAGCGCGGGCGTTTTCAAAAAAATCTATATCCTCTTTTACATAAGCAAGCGCCGCGTCGCGATAGGCGAGCACGCTTTCTTGGCCGAAGGCGCAAAGCAGCTCAAGGTCGATTCTTTTTTGCCCGTAAAGCTTTTTATTTGCAAGATAGACGATTCTGATTTGCATAAGGCGCAGGTCGTTGACATAGCCCTTATTTTTCAATATCTCAAGGGCGGCGCGTATCTGCGCCCTGTCAAAGCCCTTTTGCGCAAGTCTTTTGACAAGTTCAAGCTCGCTGCGGTCGCCGTAAGAAAGCAGCTTCATGGCGGCGTTGAAGCAGAGCGAGCCCGTCCGCTCTTCGCTTTCTTCTTTATTTTCTGCTTTATTTTCTGCTTTTTCTTCTATATTTTCTTTTATATTTTCTTCTTTGCGTTCCTTAATGATATCGGCTTTGCCGGGCTCTCGGGAAGAGCGGGAGTTTGACCTCCTGCCCTCTTTTTTAACATCCGTTGTCCTGCGCTTTTCAATTTCAGATTCCCCGGCGTCAATCTCATTTATAAGGCGCGAAGCGGACGAGCCTTTTTTTATGTCCGTTTTTCCCATATTTTAAGCTTTACAGGGTCACGTCGAACTCTTCGTCAAGGAGCGATTCGGTGTCGACTTCGCTCACCGGCGCGTCGCTGCTCTTTATTTTGGCCTCGATTTCGCTCATAATGTCGGGATGCTCCTCAAGAAACTGCCTTGCCTTATCCTTGCCCTGACCGATGCGGTCCTCGTTGTAATAGAACCAGGCGCCGCTTTTGTCTATTATGCCGAGCTGCACGCCGGCTTCTATAATCTCGCTCGATTTTGAGATTCCCTTACCGTAGATTATATCGAACTCGGCGACTTTGAAAGGGGGCGCGACCTTGTTTTTTACCACCTTGCAGCGGGTGTGGTTGCCGTATGATACCGAGCCGTTTTTAAGGGTTTCCACTCTTCTGACGTCGATTCTTACCGAGGCGTAATACTTAAGGGCGTTGCCTCCCGAGGTGGTCTCGGGGTTGCCGTACATAACGTTCACTTTGGTTCTGAGCTGGTTTATAAATATTACTATGCAGCTTGTCTTTGAAATGGCGCTTGTCAGCTTTCTCATTGCCTGAGACATAAGCCTTGCCTGGACCGCCACCTGGGCCGAACCCATCTCGGAATCGATTTCCTGCTGAGGAACGAGAGCGGCGACCGAATCGACAACCACGATGTCCACCGCGCCCGAGCGCACAAGCGCTTCGGTTATGTCAAGCGCCTGCTCCGCGCTGTCGGGCTGCGAGACGAGCAGTTCGTCAATATTTATGCCTAACGCCGCGGCGTAGACCGGGTCAAGGGCGTTTTCAACGTCTATGTACGCGGCGTTTCCCCCGCTTTTTTGCACCTCTGCCACGCAGTGCAGGGCAAGGGTCGTCTTACCCGAGGACTCCGGCCCGAAAATTTCAACGATCCTGCCTCTTGGCAGACCGCCGACGCCGAGAGCTATATCAAGGGTCAGCGAGCCGGTGGATACCGCCGTGACGTTCATCGAGGCGTTTTCGCCGAGCTTCATTATCGCGCCCTTTCCGTACTCCTTTTCTATATTGGAAAGCGCCGTCTCAAGGGCTTTCTTTTTCTCCTCGCTCCCTTCAGGCAGTGTGTTTGTCTGTATTTCGCTCCTTTTAGCCTTTGCCATCTTCTTTGACCCTTTCTTTATTTATTGTCATTGTCATTATCCGTTATCTTTTTTTAATATTTTTGATTACTTATGCGTTTTGGTTCGTGCTTGCCTTTCGGGCTTTTTGCCGTGTTTTTGCCGTTCAGGCGGGATCATCATAGCTTATGCCGCTCAACCACGTTTGGGTGTCGAGCTTCCAAATATCGTCCTGCTTGAGCAGCTTAAGCTCCATGGTGCTTTTTCTTTGCGAGCTGCCCGCGGTGATTTCGATCTCCCCTTCGATCATATTGTTTGTCGAGCGCTTCACCCTTGCCGTATTAATATACGCTACGGCGGTCAGAGAGTAGGGCGTGTGGTTGCTCGAGATATCAAGGCGCAGCCCGCAGACATTGCCCTCGTCGTCGTAATCGTCGCAAAAGCGCGCCATTGTAGTCTCGCCGTTTTCAAAAGCGTACTGTTCTATTATATTTACAAGCTCCGAGGAGTATATCTCAAGCGCGGCGTCGCGCAGCTGCTGTACGCTCTGATAGGGCGCGTCGCTTGCGACGGTGTAGTAAATTGACGCCACAGCCTTAAGGTCCTCTTCTTTCGGCGTTTCTTTCGTCTCAAACGAGCTTCCCCAAATGTAGCCGGAAAGAGCGGCGTCCTTTTCCAAAAGAGGAGTTATTATGTCGATAAACTCGTTATCCTCTATCGGGCCCTTGATAAGGGCGCAGGACGTGCAGCACATCAGCAGAGCAAATATCAAAACAATGCCGAGCGGCACTTTATAAAGTCTGTTCATTTTTTCTCCTTTTTGACTGTTTTGTCTCTTTTGTCGCTTTTGTCACTTTTGTCTGTTTTCTCTTTTCAGCGCGCATATAAGGGAAGGGATTTTTTATTGCTCGCCGTTATCAAAACCGCCGACTGCGTCCTCTTCCCCTGATTCCCCGTTTGCCTCTTCTTCCCCGTTTTCAAAGGGTTTTTCTTCCTCTTCGGCCTTTTTTACCATGGCGAAATTGACTATTTTGCTATCGGGTGAAAGCCGCATGACTATAACTCCCGAGGCGGTTCTGTTGTAAATCGGTATGTCCGAAACGGGGGTGCGTATTATCGTGCCGTCGTCGGTGATGAGCATGATATCGTCCTCCTTTGTGACGGTGGCGACTCCGCAAAGCGGTCCCGTTTTTAAATTTATGTTGTGGCAGGCGACTCCCTTGCCTCCTCTGCTCCGGCAGGCGAAGTAGTCAAAGGAGCTTCTCTTTCCAAATCCCTTCTCGGTTACGGTTATGAGATATTTATCCTCCTCGACAAGAGTGCATCCCGTGACGTAATCGCCCTCTTCGAGCCTTATTCCTCTGACTCCTCTGGCGCTGCGTCCCATCGGGCGCGCGTCCCTCTCGTCAAAGCGGTTGGCGTTTCCGTTGTGAGTGGCGATTATTATATTGTCGTCGCCGCCCGTGCGGCGCACGTATACAAGCTCGTCGTCCTCATCAAGAGCAAGGGCGAGTTTACCTCCTTTTCTCTGTATCTCAAACTCGGAAAGAGGCGTTCTCTTTATGATTCCCTTGCGGGTGACAAAAAGCAGATACCGATCCTTTGGAAAGTCCTCGACGCTTATCATCGCGGTGACCTTTTCCCCCTCGCGCAGCTCGAGCAGATTGACGATATTTGTTCCCTTGGCGGTCCTTGTCGCCTCGGGTATCCTGAAGGCTTTTATTGTGTACACCCTCCCAAGGGAAGTAAACATCATCATAATAGAATGGCTGTTTACCGCGTGGACGTGTTCCACAAAGTCTTCTTCCTTGGTCTTCATGCCGACGATACCTTTTCCTCCGCGCCGCTGTGCGGAGTATGTATCGCTGTTTTGCCTCTTTATATATCCCGCGTGAGACATTGTTATTATGCAGGTGTGGCGCTCGATAAGATCCTCCAAAACAAGCTCGTCCTCAAGCGGGGCAAGCTCGGTCCTTCTGTCGTCACCGTAACGCTCTTTTATTTGCAGCAGGTCGTTCTTTATTATATTTACTACCTTGCTTTCGTCGCCGAGAATTTCACGAAGCTCGCCTACCGTTTGGGCAAGCTTTAGGAGCCGTTCCTCTATCTTGTCCCGTTCAAGGCCGGAGAGACGGCCGAGAGTCATTTCGACAATTGCCTGCGCCTGCGCCTCTGAAAGGCCGTTTGAGGCCGACTCATAGTCGTGCAGCTCGCTGAACTTGTCGGCAAGCTCTTCAACCTTAAAGGCTTTCATCAGATTTTCCTTGGCCTCGGTTACGTTGGGGCTTTCTCTTATAATGGTGATGACCCGGTCTATATTGTCGATAGCTATCTTATATCCCTCGAAAATGTGCATTTCCTTAAGCGACTTGTCAAGCTCGAATTTCACCTTGTTTGTCACTACGGATTTTTGATGAGCTATATAGTATTCAAGAATTTCTTTTAAATTACAAACCTTAGGCACTCCGTCGACTATCGCGAGCATGTTGACGGCAAAGGTGTCCTGAAGGGAGGTGTATTTGTACAGGCGGTTGAGTATTACGTGCCCGTTGGCGTCGTGGCGGTATTCGATAACGACCCTGAGGCCGTCCCTGCCCGATTCGTCGCGAAGGGCGGTGATGCCTTCTATCTTCTTTTCCTTGACGCAGTCCGCCATAGACTCCACCATGAGAGCCTTGTTAACCTGATAGGGTATCTCGGTTATAATGATGCGATGCTTTTCCTCGTCCACCTCGGCTCTTGCCCTGACGGTTATTCTGCCGTGCCCTGTGGTATACGCCTCGTATATTCCCATCGAGCCGCATATTATCGCTCCCGTCGGAAAGTCGGGACCCTTTATATACTGCATAAGGGTCGGTATGTCGGCCTCTGGGTGCTCCATTAAGTAGATGGTTCCGTCGATCACTTCTCCCATGTTGTGCGTCGGAATGTTTGTCGCCATACCGACGGCGATGCCGACCGAGCCGTTTACAAGCAGGTTCGGGTACCTTGCGGGCAGAACGTCGGGCTCCTTCATCTTGTTGTCGAAGTTGGGCGAGAAGGGGACGACGTCCTTTTCTATATCGGTGAGCATTTCGTCGGCGAGCCGACTCAGCCTTGCCTCTGTATAACGGTATGCCGCCGCCTTGTCTCCGTCAAGGTTTCCGAAGTTTCCGTGTCCCTCTATAAGAGTGTAGCGAAGGGAGAAGGGCTGGGCAAGGCGCACCATCGAGTCATAGACCGCGGCGTCTCCGTGCGGATGATAGCGTCCGAGCACTATACCGACCGTCGTCGCCGATTTGCGGAAGGGTTTATCGTGAGTCAGGTGATCCTCGTACATCGCGTAAAGTATCCTGCGGTGTACCGGCTTTAAACCGTCGCGCACGTCGGGCAGCGCCCTTGATATGATGACGCTCATGGCATAGTTCATAAAGGAGGTTTTGACCTCCTTTTCCATTACGACGTCAACTATTTTTTGGTCCTTGTATTCTATGTTTTCAAGCTCTTCTTTTTTCATAACAAACCTTTATATATTTAGTATCGGGTACTTATTTTCAAATTTAATTTTAAATTTTAAATTAAAAATTCAAAAGTAAAAGGCGGATAAGTATTATAACTTATAACCGTTCGCCTTTTTGAAGCTTTGCAAAGCGTGCGCCAAAGCGCCAAAGCGCCGCTTTTATGCGCGTATGAGCCAAGGTGTGGCGCCGCGTAATTTTTTTGCAAAGGCGCCGAAGGGCAAGGCCCGTCATGGCGCGGGCCTTGTGCCTCGGACTCGGTGCCAAAAATTTTGTTATCGGCACAGCCTGACAAAATTTTTGTACAGAGTTTTCATGAGACAGACGTAATCGGAGCTTTTCATGTAAGGCTTTGTAATCTCAAATAAAAAGCCGTGTCTGTCGCTTTTCAGTCTTGCCGAGAAGATAAAAGAGGTGAGAACGCACTCTTTTTTTTCATCGGATATTTCAAGCTTGAGAGGCAGGAGACTCGCCATAAGCAAAACTCCCGCGCTCTCTTTTATCGCCTGTCTTTCCTTTTGCCCGAGCTCGGGATCAAAAACCGCTTTTATCCCGGCCTCGGACTCATCCCTGCTTTTTTTGCGTTCGTCACATTGCTTTTTTTTGGCTTTCTTTCGTTTGTCCTTCTTTACAGACATTCGACCGCCTCGTTGAGCGCCTCTTCCTTTTGTTCAAGCTCTTTTTCGGCGCAAGGCTCCTTATCGCCCTCCTCGCAGCAGCAAGCGGGAGCGCCCTCCTCGCAGCCGCACTCGTCCTTTGCTTCGTCCTTTTTAAGGTCGATGTGTTTATTAATGTGCACGATACTGAAATTCTTGGTGCTTGGTACCTTGAACTCGATATCGACGCCGGTCTTGTCGGCGTTTGCCGTGGCATTCAGCGTATAGGTGAGAGCGCGAAGCTTAATGCCGATTGTTTTTTGAGTTTCCTCGTCCTTTTCGGTTTTTACATTGTAGGGAACGAGTGCTGCGGCCGCCGCGGCAACCGCTCCAAGGGTGATAAACAGTGCTTTCTTTGACATGATTTTGTCCTCCGTTTCTTTTTTTGAAATATATATTTTTTTATTTTTTGACTGTTTTATCAGACCGTCCTCAAATAATGACGTGTTTAATTTTTGTTATTTTTTTAAATTATTTGAGGCCTGCCTTTTTGCTTTTATTCATTTTCGTTATTTTCATTATTTTCTTTATTTTCTTTATTTTCGTCCTCTTGCTGGGGATCCTTCTTTTCGTCCTCTTGCTGGGGATCCTTCTTTTCGTCCTCTTGCGGGGGAGCGTCCTTTGCGTCCTCGGGACAGTTAAACAAATTCTCGCAGTTTTCGCAGCTAAGATTGCACATCACGGCGTCGTCTTTTTCCTCGGGATCCTCGCGGCACTCTCCTTCAAAGACGTCGGGCTCTTTATTTTCGCGTTTGTCTTTGCAAAAATCCGGCAGGATGTTTATCTTTATGCTCTTCTCCCCGTCCGCCTTGACGGTCGTCTCAAGCTCGTATGTCAGCGATTTTGCCTTGAATGTTTTGTTTTCTCTGTCATACTCGGCCCTGTAGGGTATAATCGCCGCCGCCGCACAGGCGGCAATAAGCGCGCCAAACAATTTCATGATCTTTTCTCCTTGTTTTAGTTTTAAAATTTTATATTAAAATAATATAATTAAAATTTGTGTCCTTCTTTACTTTCCGAACGCGCTGACAAGCTTTTGCCAAAGCTCGTTAAAGAGGCTCGTTTTGTAAATGCCTCTCTCCTTTGACGAGGTCAAAAGATGGTACGTCCCCTTTTCATCCTGTACGTAGGGAAGAAAGAGAAGAAAAAAAGCCGAAATCCATACAAATATTTTAAAATACGCCTTCATAAGTCTCCTTTGCGCTTTGCGCACTGTTTTTTTTATATCAATATCAAAATATCGCAATATCGGAATGTTAAAAGCAAAAAACGCGGTCTTTTCCCGGCCGGAGGCTTGCTTTGATATCAGGTACCATGGACGGCCAAAGGCTTTTGTTTTTTGTATCAGGCCCTGCTTAGGACGTCCTCAATATACCTTTTCGCCTTGTCGGAGGCGAACGCCGTCGCCTCGTTTAAGGACTGCTCGGCGCTCTTGCCCGCCCCGTAACGGGAGCTGACGTAGGAGGCCAAAAAGGCGTCTCCGCAGCCGACGCACCCTGTTGAAAGACTGTTGGAATCGCCCTTCGGCGTACACTCAAAGCACCCTTCTTTGCCGACATAATATGCCGCCTTTCCCCCGTTTGTCAACAGTATATCGCACCCGAAGCTGTTAAAAAGCTCCTTGCTGAAATCAACAGCCTCCGCGCCGTGCCTGAGTCTTCTTCCGGCAAGCTGAGAAAGCTCCGAAAGATTCGGTTTTATCAGGTCGGGACGAGCGGAAATTCCCTCGCGAAGAGAGTAGCCTGAGCTATCCAGCACACATATAACTCCACAGCTTTTCATCAGCTTTATAACAGGGTTATACACAGGTATTTCAACAGTCTGTGGAATACTTCCGCACAGCATCAGCAAAGTTTTCTCTCCGCTTGTGACAAGGTCGCTCACCGAGCTTATAAAGCGCTCGATATCCTCTTCCCTGATCGTTCCTCCCCTGCCGTTTATCTCGGTTGTCTTTTTGTTATCGTTATCGGAGGACACCTTGACGCACACCCTCGTGTCCGCCTCTCTGTCAGAGTAGGGCAGCGCAGTAAATTGTATGCCCTCTTTTTTAAGGGCCGAACAGAGCAGCTTGCCAAAGGGCTTTTTTCGGTTTGCATAAAAGAAGGTCTGCGTGTCGGCGCATCCGAGCTCTTTCACAAGGCAGCGCGAGACGTTTATTCCCTTGCCTCCTGCCGCAAAGCTCATATCCCCCTTCGCACGGTTCAGCTCTCCTTCATGAAGCGCGCCGCAGACGCTAAAGGTCAGATCAAGCGCGGGACTGGGCGTAAATGTGATGAACTTCATTAGATTTTTCTTTTTGAGCTTTACACTTTACACGTCGAGATTTGTGACATATACGGCGTTTTTTTGTATAAAATCCCGCCTTGGCTCGACCCTCTCACCCATGAGCAGCGAGAATATCTCATCGCACTGCATGGCGTCCTCGATCGACACTCTGAGCAGCGTCCTTGTTTCGGGATCCATGGTCGTTTCCCAAAGCTGCTCCGCGTCCATCTCTCCAAGTCCTTTGTACCTCTCGGCCTCGACGCCCTTTGTACCGAGCTGCGCAATATAAGCGTCCCGTTCCTCGTCCGAAAAAGCGTAAAGAGTCTGCTTTCCCTTAAATACCTTGTAAAGAGGAGGCTGCGCCAAATATATGTGCCCGTCGTCAATCAGCTTCGGCATGTACCTGTAAAAGAAGGTGAGAAGCAGTATTTGGATGTGCGCGCCGTCGACGTCCGCATCCGACATAATTATAATTTTCCCGTATCTTAGCTTGTTTATGTCAAAATCGCTGCCGATTCCGCAGCCCAGGGACTGTATTATCGGTATAAGCGACGGATTTGCGTAAACCTTGTCGAGCCGGCTTTTTTCAACGTTCAAAACCTTTCCCCGAAGCGGGAGTATCGCCTGAAAACGGCTGTTTCTCGCGTTCTTTGCCGAACCGCCCGCCGAATCTCCCTCAACAAGGTAAAGCTCTGTGAGATTTATTTGCCTTTCTTGACAGTCGTACAGCTTTCCGGGCAGCGTGCTTCCTTCAAAAAGCCCTTTGCGGCGCGTTAACTCCCTTGCTCTTCTTGCCGCCTCCCTCGCTCTTGAGGCCGCGAGAGATTTTTCAAGTATGCTTTTGCATACCGAAGGGTTCTCCTCGAGAAATTCCGAAAGCTTTTCACTCACAAGCGAGTCTACAAAAGTCCGAATATCGCTGTTTCCGAGCTTTGTCTTGGTCTGACCTTCAAACTGCGCCTCCTTGAGCTTGACGGACACCACGGCGCAGATACCTTCCCTTACGTCCTCTCCGCTCAGCTTTTCCTCGCCCTTTAAAAAGTTCAGTTTCCTGCCGTAATCGTTGAGTACCCTGGAAAGCGCGCTCTTAAAGCCTATCTCATGCATTCCTCCCTCAACCGTGTGAATGTTGTTGGCAAATGTCATGATCGTCTCGTTGTACGTGTCGTTGTATTGGATCGCCACCTCCGCCGTCGTGTACTCGTCCCGTTTGCCTTTTATATATATGACCTCGTTGTTTATCACGTCGCAGTGTTTTATCGCGTTCAAATGCTCGACAAAGGAAATAATTCCCCCTTCGTAATGAAGAGTTTCCTCCTGCTTTTCCTCGTACCGCTCGTCAATAAAGTTTATTTTTACGCCCGCGTTGAGAAAAGCCTGCTCTCTGAGGCGGTTTAGAAGGGTCGTGTAATCGAATACCGTCTCGTCAAATACGGTTTTGTCGGGCATAAAACGCACGTATAAACCGTGCTCGTCCGTATCGCCGATCTTTTTAAACGGCCCGCTGACCTTTCCTCTCTCAAACGAGCCCGAGTACTTTTCGCCGTTGTAGCAATCCTCATAAATCAGCCATTCGGAAAGCGCGTTGACGACCGAGGCTCCCACTCCGTGAAGTCCTCCCGATATCGCGTACCCTTCGCCGCCGAATTTTCCTCCCGCGTGCAGTACCGTAAATATCACCTCGGGCGTCGGTATCCCCATCTTATGATGTATTGCCGCCGGTATTCCCCTTCCGTTGTCGCGCACCGAACATGAACCGTCCTTATGCAACGTCACCGTTATCTCATCGCACGCGCCCGCAAGCGCCTCGTCTATCGAGTTATCAACTATCTCGTAAACAAGATGGTGAAGTCCGCGTATCGACGTGGAGCCGATGTACATTCCCGGCCTTTTGCGTACCGCTTCGAGTCCCTCAAGTACCTGTATTTGATTTTCATCGTAATTTTGTGTGCTTATTTCTGCCATATTCTTTTCCTTTGCATTTTTCTTTGCATTTTTTGCAGGCTGTCTTCGGCGCCGCGCGTTTGTCCTTTTCTTCAAAGCTTCAAGTTGTATTCAAAACAAAATTGAAGAATTGAATAAACTAACAAACCCCGCAAAACTGCGGCTTTTGCTGATTTATTAAATATAAATATAATCCCCGCCGAACTTATTGCCCTGCTATTGTGAAACTGTCTTATATTTAATTTTTATTTATATATTTATGTTACTACTATTATTGCCCGTTTTTAATCATCTGAAAAACTTGCCCTCTCTGCACACTATGACCCTGTTTTTTTGCAGCTGCGAATACGCTACCTCCTCGCAGGTGGTGATTATCACCTGCTTTCCCGATATGCCGCTCATTATATACCCGCGCCTTCCACTATCAAGCTCAGACAGTATGTCGTCAAATAAAAACACAGGATATTCGCCCGTCGTTTCGTTTGAAATCTCTCCCTCGGCAAGCTTCATTGAAAGCGCCGCGCTGCGCTGCTGTCCCTGCGAGGCAAATACCCTTGCCTCCCTGTTATTTATCTTTATCTCGATGTCGTCCTTGTGAATTCCGTAAAGCGTCGCGCCGTAACGAATCTCGCGCTCAAGATTTTCAGTCAGCTGCCTTAAGCTTTCCTCCTTTGTAATCCTGCCGCGGTATGTCAGAGTCAGCTTTTCTTTGTTTTGCGTCATATCGGCAAAAATTCGGTCGCAGAAGAAGGAAAGCTTATTTACGTATTCATCTCTGACCGCGGATATCTTTTCGCAAAGCAGCGCCATTTTTTCAGACCACAGACCGACCGTCTCATAAAATGCTTCCATGCTCTTTTTTTCGTGCGCTTCCTGCAAAAGCCTGTTTCTTTGAATCAGCACCCTCGCGTATGTCTGAAGGTCGACTACGTATGAAGGAGAAAGCTGCGACAGCGCGCAGTCGATAAACCTGCGCCTGTCGGAGGGACCGTTCTTTACAATCGAAAGATGCTCGGGCGTAAAAAGTATCGCCCTGAAATTGCCTATAAATCCGCTCATTTTGGTGACCGAAACGCCGTTCTTCTCGCAGTACTTCCTGCCGCTTTGCGTGTATGTGACGCCAAGCGTCATATCCTGCCGCTTGTTTGAAGAATAATTTATGAAAACCTTCGCAAACTCGCTGCCGAACTTTATAAAGTCCCTCTCTTTTGAACTTCTGTGACTTCTGCCCTGCGCGCAAAGGTATATCCCTTCAAGCGAATTCGTCTTTCCCTGCGCGTTTTCCCCGCGTATTATGTTGATCCCGTCGTCAAAATACAGGGTCTGTCCTTCGATGTTTCTGAAATTTGTGTACGTTGAGCTTTTGCAAATCATTTGTCAATGCTTGCCTTTTTTATATTTGTTTTTTTTATTTGTTTACTCGTTCATCTTCACCGGGCAGACCATGTAAAGATATCTCTCCTGCCCGTTTTCTTCGTCATCTGCGCCGCAGGTCGCGCACCCTTCGGTGATCGCGGTCGCAAAGCTCTGCCCTTCATTTCTGCCGCTCTTTTCTTTGTCGTACCCTCGTATGAGTATGCTCAGCAGCGGACTTGACATCAGTATCTCAATTGTCTCCTCCTCGCACGCCCTGAGAGTGTCAAGCAGAAATTTGCAGTTAAAGCCGATTGTCAAATCCTCCCCCACTTTGTCGATGTTGATCTCGTCGTAAACGCTTCCCGTTATCGATCTTGAGGAAATCTTCAGCAAATTTCCTTCAAAGGAACACTTGACGTGCGATTTTGTCTGTCCGAGCGCCTTGTCCTCGGTCACAAGCGACGCCCGCTCGAGCGAGGACAGCAGCGACATTCTGTCCGCTACTACCGAAATTGTGTGAAAAGGAGGTATGACTTTATTGTAGTCTATATATTCCCCGTCTATCAGCCTTGAGAAAAACGTCTTGTCGCTCATTTTGAAAATTACGTGCTTCCTGCCGAGATATATACATACGTCCTCTTCGTCGTCAATCAGCCTTGTAAGCTGCACAAGCGTTCTGCCCGGCACGATAAAGCTTAGCTCCAGCGGACTTCCGTCCGCGTTGTTGTTTTTTATGTCGCACTCTTTTTCCCTTATCGCAAGCCTGTTTCCGTCACATGCGACAACCTTTAAAACATCGCCCTTTATCTCAAAGTAAGCTCCGCAGAAAAGCGGACGCTGATCGGTTACCGCAATGCAAAAACAGGTCTGAGAAATTATCTTTTTGAGAGTCCTGCCCCTTATCGTAAACCCTCTTTCACCCTTCAGCTCGGGCAGGGACGGAAAGTTCTTTCCCTCCAGCGCGTGAAGCTCGAATTTTGATCTTCCGCTTGTCACTCTTGCAACACAGTTTTTATCAATGTCAATCGTGATGTATCGGTCCGGCATCGATTTTATTATCCTGTTCAGCTTCTGCGCGTTTATGACGTAATTCCCCGTTACAAATGTGTCGCACGGAACCTCGCTGCGAAATCCCTTCTCAAGATCATATGTGGTGAGCGAGCATATCCCATCCTTTTCGGTGCGGAACCTTATTCCCTCTACTACCGGAATGGTGTTTTTATCGGATACCGCGCAAAGCGAATCGTTTACCACCGATTCAAGATCGGCTTTTGAAAATGTGACTTTCATGTGTTTTCTTTCTCCTTCGGTCTTAATTCCTCACAAACGCGGCTGAATGCTCCGCGCAAGCTTCGCGCACGCGCGCGATATAAGTCAAGTTAAGTTTAGTTAAATAAATCAGAAGTAGAAGCAGTAGGGACTGTTTAAACTGTTGATTGTTTGAGTAGGCCCGATGACAGGCTGTTTGTAAAGACTTTTGACTGTTGAAAAACTCTTTAATCTTCGGTTGATATGCTGTCGGTAAGTCTTGAGTTTTAAACAGGCGGACTCCGCCGCGCTTGCCTTTGTGTTCCCTCTTTGACCTCTTTTTTGCCTGCTGTTGAAAACTTTTGCTGTCAAAATAACAGCTTGACTGTGGATAAGTAGGAAAATATTTGATTAAATTTTGGTAAATGATGATTTTTAAACGTTAAATTTTGTTATTTATTTAGCTGATAATTTATTAATAATTATTATAATTTGGATAATTTACAGGTGAGTCTTGAGAGTCTGCGCCGATTGCCTTAAAAGTATTACCTGTCCGCCGCCTGTCAGGGCAAAGCTTTTTGGTATGTCGTTTGCCGCGTTAATCAGCCTTCCCTCTCTCTCGCTCCTTCTTAAAAATTCCCTCGTAGTCGTCGATGTCGCCGCATAGTCTATGTCGAATATTCCGATAATGTCCTCTTTTTTCAGCGATATTCCCTGCGAAACGTTTAAAAATATCACTCGGTTATCTCCCTTATAAGATCGTTTATCTCTATGTCAAGCAGCGGATTTTTGGATATCTCCTTGGCTATCATCTGATTTGCGCTTATAATCGTCGAATGATCCCTGTCAAACACCTTGCCTATCGTCGGAAAAGACATGTCGGTTATCTTTCTTATTATGTATATCGAAACCGCCCTCGCATAGGCTATGTGACTCGTCCTCTTTCTTCCGTATATGTCCTCCGTCAGTATACCGTACTTTTTCGCTACCCTGTCAACTATCCTCTCGGCAGTAACGGCCGGCGGCTCGTCCGCCGTCATAAACGCGCTCATGCACTCCTTTGCCATCTCAAGCGTTATCTTTTCACCCGATAAAAAGCTCCTCGCACATATGCGCCTCACCGCGCCCTCTATCTCCCGGACGTTCGTTTTTAACTTTTCCGCAATGTAGGTCAGCACCTCGTCGGGAAGCGTCATGCCGATAAGTCTCGCCTTTTTCTTCATTATGGCTATCCGAAGCTCGTAATCCGGCGGCTGTATGTCCGCAATAAGCCCCCACTCAAACCTCGTTCTCAGCCTGTCCTCAAGCGTCTTTATGTCCTTTGGCGGACGGTCCGACGTCAGTATTATCTGCTTGTGGTTTTCGTATAACGCATTGAATGTGTGGAAAAATTCCTCCTGCGTGCTCTCCTTGCCGGCAATAAACTGTATGTCGTCTATAAGCAGTACGTCCGTGTTTCGGTACATCTCCCGAAAATGCGATTGATTGCCGCTGCGTAATGACTCGATTAGCTGGTTCGTAAAGTCCTCACCCTTGACGTATACTATGGAGTATCTGCGCTCGTCATGCATGAGCTCGTTCATTATCGCGTTTAATAAGTGCGTCTTGCCAAGCCCCGACGCCCCGTATATGAACAGCGGATTGTAGTCCGTCGCCGGATTCTTCGCTACCGCCGTGCACGCCGCGTGCGCAAATTGGTTCGACGTCCCTACAATGAAATTTTCAAATGTGTATTCAAAATTGAAACTCGCAAGCCCAAGCCCCCCTGCGGGTACCTTGCGCACTACCTTGCTCTCGTCTATCTCCCCCGTCGAAAGTGACGCGTAATTCGCCCGCTCCTCCGGCAGTATCAGTATTATGTCGGGATCGTACCCCAGCTCCTTCTTTAAAAGCTCGTGCATGCTCCCCATGTACTTCCTCGTTATCGTCCTTATCTTGAGCTCCGATAGTATTGAAATTACCGCCCGCTTCGAGTCGATAAGTATTAACTCCGAATCCTCAAACCATAAGTCAATCGAACTCGGCGGATATGTCTCCTTTAACCCGTTTATCAAATTCTCTAAAATCTTTTTGTAGTCTCTCATGTGCCCCTTTTGTACTTCCCTCTCCTCTTCCTTTCTGCCGTTTTATTTGGCCATTATCCATTATAACATATTTTATCTCACTTCGCAACCCATTTTTGATATTTATTTTATTTTATATTTATGTATATACGTATGCGCGTGTACGCGCACGCGCGCGAGATCGCCGATAGGACCTTTCGCACCGCGTATGTCGCTTGTTAAGAAGCGTTTCGCGCCTGCGGGCGCGACGGGGCTCTGCCCTCGACCCGCCGGCTTTTGAAAAGCCGGAGAAACAAATAGAACAAACCGTAGTGCGGCGCGGCGGCCTTGCGCGGGCAAAGCCTACGCAAGGTCAGGGCAAAAGGGTACGGCGACTCGGTGAAAGCTCGCTTTCCCCCGACGCCGTACCCTTTCTGCCTTGACTCTGCACGCCCGAAGGGCGGCAGAGCATTCGCCGCGCTGATGAGGATTCTGCTCTAAGGTTTATAAAGCGAGGAGGAAAAGTATATGAAATTCACCATGTTTGAAAAAGAAAGCAAGGATGCGAGATACCGGGATGATCCGTACAGAGCGG
>CANPZU010000033.1 GCA_947588825.1 uncultured Clostridia bacterium
CAACTTAATTATACCATACCAAAGATAGATTTTCTCTTTTTATTTTTTATTGGTTCATATCATTTTAACACATACATCTGCGTCAACTTAATTTTATTTTAAGTGAAAAGTCTTGAAAAAGACGTATGGAAATGCTATAATACACATGCGGCGTATTTATAATGCCGAGCAAAGAATGCACTATTTAAACGACGGTTGTACAAAGGCTTTTTATGTATTTTTATACACTGCCGACAAATGTTTTTTACCGCCGTCCTGCATACATAAATTTACATATGCGAAAGGAAAACAAGTAAATGCCTATAAAGATACCGAACCTCCTTCCCGCGACCCAAACGCTCCTAAACGAAAACATTTTTGTAATGACCGAAACAAGGGCGATAAGGCAGGATATCAGACCGCTTAAAATACTTATGCTCAATCTTATGCCAAAGAAAATTGAGACCGAGACTCAAATAGCGCGTCTGATCGGAAACACTCCCCTTCAGGTCGAGCTTGAGCTGCTGCAAACCGCCTCTCATCTTGCAACGCACACCTCTATCGAACACATGCTTGCGTTTTATAAAACTTTTGACGACGTTCGAAACAACAATTACGACGGCCTTATAATAACAGGCGCGCCGGTCGAGCAGCTCGAATTTGAGGAAGTGGACTATTGGGAGGAGCTTTGCGAGATCATGGAGTGGAGCAAAACTCATGTCACCAGCACATTTCACATATGCTGGGGCGCACAGGCGGGGCTGTACTACCAT
Organism: uncultured Clostridia bacterium; assembly: GCA_947588825.1. Taxonomy (GTDB): domain Bacteria; phylum Bacillota; class Clostridia; order Oscillospirales; family CAG-272; genus CAKSQF01. The sequence continues at coordinate 753 of CANPZU010000033.1, forward strand.
TACGGAATAAAAAAATACAATCTCGACAAAAAGCTGTTCGGAGTATATGAGCATCACCTTGACCACAAGCAGTCGATCCTCTTCAGAGGCTTTGACGATATTTTCCTCGTTCCTCACTCCCGACACACCACATGTCTAAGAGAGGATATTGAAAACGTTCCCGAGTTGAAAATTCTTGCAAGCTCAAATGAGGCCGGAGTGTTTGTAATCTCGACCGATCAGGGAAGACAGGTGTTTGTGACAGGACACTCGGAATACGACCCCAACACCCTTAAAAACGAGTATTTACGAGACAAGGCCGCGGGGCTTCCCATCGACCTTCCGAAAAACTATTTTCCAAACGACGACGAAACAAAGCCTCCCATCGTCAAATGGAGAAGCTGCGCAAATCTTCTCTATTCAAACTGGCTCAACTACTTTGTGTATCAGTCGACGCCGTACAATATAGAAGATATCGACAAAGCGCGCTGAGATATAAAAAGTCAAGCCATGATTTGCAGCACATAAAAGCATATGCGCACTCTGTTTCAGACATCGGATACTAAGTAAATACTTTCCACACAGATAAAATCGGGGCGCACCATATACGGTATCGCCCCACATTTTTATCCTGTGTTGTGAAAACAATGATACGCCGACCTTTCGTAAACTGTCAGCACGATTTTTCACATTCTTTAATACCTGACCGTCTTAAGATAATTTCTCGGACGGTCTTTTAGTTTATTGTTTATAAACAATAAACGGTTTTTAAGTAAGTTTTAAACGCTTTATGAAATGTTTTATTGATTTTTGAGCTTTGCGGTTTTATTGTATGCAGAGCGAACCGCCTCTATAACCGACGCTCTGAACGCGCCTTTTTCAAGAGATATCACTCCTTCTATGGTGCTGCCCGCGGGACTGCACACCGCGTCTTTCAACTTTGAGGGAACCGCGTCATCCCGAGTCAGCATAACTGCGCTGCCGAGCAAAGTACGGACAGCGTATTCAAGCGCTTTTTCCCGTGAGATTCCGCAGGCGACGGCGCCGTCGGCAAGCGCCTCTACAAACATTGCGACAAACGCCGGACCGCATCCCGAAACTGCGCTTGCGGCGTCAATAAGCTTTTCATCGATAAAATCAAGTGTACCCGACTGCGCCATCATGTACGCAAAGCGTTCTTTTGTTTCTTCGTCTACCTCGCCGTTCGTCGCGCAGAGTATCATTCCTTCTCCCACAGAAACAGGTAAATTCGGCATTATCCTTATTATCGGACAGGAAAGACAGCACATTTGCCGTATGAGTTCGAGCGAAACGCCCGCCGCCATCGAGACAAGAACAAACGGCGTGCTTCTTTTTTTGAGTACCGGACCTATCTCCTCGAGCAGTCCTCTCATCATCTGAGGCTTGACGCCGAGAAATATAAAGTCGCAAAGTGAAGCTATCTCATCCGAAGAAGCGCATACCGCGCCGTACTTTCGGGCAACGTTGGACGCCCTATCCGGCAGCGCGTCGCACACACGCACATTTTCTCCTCCCTCGGTTTTGATCACCGCCAGAGCGAGAGAGCTTCCCATATTTCCTACTCCGATAAAACCTATATTCATTTTACTTTTCATCCTTTCTGTTGCTCTACTGCAAATCACCTTATCTGACCGTTTCCGTGTACGACATATTTGTAAGATGTTAGCTCGGCAAGCCCCATGGGGCCTCTTGCATGCAGTTTCTGTGTTGAAATGCCGATCTCACACCCGAGCCCGAATTCTCCGCCGTCGGTAAACCTTGTCGATGCGTTCACATAAACTGCGGCGCTGTCGACGGCGTTAGTAAATTTGTCCGCGCTCTCTTCGTTTTGAGTTATTATCGCCTCTGAATGCCCGGTTGAGTGCAGTGCAATATGATCTATCGCCTCGTCCGTCGAATCGACGATTTTTACAGCCAAAATATAATCGAGAAATTCGGTGTCAAAATCGTCCTTTACGGCCGCCTTTGCGGGTATCACATCGCAGGTTCTTATATCCGCTCTTATTTGGACGGGCGTTTTGCCCTCGCTTATTCTGCGATCCACCAGCCTATATTTCAGCTTCGGCAGGAACTCGGGTGCTATGTCCCTGTGAACAAGGCAAACTTCCGCCGCGTTGCAAACGGACGGCCGGCTCGTTTTGGCGTTATCGACGATATCCAGCGCCATTTCGATATCCGCGTCTTTATCCACATAAATGTGACAAATGCCGGTTCCTGTCTGAACACACGGGACCTTGGCGTTTTCCACACAGGCGCGTATAAGTCCGGCCCCGCCTCTGGGTATAAGCAGGTCTATAAGTCCCACGCCCTTCATAAGCTCGTTGGCGCTCTCTCTGCTTGTATCCTGCACAAGCTGAATGCAATCCTTTGGAAGAGACGCCTCGATCAAGCCTTCTCTCATGGCGTTTGTTATTTCGTTGCAGGTACCAAACGCCTCGCGGCCTCCCCGCAAAATACAGGCGTTTCCCGACTTGATTGCAAGAGACGCGGCGTCGGAAGTAACGTTGGGTCGGCTTTCATAAATGATGGCTACAACACCTATTGGAACGCTTACCTTGTCTATCATAAGTCCGTTTTCTCGCCGATGCCGTGCCAGCACTCTGCCTACCGGATCGCCGAGCTCCATGACCTGCAGTATCCCGTTTGCCATTGCCTCGACGCGCTTTTCGTCAAGCATCAGCCGGTCGAGCATCACATCGGGAATTTTACCCCGCGCGCTTTCCATGTCGGCTCTGTTTGCCCTTATTATTCGGTCGCTGTTTGCTATCAGCGCCTTTGCCATATGATTCAAAGCGCTGTTTTTTGTTTCAGTCGAGGCAAGCGCTATTATTTTCTTCGCGGTTCGTCCTCTTTCCATTATTTCTTTGGTGGATATCGCCATAAAAACCTTCCTTTACTTCGTGTTTGAATAAAATCTCGTACCCACTTCCATGTTGTCGGCTATATCGTACAACACGTCGGGGTCTTCTCCGCTTGCTATTATCATGTCAGTTCCCCTCTCCGTCACGATCTTTGCGGCCCGAAGCTTTGTTATCATTCCGCCGGTGGAAAATTTTGATCCCTTATCGCCGGCAAGCGAGAGGATATTTTCGTCGATATTTGTTACCTTGTGAATAAGCCGCGCATTCGGGTCCGTGTGCGGGTCGGCGGTATAAAGGCCGTTGATATCGGACAGCAGCACAAGCAGATTCGCACTGACGTTTACCGCCACCATCGCGGCAAGAGTGTCGTTGTCTCCTATGACTATTTCATCGGTCGCGACGCTGTCGTTCTCGTTTATTACGGGAAGCGCTCCCAATTCAAGAAGTCTTGCCATCGTGTTTTGAAAATTGTTTTGACGCTCGTCAAAGTCAAAATCGGCGGAGGTAAGCAATATTTGTGCCACTGTGTGGTGATATTCAGAAAAGAGTTTGTCGTAAGTGTACATAAGCTCACACTGTCCCACCGCGGCCGCCGCCTGCTTTGTCGGAATATCGCGCGGCTTTTCATTAAGAGCAAGCTTTCCAACTCCCATGCCTATGGCTCCTGAGGAAACCAGCACTATTTCGTTGCCCATGTTTTTAAGATCGCTTATTACCTTGCACAGCTTTTCCACTCTGCGAATGTTGAGAGAACCGGTTTGATGCGTAAGAGTGGATGTGCCGACTTTTATTACTATTCTCATAATTAATATTATATACGCGCCTTTCGATTTTGTTATCTGCCGAGAAAGAAAATAAAAAGAATAATCACTATTACCGTAAGAATTGATAACACCGTAATACCCATCTTCATAAGGTCAGGGCTTTCCTTGTTTGACGGCGCTTTATGCAATTTCTTAGAAAAATTATACTTTTCCGGGTCCGTCTCATTTGATATCTTTGCAGCCTCGTTAATCTCCGGCTCTTTTTTCGGCTGCGGATTGATATTTGATCCTTGTCTTACTTCCCTCTCAGTCTTTTTTTCGGTGCTTTTTTTGCTTTGAGGCTCAATTGCGTTGTCTACAAAGACTATCTTGTAAGCTTGCGACATATTTTCTTTCTGTCCTTCTTGCTTTTGATCTGCCGTTTTATTGCCGTCGAGCGGCAAAATAACGTTCTTCACTTTAAAGCCCGCAACATTCATCTTGGCAAGAAAGTCGTTAAAATCGCCGTTTCTTTCAGCAAGAGAAATGACTCTTTCGGTATTTTCGCCCCCGAGCGCCCACATGTACGCCTCAAGGCTTATTCCGATATACGTCTTGCCGTCGATAGTTATATCAAAAACTATGTCGTTTCCTATATACTTTTTCACAAGATCAAATACAACGGCAAGTTCGTTAACCTCGTTTTTAAGATCACGAGAGCCGTTTTGAACCGACGCCTTCACCTTGGCGGCAAGCAAAATAGAATCGAGCGTCCTATCGAGATTTTTCTTTCTCAGGCCGTCTATAAAGTCCGAGGACATTTTTTCCCTTGCCATTGATACAACCTTTTTGTAAAGAAGCGGGTAAAAGACCCGGGCGTCTGTTCTGTCGGGATCAAAGCGGGAAATAACGGAGGAGATACCGTCAATATCGCTGTCCTCAAGAGCAATACACAAAGTGTCGGAATATCTCATCTCGGCAAGCATTTTAAGGGGAGGATTTTCTTTCAGTCGATCGCAGGCGAGCAGCTCTTTTTTATAATCATCATAAGACAAAAACAGCTCGCACAGCTTGTTTTTATAAACCTCCTTTAATGCTCCCTTCTCCTTTTCCTCATCTTCAATTCCGATAAGCTCGTTAAAATAATCCGAACCGAAAAGATCATAATACACATTTAAATAGTTCTCTTTTGTCATATCACAGATCGATCGGAGCTTTTTATCAAGCGTAGAGTCGGTTTTATCATCAGAGGTTTCTGTATTTTCTATATTTGATTCATTCGCTTTATCTTCATTATGTATGGCATCAACATCCGCGCCGCTTGATTTGGCGGGAGTCAGAGTGTCGGCAAGCTCGAGGGTCAGTTTGGGATCAGCCTGACTGTCAAGCTTTTTTTCTATTTCATCGCACAAAAGGCGGCGATATCTATCGCTTTTGAGAGTTTCGACCTCCTGCGTAACATAATCGGCATCCACACCGTGCTTTTGGCATATCTCATTTATCTTTACTGAAAGCTCGTCTGAAAAAAGCTGTTCTTTATTGCTCGTCATCACAAGAGCGGATATTTCGTCAAGCGCTTCGGATTTGGTGTTTGTGACATCCTCGGCTCTTTTTTGCAGTGTGAAAAGCACCTTTCTGTAAGAATTGATCATGGCAATCTCAGGTGCGTACCTTGCCGTAAGAGCGAGCGTTTCGGTCTTTATCAGCTCTTCCTCGATAAGCTTATACCTGTTTTGCTCGGAATCGGCGTCTGCCTTTTGTGTGATAAGGGAAGCGAGCATTATGTTGTAGCTTTCGGCGTTATCCCCCTTAAAAAGCTCGCCTACCTCTCTGAACGACGCGCAGAAGGCTATCTCGCCGATGTTCTTTTTTATCAGTTCTCCAAAGCAATGCGATTCGTACCCGTCATATATCAGCTTTAGGATTGCTCTGTCCCCTATATTTTGTCTGAGCAGCAGACCCACCCCTTCTTCAACAACGGGAATGTCGCCCCGTTTCGCCGTTTCTACACAGTAGGAGTGCACCATGTCAAAAAGCAGATTCTCGTCCCCTTCGACAAACGCCTTATATATTTGTATCTCGGGAGAAAATTCCGCTTCTTTTACGCAATAATCTTTATACTTTGCGATAAGAGAGAGCAGCTTTCTTCTGCTTTCGATATCAGAGTCGATAAGGTAGTCGACAAATTGATCCGCAGCTGTGTTATTGTTGACCGAGTAAGCAAGATCGTATTCGATATAATCTGATTTTGAGTCCATCCTGCTTTTTGGCAAAATAAATATTCCTTTTTCCTCTTTTGATTGAGGAGCAAAGTTGACAAAAGAAGCGATATAAAGCGCCGTATCAAAATCGAGATATCTGTATATCTGCCTGAGAACAGACTCTCCGTTTTTTATATCAAGAGCTTGACCGTCCTCAAGAAAGACGGTCACCCTCTTTTTTAAGTAAAGCATTTTGAGTGTTGCGCGCAAAGCCGCACGGCTTAACAACAGCGTACCGTCCTTTCTTATAGGACAGTCTACGTCACGTTCTTCAAAGAGCTCAAAGACTCCTTCCATATTTTCGAGAACTGCAAAAAACGAGGTAAGCGTATCGTAATTTGTATCCGAATACACTTTATATAAAATTTTTCGGTCCCGATCGGGTATGAGCGCGTATATCGGATACTCGCTGCTTTTTTGAGGCAGCCTTGAAATTACGTCCTCTCTAAATTTTCCTTCAAAAATGCTGTCCGAAACGGTAAATTTTTCATCCTTTACACTGTACACAAACCTCATTTTATAATTCCCTTTCATAAATAAATCAATCCGCCGACGGGGTCCGGGACTTGACGCCGAGCATGATTCCCGCTTAAGGAAAAGTGCCGCAGCGCGCCGTTCCTTAAACAAAAATCACAACTTGGCCGTCGCCAAGCGACGTTCCGGGCCGCCGTAGGCGGATAGGTCTGCCTTCGGGCGGCAGATTATTTGGCAAACTTCGATTGGAAAACCACACCCGAAACTCTCGGCCCGGAGTGTGATGAAATAACGGGACCAATTTGCACACATCTTTCGGGGGGATAGCCTATCGCCTCGGTCATCGCCGCCGTTATGGCGTTCCCATCCTTTTCCTCGCATCCGCAAAGGGTGATATACGGCGTTCCTTCGATTATCTCACTCATAGTCTTATCCACCAGTGTGGGCACGACTTTCTTTTCTCCCCTTGCCATTACGGAATTTGCGATAACATGGTCGTATATCCTCATTATCGGCTTTATGCCGAGCGCTTCGCCAACGACGGCGACCGCTCCCGGTATTCTGCCCGATTTTTTTGCGTATTTGAGAGTATAAGGCACAAAATATATAACAAGGTGCTTCAGCCAGTTTTCGATATACTTGACTATATCGTCATAGCTGATTCCGCGATCCGCCATTTTGACTCCCTCGATCACGGGATATCCATATCCGTATGTATAATTTCTGCTGTCGATCAGCTTGATCTTTATAAGCTGCTTTGCTCCCGGGTGCTCGGAATAAAATTCCTCGATGGCAGTCTCGGCGTTTTGGAAAGTAGCGGATGCGTCTTTGTTTATCAGCGTCATTATAACATGCGTGTATCCGTCTTTGTAAAGCTCTTCAAACAGCTCCGTAAACTCGTATGTGAATATCTGGGAGGTTTTAGGAATCTCCTGAGATTTTTCGAGTATATCGTAAAACTGCCTGTTGCTCACGTCAATTCTGCTGAGATATCCTTTATCTCCTACCGTAATTTTATAGTTGAGCACTTTGATGCCGTATTCGGCTTCGTCCTCAAGCGATATATCGCTTGCCGAATCGGTGACAAACTTTATTTTTTCCATTGATATGAAGTATCCTTTACTGATAATATGTTGGTAAGATCAGAGGGTGTTCGCCAAATCAAGAGATGCCGCCTTGGCGTTTGCGAGCATGAGCTTGATCCTGTTTTCCTGATTTATGCGGGTCGCTCCAGGGTCATAATCGATCGCCACTATACTGACTCCCTCGTGTCTTTCCTTTATAGGCTTCATCATTCCTTTGCCCATTATGTGGTTGGGAAGACATCCGAAGGGCTGGGCGCATACTATGTTGTTTACCCCCTGCTCCACAAGCTCGAGCATTTCCGCGGTGAGCAGCCATCCTTCTCCCATTTTGGCTCCGAGTCCTATGTAGCCCTTGGTGAGGGTTCTCGTGTGATCAAACGGGGTCATCGGTCTGAACGAGCTGCTTTTTCGTATTATCGAAATTAGCTTTTTCTGCTTGCCGACTATGTACTTGTCTATAATATAAGCGCCCCACGCTTTCACCTTGTGTATTCCGTACAGACGACTGTCTACTATAGTATTATACACACAATAAAGCAAAAAGTCAAGCAAACCGGGCATAACCACCTCGGCGTTTTCGCTGACAAGAAAGTTTTCAAGATCGTTATTGCCGAGCGGAGAGAATTTGACGAAAATTTCTCCCACGATCCCAACCTTGATCTTTGGCTTATCTGTTCGCTCTACGGATTCAAAATCCCGTATTATCTCAACATACTTCCTTTTCACCTTTGAGTATGATACCCAACCCGCCGAAAGCATATCGGCTATCCTTTCGGTCCAGTATTCAGCCTTTGCCTGACTTTCGCCCGCATTCACCTCATACGACCTGCACTGATTTCTGAGCAGCATGAGCAGGTCGCCGAAAATAACGGCATACAGCATCTTTTGTATGAGAGGAAGGGTAAGCTTGAACCCCGGACAGTCCTCAATTCCCACAAAATTTAGCGATATCACCGGAATATAGTCATATCCTGCCTTGGCAAGAGCCTTTCGCAGAAGAGACAGGTAATTTGAAGCACGGCAGCCGCCCCCGGTTTGGGTTATCATGAGCGCTACTTTATGCAGATCGTATTTCCCGCTTTTCAGCGCGTCGAGAAACTGCCCGATGACGATGAGAGCCGGATAACATGTGTCGTTGTGGACATACTGAAGTCCCAGCTGTTTTATGTGGTCGCCTGTATTTTTAAGTATTTCAGTCTTGTAGCCGTATCTGTTAAGCACCCTGCTTATTATCTCAAAATGCATGGGAAGCATCGTCGGAACGAGTATTGTGTACTCCTCTTTCATCTCTTTTGTGAAAACTACACGTTTTACTCTTTGACTCATATAATTTCCGTTAACACCTTTTCCTTTCAGAATTCGGTAAACAAAGGGCGCTTACCGCTTTTTTTCTATGGCGCCGAGAAGACTGCGAAGACGTATCTTCACGGCTCCCAAATTGGTTATTTCATCTATTTTTATCTGCGTGTACAGCTTTCCGCCCTCCTCAAGTATAGCCCTTGTCTCGTCGGTGGTTATAGCGTCAAGTCCGCACCCGAAAGAGACAAGCTGAACAAGCTGGGTGTCATCGTGTTCACAGGCGTATTTTGAGCAGTTGTACAGTCGTGAATGATAGGTCCATTGGTTCAGCACATCGACGCTGCATGGCTCTGTGAGCATTGCAACCGAATCTTCGCTGACAACCGCGAATCCGAGCTGTGAAGCAAGCTTATCTATCCCGTGACCTATCTCGGGATCTATATGATAAGGTCTGCCCGCAAGTATCATTATCTTTTTGCCGTTTGCCCTTGCATACTCGACCGCACGAACGCCTTCCGCGCGTATTGCGCTCATCCAATTGCCGTAAGACTCGTATCCCGCATCGATGGCCGCGCGCATTTCTCTCAAGGTGCAGCATCCCTTGCCAAAGTTTTCAGATACCGTCTCCAAAAGCTCGTTCGCAAGCTCTTTAGGGTCGTTTATGTTGAGATACGGGTATAAAAATTTAATATTTTTAACGCAGTCGGAATTTGAGTACAAAAGCTCCGAATAATAGGCCACCACGGGACAGTTGTAGTGATTGTCGGTATTTTTTTCATCAAAATTATATGTGAGGCAGGGATAAAATATCGCATCCACTCCCTTTTCAAGAAGCGTTTCAATATGGCCGTGCATCATCTTTGCGGGATAGCAGGCGGTGTCGGAGGGAATGCTGTACTGTCCCTTTGAATACAGCTTACGACTTCCGAAACCCGATATGACAACAACAAAACCAAGCTTTTCAAATATGGTTTTCCAAAAAGGCGCAAGCTCGTACATCCCAAGTCCGAGCGGTATACCTATACGGGCTTTGCCCTCTTTTTTCTCGTTTGCGATAAGTTTTTCAAACATGGCGCGCTTGAATTCGTGGAGATTGGGAAGATCCTTAAAAAGAGACACCTTTTCTCCGCTTCCTTTTTCGCACTTGTTGCCTGACACATATCTGCTGCCGTTTCCGAAGGTGTTGATTGTAAGACGGCAATTGTTCGTACATCCCTTACAGGTCGCCGCTTTGGCGCTGTGAGTGAATGACGCAAGTTCTGATTTGCTTATAATCGACGACTTTTCAAGTCCCATGCTCTTAACATGCAGCGCCGCGCCGAATGCGCCCATAAGCTCCGCTATCTTAGGCCTTGTAACATTGTGACCGAGTTCCATTTCAAAGGCCCTGAGCACAGCGTTGTTGCAAAAGGTTCCGCCCTGTACGACAATGTTTTGCCCCAGCTCTGAAGCGCTGCTTGCTCTTATCACCTTATATATGGCGTTTTTAACAATACTTATCGATAACCCCGCCGAAATGTCCTCGACTCCGGCGCCGTCCTTTTGCGCCTCCTTGACTGACGAATTCATAAATACCGTACACCTTGAGCCAAGATCAACCGGCGCCTTTGCGTATATTCCCTTTTCGGCAAACTCCGCAATCTCGTACCCCATCGACTTTGCAAAGGTTTCGATAAACGATCCGCAGCCGCTTGAACACGCTTCGTTAAGCATTATGCTGTCTATGGCGTGATTTTTGATCTTGAAGCACTTGATATCCTGACCGCCTATGTCAAGGATAAAGTCGACGTCAGGATCAAAATAACTTGCGGCGTTGTAATGAGCCATGGTCTCGACTATACCCGAGTCAAAGTTGAAAGCGTGCTTTATAAGTTCCTCGCCATATCCCGTCACAGCGCTTCCCTTTATCGTAATCCGATCGGAGCACAAAGAGTATACTTTTTCAAGCTGACATTTTACAATTTCAACCGGATTGCCTTTGTTTGAATCGTAATATTCATACAAAATCTCGTTGTCGTTTGATATGAGCACGAGTTTTGTGGTTGTGGAACCGCAATCGACTCCGAGATACGCATCTCCCTCATATGTACCGATGTCGCCAAACTTGGCGTATGCTTTGGAATGTCTGTCTACAAAGTCGTTATACGCCCTTTCGTCTTCAAAAAGCGGAGGCAGACTTACCCTGACGCTGCGTACATTCGCGGCGTCTCTCACGATATTAATCAGCTTATCGATATCAAAGTAATTGTCCTGTTTATCCGCGTATATGGCGGCGCCCAAAGATACCGCAAGCTTTGCGTATTCGGGAAAGACCGCGTCTTCTTCACTCAGCTTCAGCGCCTTTACAAACGCGGCCCTGAGTCCCTTGCAAAATGAAAGCGGACCCCCGAGAAACATAACCTTTCCTTCTATCTTTCTTCCGTGAGCAAGACCGGCGATCGTCTGATTCACAACTGCGGCGTAAATCGAGGCGGCAATATCCGCTTTTGATGCTCCTTGGTTGAGAAGGGGCTGTATATCAGACTTTGCAAAGACTCCGCACCTTGAGGCGACAGGATATATTTTATTCGCCATGAGAGAAAGCTCATCCATCTCGTCTGCGGTAAGATCCATAAGGGTCGCCATCTGATCTATAAACGCTCCCGTTCCTCCGGCGCACGAGCCGTTCATCCTCTCGTCGGCTCCTCCCTTAAAGAATATTACCTTCGCGTCCTCTCCGCCCAGCTCAATAACAACCGATGTGTCGCTTTCAAGCGTTTTTACCGTTTCCGCGGTCGCAAAGACTTCCTGAACAAAAGGTATGCCGCACTCTTTTGCAAGTCCCAGTCCTGCACTGCCCGAAATTGCAAGCTTAATAGGACGGTCGGCTATCTCACGTGTGCGCTCGAGTATCTCGAGCGTTTTCTGCCTAACCTGAGAAAAATGTCTCTCATATGTCTCGTAAACTATTTTATTGTCTTTTAATACGACTATTTTTGCGGTCGTGGAACCTATGTCCACTCCCATTATTATGTAGTCAACATTGTTTCTCAATGGAAAACTGATATTCATATTCTACTTCCAATACCGTTGCTGACGTAGTAGTTTTTTATATGCTATAACATCTACAAACAAAAAATGTTTATTAATGCAAAAACAGCGGGATCCTGCCAAACGGCAAAACACCCGACTATATATTTAAAGTAATTATAACACAAAGACGCTCAATTGTCAATCACTTTTACCTGTGAGGCGACGAAAAGAAAAATCAAATGATGGCATATTTTGCCGCGATCCGCTGCAAAGATATATAAAAATCGGCAAAGCAAAAAAACTGGCTTTGCCGACTTTTGGCTGGGATGATAGGGGTTGAACCTATACAGCAAGATTCAAAATCTTGTGTGCTGCCGCTACACCACATCCCAAGGCTGCAAGGGCTATCATATCATATTTTTGGGATATTGTCAATAGGTACGAGTAAAATTCACCTGTCACCGATTTATTTTTTTATATGAGTATCGCTCTTTTTTCGTTTATCCTTTTTATTTTTAAATCCGTTTTTCTTTACCGCACGGTCGACTCGTTTTTGTCCCTTGTAAGAGGAGGTTCTGTTCGTAACGGGCGCTCTTACAAGGCATTCGGGAGAGTTGCCGATAAGCTCGGTTCTGCCGCACTTGATAAGCGCCGTTCTGACAAACTCTTCATTTTCTTTTCTGTTCCATTGAAGAAGCGCGCGCTGCATCCTCTTTTCATTATAGTCCGTGGCGACATAAACGCTCTTCAGCGTAAACGGGTCAAGACCGGTATAGTACATGACGGTTGACGCCGTGCCGGGCGTCGGGTAAAAGTCTTGTACCTGTTCGGGCAGATAATTACTCCTTTTCAGGTAAAGAGCAAGCTCGACCGCGTCGCTGAGTCTGCTCCCCGGGTGGCTTGACATGAGATAGGGCACAAGATACTGCTCCTTTCCCATACTTTTTGTTATCTGAAAAAATTTGTCTTTGAATTTGTTGTAAACTGCGATCTCGGGCTTTCCCATGTATTTTAACACTCCGTCGCAGCAATGCTCGGGAGCCACCTTCAACTGACCGCTCACATTGTCTTTTACCAATTTCTTAAAAAACGAGTCGTCGTCATCGTACACGAGATAGTCAAATCGTATCCCCGATCTTATGAATACTTTTTTTACCTTAGGAAGCTTTTCAACTTCCTCAATCAATTTCAAATACTCGCTGTGATCGACCTTGAGGTTCTTGCATGGCTTCGGAGCAAGACATTTTCGCAGCGCGCAAACTCCGTCCTTTAACTGCTTGTCGCACGCGGGGTATCTGAAATTCGCAGTCGGTCCCCCTATGTCGTGTATGTACCCTTTAAAATCGGGAAAAGAGGTGATTATTTTTGCTTCTTCAACGACGCTCTCTATACTGCGGCTTCTTACGCTCCTTCCCTGATGAAAGGCAAGCGCGCAAAAATTGCAGCCTCCAAAGCACCCTCTGTTGTGAGTTATTGAGAATTTCACTTCGGCCAGCCCCGGTACGCCGCCTTCTTTGTCGTACATCGGGTGCCATTCCCGCGTATAGGGCAAAGCGTAGACCCGATCGAGTTCTTCCCGCTCAAGCGGCGGCATGGGAGGATTTTGCACCAGCATTTTACTGTCGTAATACTCGGTTATCGCCTTACCGTACACCGAATCCTGATTTCGGTATTGAAGCGCAAAAGCCTTCGCATATGCAAGCTTGTTTGTTTTCAGCTCGTTATAATCATAACCCGTCTCGTACTCAAAATGAATTTTGTCGTCACGATCGGTTAAATAGACGGTCCCGCGCACGTCGCGTATCTTTTTGATCGGTATTCCCCGGTCAAGAAGCTCGGCGACTCTTAAAAGGATGTTCTCCCCCATTCCGTAAGTGAGAAGATCCGCCCTCGAATCGACAAGCACGCTTCTTCTTACCTTATCGTCCCAATAATCGTAGTGAGCAAAACGGCGCAGAGAGGCCTCAAGTCCTCCGAGTATTATCGGAATGTCTCCGTACGCCTCCCTTATTCTGTTGCTGTACACTATAAGCGCCCTGTCAGGCCTGCGTCCCATTTTACCGCCGGGGCTGTAGTAATCATAGCTTCTCTTTTTTTTCGAGACAGTGTAATGAGCCACCATAGAATCTATATTACCGCTCGTCACAAGAAAACCGAGTCTCGGTTTTCCGAAACGTTTAAAATCCTCGCAGGAGCGATAATCCGGCTGCGATAAAATCGCTATTTTATATCCCGCGCTCTCAAGTACCCGTGAAATAATGGAAACCCCGAATGACGGGTGGTCAACATAAGCGTCCCCCGTAACATACACAAAATCCGGCCTATCCCAGCCTCTTTCCCGACATTCGTCGGCGTTAACCGGAAGAAAGCCCAAATTATCCGTCATTACCGCTTTTTCCTTTCTTGTATCTTGTCTTATTCAACCGTTTCGCCGCACATAAGCGCTTACTTTTATAAGAGTTTGACGCTGTGCGGCGAAAATATGATCTTGTCGTGATTATCTTATCCTTGAACTTCTACCATTTCATACGCTTCAAGTATGTCGCCTATCTTGATATCGTTGAATTTTTCAAGTCCGACTCCGCATTCGTAGCCTTGCGCCACTTCCCTTGCGTCGTCCTTGAATCTCTTCAGCGAGCTTATCTTATCTTCATAAATGACAACTCCGTCGCGCACCACACGTATAAGCGCGTTTCTTGCTATCTTACCGTCAACGACATAAGAACCGGCAACCGTTCCGACGCCCGGAACTCTGATCGTCTGACGCACCTCAGCATGTCCGAGGAGCGACTCTTCAAACTTGGGAGCAAGCATTCCCTTAAGAGCCGACTCTATCTCGTCTATGCACTCATAAATTATGCGGTATGTTCTGATATCGACCTTCTGCCTTTCGGCGCAGTCGATTGCGGTTTTGTCGGGACGGACGTTGAATCCCACAATAATCGCGTTTGAGGCCGAAGCAAGCATGACGTCCCCCTCGTTTATACCGCCGACCGCCGTGTGTATGACATTAACTTTGACCTCCTCGGTGGAAAGCTTGACAAGAGAAGATTTCACCGCTTCGGCGGAGCCTCCCACATCTGCTTTGACTATTATATTAAGCTCCTTCGCACCTGCGGATATCTGATTAAAGAGATTGCCTAACGACACCTTGGTGTTTGCTTTGAATATCGCGTCTTTTTGCTTTTCCTTTCTCTGCTCGGCAAGCTCTCTTGCCATCTTTTCATCCTCGACAGCTGCAAACTGCTCTCCCGATTCGGGAACCTCGGAAAGTCCGATGATCTCGACGGGCACGGAAGGTCCCGCGCTCTTAACGCTTCTGCCCTTGTCGTCGGTCATCGCCCTTATGCGCCCGACGGCGGTTCCGGCAATGACAACATCGCCCGACTTAAGAGTGCCGTTTTGAACGAGAACCGTGGCCACGGGACCGCGCCCTTTGTCAAGTCTCGATTCAATGACAAGCCCCTTTGCGCGTCTTTTCGGGTTTGCCGACAGAGCTTTAAGCTCGGATACAAGCAGTATGTTTTCAAGAAGATCGTCTATTCCCATGCCGGTGAGCGCCGATACCGGCACGCATATAACGTCTCCGCCCCATTCCTCGGGAATTATGTCGTAGGCGGTAAGCTCCTGCTTTATGGCGTCGGGGTTTGCTCCCACCTTATCCATTTTATTTATGGCAACTATTATATCGACTCCCGCCGCTTTTGCGTGATTAATCGCCTCGATCGTCTGCGGCATTATGCCGTCATCCGCGGCGACAACGAGTATTGCTATATCGGTAGCCATCGCGCCTCTTGCACGCATGGCGGTAAAAGCTTCGTGACCCGGTGTGTCAAGAAAGGTAATATCCTTGCCGTTTACACTTACCGTGTACGCACCTATTGCCTGAGTGATGCCTCCCGCCTCACCCGCAGTTACGTTGGTGTGACGTATCCTGTCAAGTATAGAGGTTTTACCGTGGTCGACATGTCCCATAACGCATACGACGGGAGCACGCTCCACAAGATCCGCTTCGCTGTCCTCGCTGTTGTCAAACAGCTTATCCTCTATAGACACTACCACAGCGCGGCTGACCGACGCTCCAAACTCGGTGGCGACATATTCCACCGTGTCGTAATCTATTATTTGATTGACACCGGCCATGACTCCGCCGAGCATGAGCTTTTTTATTACCTCGGCGGCGGTGACCTTCAGCATTGTCGCAAGTTCTCCCACGGTTATCTCGTCGGGAATGGAAACCGATACCGACGTGCGCTGAGGTTTGCTCTGCGCTGCCGGCTTTTTCTTGCCGTGTTTTTGATCGCTGAATGTTGGCTGCCGAAAAGACTTTCCTTGGTTTTTGCCTCCCTTTTGTCCCTGAGACTGCGCCTGCTGCGCGTTATTGCCTTTAGACTGCTTTTTGACTTTTTGTCTGCCCGCCTTCTCGTCTGACGAGGAAGGGTCCACAAAGGTCTCGAGTTTTTCATCGTATTTGGAAAGATCTACGTCCGAGGAGCGGGTGTCGATAACTCTCGATTTTGTGCCGGTATATGCGTTGCTCTCCATAGTCTCGTTTACAATGGATATCTCGGTTACGGTCTTTTTGGAGCTTACAGGTTTTTTTGCCGGCTGCGGCTTGTTCTCCTTTTTTACCGGCTTTTGCTGTGCGTTTACCGCAGGTCCGTTTGCAAACCTGTCAACAGGAGCAGCCTTCTGCTTTTCTTTCTTCTGAGGCGGCGGCGCAGCTTTTGAGGGCATGCTCTTATCGGGCGCGCCGGCTTTGCCTGAAGGCGAGGTGTTCTGTTCTTTCTTTGGAGCTGCCTCCGTTTTTGCAGACGCCGTCTCTTCTGAACTCTTAACGTTATTTATGCCGCCCTCGTCGGCTTTCTTTGTCTCTTTCGCGGAATCGTTTTTCTCAGTTGAAGCGCAAAGTCCCACCACAGCAGGGTTGTTAAGCTCTGTCACGCCCATAATATAGCTGTTTATATCTACCATCTGATTGTTCTTTGTCAGGTAGTCCATGACAAGTGAAAACTCGACCGTATCCAAAGTGCCCGAATGGGTCTTACCCGTGATACCGACTTTTGTAAGGATATCTATCATATCCTTGTTCTTCATATTCAGATTTTTCGCTAAAACGCTTACCTTGTATTTACCGTTATTTATCATTGCGCACCTCCCGCAGACTCCGCCTTTAGTTCGGATTCGTTTTTGTTTATCAGATCGATCATGGCTTTCGCAAATCCTTCGTCTTCTATCGCCACACACGCAAGCTCGCTCCTGCCTTTTATCATTTTACCGAGCTCGCTTTTGTCAGCGCTTATAGAAATCAGCCGCACGTTATAATACCTGCATCTGTCTGTAATTTTTTTAACTTGGTTTGCCGAAGCGTCGGCGGCAAGCAAAACAAGACTTGGCTTTTTGCAGCTTCGGATCGCATCGGCAACGCCGTCGGATCCGTATTTTACCTTGCCTGCTTTATAAGACAGACCTATCATGGAAAGAAGCTTATTCACCGAGCATCAACTCCTCCTCAAGCGCGTCATACACATCCTCGGGTATTTCACATCCGAGGTTACGTTCAAGCCGTCTGGACTTTCTCGCTTTTTTTAAGCACTGTGTATTTCTGCATATATATGCCCCTCTGCCCGAGATCTTGCCCTTAAAATCAAGGGATATCCCGCCGTCCGGCAGACGAACCACCCGTATGAGCTCTCTTTTTTCAAAGGTCCCCATACAACCAAGACAGGTTCGCATCGGTTTCTTTTTTTCAGGTTTGTTAACTTTGCCCGTCAAAACTTCCCTCCGTAAATCACTTTGTTTTTATGTCGATCTTGTAACCTGTAAGTCTTGCGGCAAGCCGCGCGTTCTGACCCACTCTGCCAATTGCAAGCGAAAGCTGATCGGGAGCGACGTACACCTTGCAGGAGCGCTCGCCGTCGATTTCCACCGACTGAACTACCGCGGGGGAAAGCGCTTCGGCGATAAATTCCTCGGGTACCTCGCTGTACTTTATCACATCGATCTTTTCGCCTTTCAGTTCGTTTACGATCGCCGCTATTCGCATTCCGCGATTTCCTATGCACGCCCCCACGGGATCTACGCTTTCATCCCGCGAATAGACCGCCATTTTTGTCCTTGAGCCTGCTTCCCTTGTTATCGACTTTATTATAACCGTTCCCTCCTGTATCTCGGGCACATCCAATTCAAAAAGCCTTTTTACCATATGAGAATGCGTTCTTGAAAGATTGACGATCGGGCCCTTGCTTTCTTTTTTGACCTCGGTTACAAACACTTTTATGTGTTCTCCGACCTCAAACACCTCGTCGGGAATCTGTTCCGATTTAAGCAGAGTCGCAATGCTTGTGCCGGTGTCCACGACCACGTTTCCGGTCGAAGGGTCGATCTTTTGAACGGTTGCCGTGATGACCTCCTCCTGCTTGCTCTCGTATTCCTTTATCATCATTCCGCGCTCAGCTTCCCTTATAGCCTGAATTATCATATTTTTGGCGGCTTGAGCGCTCAAACGTCTGAAATTTTTCGTCTTTACCTCGGTCTCGATCACGCTTCCGCATACTGCGCGTTTGCTTATCTTTCTCGCGTCCTCAAGAGCTATCTGCATCGAAGGATCCTCGACAAGCTCGACGACCTCTCTTTGAAGATATACCTTTACATCCCTTTTTTCGAAATCGATATTGACCCTGACGTTTGCCGTTCCGAGTTCCTTTTTGCAGGCGCCCACAAGCGCAGCTTCGATTTTTTCAAGCATATATTCTTTAGGAATGCCTTTTTCTTTCTCAAGCAGCTCAAGAGCCGTGAAAAACTCGATATTCATTTTATTTATCCTTTCAAATTTTATTAAAAATCAAATACTGTGTTTGCTTTTGCAATGTTTTTGAACAAAAGTCTTATACTTCCGCTTTCCGTCTCAATATCAAGAGCGTTTTTATCGTCCTCGGGCAGAGGCAATATTCTACCGACTATTACCTTTTTTGAATCGATCGGATCAAAGAGCTTTATTCGGACTTTTTCACCGACGCATTTTTCAAAATGCTCTCTTGTCCTTAAAACTCTTTCTATCCCGGTGGAGCTGACTTCAAGATAATATGAATCCTCAATCGGGTCCGCCTTATCGATTATCGGGTCTATTGCGCGATTTACCCTTTCGCAGTCGTCAATACTTATGCCGCCCTCTTTGTCAATGGTGATTCTTAGATACCATGAAGCGCCCTCTTTGACATATTCTACATCCCAAATATCGTATCCGAGAGAATGTATTTCGTCCCGCACCAACTCTTTTACGGCGGACGCTATCTTACTGTTTCCTCTTGCCAACTCAAACCTCCGTTCAACAAAAACAGAAAGAGTGCTTTCACACTCTTCCTCAATCTGCTTTCTACGTTGCCATTATAGCACACTGTTTTACATTTTGCAAGTACTTATTCAATTTTTTTATTTTTTTTCTTTGTGTTGACAATAAATATGACCGTGGCGGATGCATTATTCGGTTTTTATATCTTTTCCACCGTATATTTTGAGGTGATTTTTTCGTTTTCAACTATGTCCGGAATGTATGTGTTGAACTCCGCCGTAAATTTAAGATTGTTCGCATAGCTGACAAGCTCGGTGAACTGATTGCTGTCGGGAAGAGACGCATACGCCTTATCGATGAGGTCAAATTTTTGCAGCACAAAATAGCACGATTCGTTTTCGATAAGTCTCGTCTCTCCCACATTCATGTCAAGCGCCGCTGATGTGACATCTACAGTGTGCAGAGTATAGTTGTCAGCCGAAATATAATATCCGTTGGGGTATTTTTCACTGTCGTACCCGAATTCCTTCATGTATTCCTCCAGATATTTATCTATCTCTTCCCCGCCTTTTACTGCCTCAAACACCTCGTTTGCCCTGTCCTTTACCTGCTGTTTTTCTTCGTCGGTAAGATCCTCAAACTCATAATAGCCCGTCTGAGGATTTGTGATTTTGTTTCCCTCCTCGTCATAGGCGTATTTCACGTCCTTTAAAAACATGACATACTTAACCCGAACAAAATAAGTTTGATAATAATTATCAAGCTCCTCCGGCGTGGCGGTCTTTTTCCCGTCGGTTCCGTAAAGGTACTGAAATACCGTCCTGTACTTTTCTTCGATAGTGTATATCTTCTCAAGAGTATTGATGTTAATGCCGTAAGTCTCTTTCAGGTAATCGTTAAATGCGCTTTTGCTGCCGTAATGATCGGTCTGATCGTTTATATCCGTTTGAATCTTTTCCTTTGTATCCTCGTCAAGGCTGAGCTTATAATCGTCAAAAAGCTTAAGCGATACAATATAATAAAATATACGGGTCTTTATCTGCTCGTTCATGTAATCCTTGTTCGCGACCCCTTCCGAATTCTCAGAATTCCAGTATTCCTCGGTGTCCTCGACGTCGGTATAGTAGTTAAGATAGTAATCCTTCCAACTTTTCATCCAGTAGGAGTACATACCCTCGCTGATCTTGTAGCCCTTGTATTCAAGCGCGTTTTTTCCCGAAGAGCAAGAGGTCAAAAGGACGCATAAGGACGCAAGAAGGACGGATATAACAGATATAAATAATACCGACGTTTTTTTTGCTTTTTTCATTTGATCGCTCCCTGATTTTTTCCGAAAATGCCTCGCAACAAAAATTATATTCTCCTATATGCTCTTGTTCATGAAGTATTCGGACATATTTTTAAAACATTCTATTAATTTTTTGAATTATCTGTGTCGCTTTGCTTGTTATAAGCTCCAAGGAGGGCTATTGCAAGCTCGGAAATCTTTTCGTTTTTCAAGGTCCGGCATGAGACATACGGCTTTGACGAATTTGATATCAGCAATCTGCCGTTGTATTTTTTTGCGAGTGCCGACCATAATTCAAGCCTGGGTTCCAAAAGGTAAAATATAAGCGTTCCTGACTTGTACTCCGCCTTCGTCACTCCCGCTCTCGATCCGAGAGCTCTGATAAGAGATATCTTTAAAAGATTATCCGCCGCCTTGGGCATATCTCCGTACCTGTCGATAAGTTCGTCGGCAACGTCGTACATATCCTGTTCGTCCCTGATAAGCGATATTTTTTTGTACGCCTCTATTCTTCCGTTTGAGGAGGATATATAGCTTTCGGGAATATACGCGTCAACATTAAATACCACGCTACATTCCACGCTCTTTTTCTCGGGTTCGCCTTTTTCCTCAAGTATAGCTTCGTTAAGCAGCTTCATGTAAAGCTCATATCCTACGCTTGATATGTTTCCGTGCTGCTCGGAGCCGAGTATGTCGCCCGCTCCTCTTATTTCAAGATCGCGCATGGCTATCTTGAATCCCGCGCCAAACTCGGTAAAATCCCTTATAGCCTCGAGCCGTTTTTCCGATACCTCGGTCAGCACCTTGCCTGCCGGGTAGGTAAAGTACGCGTACGCCCTTCTGCTTGAACGTCCAACCCTGCCCCGCAGCTGGTGAAGCTGCGAAAGTCCCATCTTGTCAGCGTCCTCAATGATAAGCGTATTGGCGTTTGCGACGTCTATTCCCGTTTCTATTATGGTGGTGCACACAAGAATGTCGATATCGCCGCTTATCATCTGCTGCCATATGTCAGAAAGCAGCTCTTTATCCATTTGCCCGTTAGCCGTCATGACGCGTGCGTCAGGTATCTCTTTTGCAAGCCTTGAAACTATCTTTTCCGCCTTTTCTATCACATTGCACAAATAAAATACCTGACCGCCCCGCCGCAGCTCCTTTTTTATCGCCTCGTTTATTATCCCGGCGTCGTATTCGCACACATAGGTCTGAACCGGCAGTCTGTCGCCGGGCGCCTCCTCAAGTATAGACATATCTCTTATACCGCTCATCGCCATATTGAGTGTGCGCGGTATGGGCGTCGCGGTAAGAGTAAGAACGTCTATATTGTTTACAAGCTGTTTGAGCTTTTCCTTTTGAGCGACTCCGAACCTCTGCTCCTCATCAACGACGACAAGTCCGAGATCGTGAAATTTTACATCCTTTGACAGCAGCCGATGAGTGCCCACAACAATGTCGATTTCACCGCTTTCGAGCTTTTTAAGCGTCTGAGCCTGCTGCTTTGCGCTTCGAAAGCGCGAGAGCATGTCGGCGTTCACCGGAAAGCCCCTCATTCGCGAGAGTATTGTTTGGTAATGCTGTAGGGCAAGGATCGTGGTGGGAACAAGAATCGCTACCTGCTTTGAGTTTGTGATTGCTTTGAAGGCCGCTCGCAGCGCCACCTCGGTCTTGCCGTACCCGACGTCCCCGCAGAGCAATCTATCCATAGGCCATGAAGATTCCATATCCCGCTTTATGTCGTCTATCGCATCCAGCTGTCCCTGTGTTTCCTCATATTCAAAGGTGTCGGCAAATTCTCTGTCTATCGCGTCGTCGGGTGAAAATGCAAAGCCCTGCTTTTTCAGCCGCTGAGCGTAAAGCGCTATCAGCTCCTTTGCCATTTCCTTTGCAGCCGCCTTTACCCGACTTTTGGATTTTGACCAGTCGGCTCCGCCCATTTTCGAAAGCTTTACGCCGCTGTTTTCCGAAGCGCCGACATACTTTGAAAGATTGTCAAGCTGATTGCAGGGCAGATAAAGCATGTCGTCTCCCGCGTATTTGATCTTAACAAAATCACGCCTGATCCCCGCCACAACCAAGCTGTCAAGTCCGAGATACATTCCGATCCCGTGCACGGAATGGACCACAAAGTCCCCCTCCTGAAGATCGGCGTAAGTGAGTATTTTCTGCGCGTTGTTTTTCTGCGAACTCCTTTTGGAACCTTTTTTTCTTCCTCTTCCCGTCTGCCCGGTCCTTGAGACGGATATACATACATATCTGTTTTTGGTGAGCTCAAATCCCGTGAGCTCGGGAGCGCAGATCAGCCTTATATCACCGTCGCTTTCACCCGTAACGCAGGCGTATCCGTTATCCAAAAGAGCCGCAGACATGTTTTTTATATTCTGCTCGCCCTCGCAAAGCAGTACCATTTTATATCCGCTTCTCTTATACCCCTCTATTTCCTCAAGAAGAAGAGGAAAATTGTCCGCAAAGGACGGAGTCTGTTTGCTGACAAAGGTGTATATACCGGAAAGCTCCATTCCCGACATCGAGACCGCAAAAGAGTTTATTATGATATTCTTGCGCCCTCTCATTATATCTTCAAAAGCGGCAAGTCCGAGAGTGTGCTCAATATATTTGCCAAAGGCAACTCCGCTTTCAAGCGCCGCTTTATCATTTTCGTTTTCCTGCCACTCGTATCCCTTGACCCTTTGGAGGAGCATGTTGTAATCAAGATACACAACGCTTGCATTCGGATCAAAATAATCGAAAAGGCACTCTTTTTCAGGGTATACAAATGAAATGTACTTGTCTATTGATTTAAGCTCAAGTCCGCCCTGCAGCGCCTCCGCCTCGCCCTTAAGCTCCATCCTTACGTGCGGGTCTTTGGCTTTTGATATAAGCTGTTTTATTATCTCTTTCAGTTTTTCATCCTGTCCCTTGCGAAGCACGACTTCGCGCACAGGTATTATATCTATTCTTTCAATATCGTCAGTTCTTCGTTGACTCATTATGTCAAAGCTGCTCATGCGGTCTATTTCGTCGCCGAAAAGCTCGATCCTTGCCGGAGCGTCGGCCCCCGGAGAAAAAATATCGACAATTCCTCCGCGTCTTGAAAACTGTCCCGACGCCTCCACCATATCGACGCTTAGATAACCGCACTCGGTAAGAAGCGTGCAAAGTTCTTCTACGTCGATCACATCCGAAACGCATATTTGCTTTATTCTTGCCTTCAGGAGAGAAACGGGCATCGTATATTGCAGCGCCGCGTCCGGTGTGGTTAAAACTATATCGCACCTGTTTTCGACAATGGAGTAAAGCGCCGAAAGCCTCTCATGTTCAAACTCATGGGAGGCGGATATGTTTCTCATGTTAAAATCGCGCAGAGGGAACACCTTTGTCGCTATGCCGAATTGCTCCAGCGCCGAAGCTATGCGGTTTATCTCTTTTTCCTGCGGGATGATTGCAAGAAGGGGCGAATTTTTTATTTTTCTGTCCTTCACAAGAGCGGCAAAAAATGCCTCGCGCGCACCCTCGCACAGTCCGGTCACAAGCAGAGGCAGCTCCTTTTCCCTGTCGGACGTCAAGACACGGTTTATCTCTGCGTATTCCCTCTGACTTCTGAAAACTTTTAAAATGTCGTTCATATATTCTCTCAGTTGTACAGCATCATTGCCTTTTCAATATCGCCGCAGACGATAAGGGCGCAAGCCTCGCACGCTTTTGACAGAGCGTCGGTAAAGCTCTCTCTGTCGGCGGGCGGGATATCGGAAAGAACCCAGCTTGCAAGATCAAAGTCGGAATGCGGCTTTTGGCCCACTCCTATCTTTATGCGCGGAAAATTGTCGCTTTGCAGATGGTATATAATGCTCTTTACTCCTTTTTGTCCGCCGTCGCTTCCTTTTCTCCTGATTCTGAGTTTTCCCACATCAAAGGACACGTCGTCGCATATTACAAGTATTCTCTCGGGGGGTATCTTGTAAAAGGAGGCCGCCTCGCGCAGTGCGATTCCCGAGTTGTTCATAAACGTTTGCGG
The DNA here is from genome assembly GCA_947588825.1 of uncultured Clostridia bacterium. Classification (GTDB taxonomy): domain Bacteria; phylum Bacillota; class Clostridia; order Oscillospirales; family CAG-272; genus CAKSQF01. Next base: position 25,076 of record CANPZU010000033.1, read on the forward strand.
CTTCATGAAAAGCACTTTCTGCGACGAAAACATTTTCTCGCAGACGAGCGAGTGAAATTTCAGAGAAGTGATACTCATTTCTTTCCTGTCTGCAAGACAGTCGAGCGCGTCAAAGCCTGCGTTGTGCCTTGTGTACACATACTCTTTTCCCGGGTTTCCGAGCCCCGCGACAATCCATGTGGGCGGCGTTGCCCTCTGCTCGTCCTTTTTCACGTCGTTTGATATCATATTAAAAAGATCAAAAATATTTTTTCCCACCTTGAAACGCTTCTCCGAATTTATTTGTGATTCTTTTCTTTGAAATCCTTTGCCCACTTTTCCTTTGTGGTCTGTCTCGCTCTTGCAATTCCGAGTCCGCCCTCCGGGATGCTGTCGGTTATTGTCGAGCCTGCGGCAGTGTATGAGCCGATTCCCAGCTTCACCGGCGCTATTAAATTGGTGTTGCAGCCCAAAAACACGTCGTCCTCTATTGTACAGCGGTTTTTGCGGTAACCGTCGTAGTTGCAGGTCACCGTGCCGCAGCCGAAATTAACGCGCTTTCCTACGTCGCTGTCTCCTATATATGTCAGGTGCGAAGCGTGAGTATCCTCGCCGAGAGTGGAGTTTTTCACCTCCACAAAATCGCCTATCTTTACTCCGCTGCATATTTTGCTGTTCGGTCTGATGTGACAAAAAGGACCGATTTTAACGTTGTTCTCGATCACCGATTTGTATACCTGCGTGGCGTTTATCACGCAGTCGGAGCCTATACTGCTCTCTTCGATTACCGACATCGGACCAATAACCGAGCCGGCGCCTATATCGACGCCCTGTCTTATCTGCGTTCCGGGATGTATGACGCATCCTTTGCCGATCTTTGCAAATGGAGATATTACGACACCGTCAAGAGACAAAAACTCAACTCCGTTTTCAATGTTGTTCATTATTACTCTGACGGTCACGGCGTTCACAAAATCAAACCATTCTATAAGATTTTTTATACCCTTAAGCTCGCTTTCGCCGACCACTCCGTTTTCAAACAACGAATAAACGCTCTCAAAGCATACGACGGTGTCCGATGATTTTCCGATTTTTAACAATATGTTGTCAAGCTCACTCTTGTTAAGCATGGCAGACCTCCAAAAATTTTGATTATTCCTATAATTTATAGCATATTTTTTCCCGTATTTCAATATGTAGGCCGAGAAAAAACAAAAGTAAATTATTTGTAAATTATCAATAACCGATTGCATTTTTTTTGAAGTTGTGCTACAATTACTCGGAACAAAGTAAACAAATTATTAAAAAACAAAATGGAGGAAAAAATTATGGCAAAAAAGTACTGTTATCTCTTTTCCGAAGGTAACGCAAACATGCGCGAGCTGCTCGGCGGCAAAGGCGCAAACCTTGCCGAGATGACCAATATCGGTCTTCCCGTTCCTCAGGGCTTCACAGTGAGCACCGAGGCGTGCACAAGATACTATGAGGACGGCAAACGCATCAGCGATGAAATCGTGGAAGAAATCAACGCGCACGTCGCCAAAATGGAAGAGATCAACGGCAAAAAATTCGGCGACAAGGAGAACCCCCTTCTCGTCTCAGTGCGTTCAGGCGCACGCGCGTCCATGCCCGGAATGATGGATACTATTTTGAACCTCGGTCTTAACGAAGAGGTGGTCAATACAATGGCCGCAAAATCAGGCAATCCGAGATGGGCTTGGGACTGCTACAGAAGATTTATTCAGATGTTCTCCGACGTTGTTATGGAAGTAGGCAAAAAATACTTCGAACAACTTATCGACAAAATGAAGGAAGAAAAGGGCGTTAAATCGGATATAGAGCTTGACGCCGACGATCTTAAGACGCTTGCAAATCAGTTCAAGGCAGAGTACAAAGCAAAGATCGGAGAGGATTTCCCCGACGATCCCAAAGTACAGCTTTTTGAAGCTATCAAAGCCGTTTTCCGTTCATGGGACAACCCCCGTGCAAACGTTTACCGCCGCGACAACGATATACCCTACTCTTGGGGCACCGCGGTTAACGTTATGCCCATGGTATTTGGCAACATGGGCGAGACATCAGGTACCGGCGTCGCCTTCACCCGCGACCCCGCGACCGGCGAAAAGAAGCTTATGGGCGAGTTTCTTATGAACGCCCAGGGCGAAGACGTCGTCGCCGGCGTTCGCACGCCTATGAAGATAGAAAAAATGGCGGAAATTATGCCCGAGGTTTTCGAGCCGTTTAAAAACATATGCAATATCCTTGAAAATCACTATCACGATATGCAGGATATGGAGTTCACCATTGAGGACAGAAAGCTTTACATGCTCCAAACCCGTAACGGCAAAAGAACCGCTCCCGCGGCTCTTAAGATAGCTTGCGACCTCGTCGACGAGGGCATGAAGACGGAGCAGGAAGCCGTTCTTATGATCGATCCCCGTAACCTTGACACACTTCTCCACCCCCAGTTTGACGCAAAGGCTCTCAAAGCCGCAAATCCCGTCGGAAAGGGACTCGGCGCATCTCCCGGAGCTGCCTGCGGACAGATCGTTTTCACCGCGGAAGACGCAATGAAGTGGAAAAAGGCCGGAAAGAAGGTCGTGCTTGTAAGACTTGAGACCTCTCCCGAGGACATCGAGGGCATGAAGGCTTCTCAGGGTATACTCACCGTTCGCGGAGGTATGACCTCTCACGCGGCAGTCGTTGCGCGCGGAATGGGAACATGCTGCGTTTCCGGCTGCGGCGATATCGCAATGGACGAGGAAAACAAAAAGTTTACTCTCGCGGGAAAGACGTATGTCGAAGGAGACTTTATCTCTATCGACGGCTCTACCGGTAACATTTACGACGGCGTCATTCCCACTGTCGACGCTTCAATAACGGGCGAATTCGGAAGAATTATGGCATGGGCAGACAAGTACAGAAAGCTTCAGGTCAGAACAAACGCCGACACTCCGAGAGACGCTAAAAAGGCAAGAGAGCTTGGCGCCGAGGGTATAGGACTCTGCCGCACGGAGCACATGTTCTTTGAGCCCGAGAGAATCGCGGCGTTCAGAGAGATGATTTGCGCCGACACCGTAGAAGAGAGAGAGACCGCTCTTGCAAAGATTATGCCCATGCAGCAGGACGACTTTGAAAAGCTTTACGAAGCTCTTGAAGGCACGCCGGTTACTATTCGTTTCCTTGACCCGCCTCTTCACGAGTTCGTGCCCACAGAGGAAGCCGACATTGTCGCGCTTGCAAACGCTCAGGGCAAGAGCGTCGAGAGGATCAAAGAGATCATAGCTTCTCTGCACGAGTTCAACCCAATGATGGGACACCGCGGCTGCCGTCTTACGGTCACATATCCCGAGATTGCCTCCATGCAGACAAAAGCAGTCATTCGCGCCGCGATAAACGTACAAAAGAAGCATCCCGATTGGACTGTTCTCCCGGAGATCATGATTCCTCTTGTAGGAGATATCAAAGAGCTCAAGTACGTTAAAGACATCGTCGTTAAGGTCGCCGAGGAAGAGATCAAAGCGGCCGGCGTCAGCCTCAAATACGAAGTCGGTACAATGATTGAGATCCCGAGAGCGGCGCTTACCGCAGACGATATCGCAAAGGAAGCCGAGTTCTTCTGCTTCGGTACAAACGACCTGACTCAAATGACCTTCGGATTCAGCCGCGACGACGCGGGCAAGTTCCTTGGCGCTTACTATGACAAGAAAATCTACGAAAACGATCCTTTTGCAAAGCTTGACCAGACCGGCGTGGGCAAGCTCATGGATATGGCTGTAAAGCTCGGAAAATCGGTACGTCCCAACATGCACATAGGTATTTGCGGCGAGCACGGCGGAGATCCCACATCAGTTGAATTCTGCCACAAGCTCGGACTGACATATGTGTCATGCTCTCCTTTCAGAGTTCCGATCGCGCGCCTCGCAGCCGCACAGGCAGCTATCAAGGATACGCTTTGATCGACTGATTTGTTCTGTGATATTAAGCACTGCCCGATAGCATACAGCGCATAGAAAGTAAAATAAAACATCATGAAACAGACCTTGCAGGAGCAATCCTATAAGGTCTGTTTTTTGCTTAAAAGCCTTGTAAGTCAAGAGATTTTGGCAATAAAATTTATTGTCAGTGAAGCAAAGAAACGGCTGATAAAAATTGCCGCGGATTACACCGGGCCCTTCGCACAATGACAATTTTTCTTTCCTTCGGCGACCCAAAGACAAAAGCAAATATAAACTGCCTGCATGGGGCTGTAAAAAAACAGGCCAAAAAAATCCGAGGTTCACTGAAGGAAGTGAATCTCGGATGTTTTTTAATTAAAAG
>CANPZU010000034.1 GCA_947588825.1 uncultured Clostridia bacterium
AGCCCCCTCGCCGGGCTTCCCGGCCAGAAACTTCATTTTGGCAGAGACGAATTTGCGAAAAACTATTGACAGCACCCGGCAACAGCCTGCTCGACTGTTAGGTGCAGACTGCTCATTATGGCCTTTATGGTTTTGATAACACCCTTGGCTACACCTTCAGCTCTGCTATCAGCCTTAATATCCTTTATCGCTTGGCACATATCTACATCCTCCTTACAGTCGTCAATATGTATTTCTGATTTTGTACATTCGTTCAGGAGCAGCGCTCCCGCTTACTTATATGGATATATATTTCGTCCGCCTCAACAAGCTGTGAGAGCCTATTTTTATCCGTCGAACATTGGATATACTTCATTATCCTGCCCAGCTCGGACTGGAGCTTATCGCTCATCTCGACTGAAGTATAAAATCATATATAATAAAGCTTTAGTTTTATTATGTCACATTTTCCCGAACTGTTCAAGTATCTTGTTGCGCCAAAGTAAGCCAGTCTTATATACCCATATGAGTTATCTGTTTTCCGCTATCGTACCATACATTTCCGGACGCCGGTTTTTTATATAATGATATTCACGTTTTCGATATTCTCTGAGCATTTCAATGTCCAGTCCGGCGAGGAAGATGCCTTCCGAATCATCCGCTTCTAAAACGCAGGTGTCTCTTGAGCCGTGCATTTCCGGAAGATACACGACGCCGTCAAACAGAGAAGAGTGACCGTTGCAGTCCGGATGGGGCGCGGGATAGTTGCAGGTAGCTATCGCAAGCATATTTTCATACGCTCGGCCCCTGAGCTGTGACAGTCGGTTTATCTCCATCGGACAGGCATTCGGTACAAGCAAAAGCTCCGCGCCGTTTAACATCAATATTCTCGCGCTTTCCGGGAACTCTCTGTCATAGCAGATCATAGAGCCGACCTTTATGCGTCCTTTTGCCGTGTCCAATTCGGCGACGGGGAACTCGTTCCCCGCGCAGAGCACGCTTTCGTCGTCGGGTTCGCCAAAATCGCAGATATGAACCTTTGAATATTTGTAAACCAATTTACCGAAACGGTCAAAAAGACAAACCGTGTTTCTCGGTTTTGGCTCATTCTTTTCAAGGAAAGTGATAGCTATTGCCAACTCCAGCTCTTTTGCAAGCTTGGCAAAGCTCAATACAAATTCGCTGCCCGGCGAAATTGCGAGCTTATTTAATTTTTGCGCGTCATGGGGAATAGTATATCCGCTGCTCCACATCTCCGGGAATAAAGCGATATCGGCGCCCAGCTTCTTTGCCTCTTTGCAGTGCCGTATGCCTTTTTCCATATTTTCTTCCATGCTTTTTCCGGGAAGAATTTGAAGTAATGCAATATTTATCTTATCCATAAAACCGCCTCCTACTAAAACGATCATATCTCATCGCATATTTTATCAGTCATATCATGTATATGTCAACACTCCGGAAATTTTATGCTCTGACTTTTATTAAACTGCATCAACGCCAGCCAATCGCCCACCCCCACGCCGTGATTACCCTCACGCAGGTAATAGGCCGCTCCGTCGCCGATCAGAAGCTTTTCCGGCTCGGGCTGTTCCCATGTTCCAATACCCTTTCGTCCGTAACACTCGTATGCTTTTGATGCATAGGCCAGCCCGAGAAATTCGGAGTAAGGGTCGCAGTACGGGTCTTTGGTACTGCTGGTGACAAGTAGATTTCGGGGAGCTATCAGTCCCAACAGAAAGTGCTGGTCGAAGGGTATATCGTCCTCATTATCTATGTATTTTTTCATGTTAGGAGAAAGCCAATGGGGAAAATTTCTCACCATGTCGGATATATGTTCGTCTTTTTTGCCGCGGTTTATGGCCGCGCCGCCGCAGCCGGAGTCAAAGCTCGCCACAGTAGAGAAGATTTCAAACTTTGCCCCTGCCCCAAGCGCCGCCTTGCCGTAGCGGGAGCAGCCGGCTACGGTCAAGCGTTTTGCGTCAATGCATTCATGATTTTCGAGGATTTTGCCGATTATAACAAGTCCCTCGGCCCATGCAGCCAGTGCGCCTATGGTTCCGCCCACAGTCTTTGCAAGCCCGCGGGGAAAGCCGGCGGCATTATCGGGCTCAATTTCATCCGCATGGCAAATCGCAACCGCATAGCCGTTCGTCATAAGCATGGCGGTAGGAACATGGTCGTGAGGATTCGTTAAATAAACTATCGCGGGGACTCTCCCTTGACCGCTTTTGGGCAGCATAAGCGTGAAGCCGAAGCTGTGTGCTCCTCCCTCGCCGGTGACGCGGACAGTAAATTTTTCAAACCCTCCGGCTTCTCTTTTTCTGTCGTATTCAAATTTATACTTGCCCGGTCGGCCGTACATCTCATCGGTCAGAAGTTCCATCACCTCTTTGCGATGCGACTTCATATTCGGCAACGGCGGGAGCTTGCGCGTGTTATTCATGGAAACACCTCGATGAAAACCGTAAACTGGATTTGTATTATACTTCCAATTCCATAGCTACATGAACAATTCCTTCTTCCAAAAAATTATCGGAAACCACTTTAAATCCAAATTTTTCATAAAAATGTACTACATATTTTTGAGCGTTCATACATATTTTTTTGCAATTCATTTTTTCTTTAATAGATTTCAAACTTTGTTCCATCAAATCAGTACCTACACCGTTTCGATGTTTTAAGGTCAAAACTCTGCCAATTCTAACAATGTCTTTATTGTCATCTTGATAAAATGCCCGAAGATATGCTACGACCTTATTATCTTTCATGAAAAAACAATGCAAACTATCATAATCAATGTTATCCATATCTTGATAATGAATATTTTGTTCTATAACAAATATTTCTGATCTTGCTTTTAATATTTCATATATTTCTGCGGCTGATAATTCGTTGAATTTTTTTGATATCAAATTCATATGTTTTCTCCTTAAAAAAACAGATTGACAATGAAATCAACCATATAAATCCCGGTTTATTTAACATCAGAACAATTCATCAAGCAACAGATACCATCTCAGCTTTTCCGGGTCCGGCTTGAGTTCCAGCGCGTCAAACAGCCGATCGGCGTCCGCCCGACGTACCTTTGACGCATATTTTCCGTCCATATTGTGCCGCAAACTGCGGTGACAGAGCGCGATGTCCCGCCATCAGTCGCCCACACCAGCGTCGCCCAAATCGATAAAGCCGCCGATGCCGGTTTCTGTCAGGAATATATTCGGCAAGCAGAAATCGCCGTGAGACAACACCGGCTCGTAGGTCGGTCGGTTGCGTTCCAGCCAGTAAAGCAGCGCCTCGGGATTCTTAAAGCCTCCGGGGCCGAAGGTGGTGGGTTCCACATTATTTGTATCCACCAATCCCTGCTCCACCCTAATTCGGGCTTCGGCAAGCTCCGTTTCCTGATCCCGCAAAACCGGGCAGCCAGAAACATCCGTATTCCACAGCATACGCATTGCCTCCGCGAGGCGCTCAATCAGAAGCTTCGGCTTGTCAAGGAAGGCTTCATCGCACGCCATTCTTCCCTTTATTCGGGTCATCAGCAGATATTCCTTCCCATACTGCTTTACGCAGGCTATTACCTCCGGTGCGGGCACTTTACCGCTAAGCCACCTCAGCATCACCGCTTCCCGCTCCGTCCACGGGGCGGACGGCTGAATTTTCAGTACCATATCCTCATACATACGAACGGCGGCGCCGGACATACCGACGCTGTTTTCGGTATAGGTCAGTCCGTTTACTATCTTCTCTATCTCAGGAGGCAACTGAGTTTCTCCAAGTTGGCTCATCTGTTCACCGCTTTCGTCAAAACTGAGTGCTTGGGCGTTCACTGTTATCAATCCCCGTAACTTTTGATTTATTTGACAGTCATATTATATCGCCTTTTGCAGAAAAATTCAAGCCTCTGTATATAAAAAAGCTGCCGCAGCCGAATATCCGACCATAGCAGTTTAATTGTTTTACGCGGCTTTAAGCACAGGGGAGTCGAGCCCCGCACGAGTTATATAAGCATTTGCATCTGACGAGGATGATAGATGTGTATTTTATCCCCGGAGCCTCTGCCCCGATATGGGATAAGTTCATATATGACATAACCTTTGGAGACGCAGATATTGCCTTTTACCTTCAGAGAGTCTTTGGCTATGCGCTGACAGGCGATCCGAAGGAGCAAAAATTCTTTACGCTCTTAGGGAATGGCGGTAACGGAAAGACGGTATTTCTTGGAGCGCTTCAGTCAGTATTGGGACAGGAATATTGCTGCGTCAGCTCGCCGGAGCTGTTCACAGGCAGCAGCGCCGCGGACACAAACGAGCCCCGTCCGGAGCTGCTGAAGCTGAAAGGGAAAAGGATGGTGATTTCGTCGGAGCTTCAAAGAAACTCGGTACTGTCGGGAGCGAAGATAAAACGCTTGGTGGCGGGCGGAAAGATATATGCCAGAGGACTGTATGATAATACCATAGAGCTATGTAAGATTACCACCTTAGCTCTTTGATTTTATTTTTAATAAATTTTTATTTCTCCTACAGAAAGATTTGTTTCTGTTACTTTCACATCTATTTCTTTACCATTAAAGGGCTCATTTGACAAAAGATTGTAATTGATCTTGCTATTCTTTGTTAACGGCAAACTTTGTTTGAAAATAAACTTAGAAGGAATTTGACGTGAAGACATTTCGGTGTTGTTTATGAATTGGCTGCTAATAATATCCTCAACTATCTTTTTCTGTTCGCTGTCCATATATTCTTTTTCAAGTACAATATGTGCCGCCGGCATAAAACCGAGACGCTCATCGTCATAATACGGAGTTATGGCGCAATACTTAACCGCCGGATTTTGAGAAAGAACACTTTCAATCTCATGCGGCTTTACTTTGTAGCCGTCAAATCTGGTAAAAGAGCGGTCTTTGCGGGACGCGAATTTAAATATGCCGTTCCTGTCCATTCTTGCAATATCGCGAGTTCGGATATAGCTCTTGCCATCAAGCTCAAAATGTGGGACTATTATTTTATCACCCAGCGTTCCGGGAGTTACCGACGGTGAAGAAACCGCCAATTCTCCTTCTAAATAATCCATACCGTCTTCAAATCTGAGAGGTTCGAGCTTATCGTCAATTTCAGGGTCAACTATGGCAAAAACCGTATCCGTCAAAGGAATACCAATGGATTCGTAATCGCTGTAATCTTTTTGCGAAAAAGAAGCACAGCCGCAAAACTCGCTCATTCCGTAACCTTTTTTGATTACCCCTTTACTTCCGGCGGCTTGGAGCCACTTCCACAACTTTTCTTCATCTTCACGAGTGATAGAATCGCCACCGCAGTGAATTTCTTTAATTCCGGCAACAGCCTCTTTGCTTAATCCCTTATATTCGGGCAAGGCGCTCAACCATGCGGGAGCGCACACCATAAGATCGGGATGATATTTTTCTATCAAATATCCGAGGTCGCTTATAGAAAATTCCGGTATATCTATGGAATTTTGGCCGCTGGACAAAATTATCAGATAATTGTCGTCTGCGCCGAAGGGAGCGAAAAACGGTAGTATATGCAGTACTCTCGCACCGGCTATATATGCAACTTCGGAGTCCGCAAGCTGTTCCATGTTTGATATTTTATTCTCGTTTGTCAATGTGATGGGTTTCGGCCGCGCTCCGCTTGTTCCGGAGGTATGGCCTATATAGATGACAGTGTTTTCTTTGTAATATGATGTAAACTGAGTATATCTGTATTTTTTTGCCAAATCGGGATATCTCAGTATTTCAACAGACGATGCCTCAATCGCTTTTTTAAGCATTGCCTTACCTGCCATAAGCTCTTTTATTTTTGTGTTTACAGACGCTTCGCTTTTTCCATAATAGGCAACGTCACTAAAGTAACTGAACAAACCGTTGGCGTCCATGGAATCAAATATTGACAGGACAACTATTCTGTTTATTCCTAACTTTGGCAGTTCGTTTTCTATCGGACGCAGCATACCAAGATAGCAACGGTCAAGAGCAAAGATGTGCTTAATACCTTCGTATTTAATTATTTCAAGCAGCTTTTGAGCGTTTGCGTTTAAATCCATGCTGTCGGGCCGAGGGTCTACAAAGTCGGCAACCGATCCAATTTGGGCGGCTCCAAGCCATAAATAACCGGCTTCGGGAATATTGGGCAACAGGAACAATATCCTCTCACCGACATTAACGCCTAACTGTGTTAGAACGCGTGAGGCATTGTCAATTTGTTCAAACATCTCCTTATATGTCGTTTCCTTACCGTAGTATGTATTTGCTATAAGGTTTTCACGGCCTTTATTTCTGAGCTTTATATATTCAGTTAAGTTGATTTTAGGGTATTCCTTTTGCTTGTAATTTGGATAAAATTTCATCCATGGCTTGTCAATATGCGGATAGCCAGTCTTTTTATTTTCCATAATTAATTCCTCCTTATCATATGAACATATTATATGTTATAAATTATAACATATAATAAATCTGTTTGTCAAGATATAATTTTATGGAGGTGAAATTTTTATGGAGGACAAATTGGTTATAAAGAAAAAAGCCCTCAAGGGCGAGGATGGGTACAAGACATTTTCCATACGAATCAAAGACGAAACCGTAAAAAAGCTTGACGCGCTTGTGAGTGACACAAACCGCTCCCGTAACGAACTGATAAATTTGCTGCTTGATTATGCGATAAAAAATTGCGAGGTTGATTGATACTTACTCTTATACTCAAGGGCTGGCAAATGAAAGATATTTCCGACTGGCTGGGCCACGCAGACATCGGAACCACCATGAATATTTATGGACATTTAGATATGACTCACAAACGCAGTATTTCTCAGCAGCTTAACGGGCTGTTAGATTAAAGGGGCCGTAAAAAAAGTCGTGCAGATCGTTCAAGGGCTTAATGACTTAATTTAAGGCAAATTTGAATGTTATATAACCAATCATTAAAAATAAAATAATTGCATAATGTAGAAAATTCGCCCTAACGAGCGAATTTTCTTATTTTTATGCCCTTGAACTACGAACGAAAATCACCCTCGGCGTACCTATGTACGCCGTCGGGAGGGCTTTCTCGGCGTCAGGCTTCGCCCGCCGCCTGCGAGAGCTGATTTTCGTCCGTTCTGCACGATTTTTTCGACCGGCCCCCGTGCCTCCAAGTTACAGAGCGAGTTTTTTTACAGCCCCAATTTACCGTTATTGTTTCGCTGTTAAAAGCCTCTTGCTCGACTAAACCAACCGAACATAAAAGGTTGATTTTCCACGGCCTTCACGCCTTATTTCGCCGGCGGCCAACATTTTCCGCAGCGCACCCTCGACGGAACTGACACTCAGGTACGGACAAAAGTCGCATATGTCCTGTTTGGTAAATCTGCCGATCATTTTCTGAACCGCATTGCGAACTGCGTCCACGGCGGGCAGCTTCTCCGCCACGATAGAAAAGCGTTCTTCAAAATCTTTATATGCGGCAAGAACGGTGCCGAGAAAATACTTGATAAACGGGATTTTATCCTCGGTTCCCTCGTGCCAGCCGTCCTGTGACCTTCTCAGCGCATCATAGTATAAATCTTTGTTTTTTGCTATTTTGGCCTCCAGAGAGATGTATTTCCCAACATAAAAGCCGCTGCGATAAAGGAGCAGTGTCGTCAGCAATCGGCTCATTCTGCCGTTCCCGTCATTAAAAGGATGAATACAGAGAAAATCATGAATAAACACAGGTACTGCAATCAGCGGTTCCAAATCCATATTGCCTATGACCTTGTTGTATTCTTCGCAGATTTTATCAAGGGCTGCCGGAGTTTCGTATGGAGCAAGCGGAGTGAATAAAATCTCTGTGTGTCCGTCAGGATATCCGGCGCTGATATAATTTTGTACATTTTTTGTCTGTCCGGCCATGGGGTTGCTCTGATAACTGTACAATACCTTATGAAGCTGGAGAATATAATTCCTCGAGATGGGAATAACGTCAAAGCTGTCATGTATAAGGCTAAGGACATCGCGATAGCCGGCAATCTCACGTTCGTCCCGGTTTTTAGGAGAGGTTTTTTCCTCAACAAGCTGCCTGATACGGGTATTGGTTGTGACAATTCCCTCAATGGCGTTAGATGCCTCTGTGCTCTGAATTTTGGCAATCTCCACCAACTTCTCCATCTCTTCCGGCTTTTGCTTAAAGTACAGCTCTTGCTTGCCCGCTTCTTTATATATCGCGGCGATAAGTCCCAAAATATCAGAATCCCACTTTTGATACTTAATTGCCGTATAATTAAATTCCCTCATTCCCTTATCATCTCGCTTTCCCTTAAATTTTATCATGAAATAAGGGTATTGTCAATAGTAAAATAAAAATTGCCTTATTATTATATAGGGCATTAAGGGCAAATAACACGGTCAAAACATTTTTGATATTACTATCTCTTTTGTTTTTTAGCAACTCTGCACCTTTGGGCGTCAAATTGGGTGTCAAAATTTTTTCTCAAATGCCTTTAATCAAGCCTGTTTGCGGGCTATTCAGGTACAAAGGCCATAATTTCTTTAGATGCTCCTTTAGATGCAGTTGATTTTTACTCCCATTTTCTGACAAAGCAAAATCCCCGAAACCGCATGGCTTCGAGGAAAATCGCTGGCAAAGTGCGGTAATTATGATACAATGAATACCCCCGCTCAAAGGGGTATTCATTTTTTGAGCAGGGGGTTTCACTTTTTTCAACAGGGGGTTTCATTTTTCTAATAGGGGTATTCACTTTTTCAAAAAGGGGTTTCACTTTTAACAGGGGTATTCATTTTTCGCAAATTGGTCTGTTCCCGGACGTCCGACCATATCTACAGCCACATGAAAAGCCAAATAAAAAATGAGCCTGCGAAAATTTCACAGGCTCGTCTTTATTCTTCTACTACCGCGCCGTTCTTAAAATGGAACTCTAACTTCCCATCCGGCCTTGCCACGACATTTTCAATACTGGTCAGCCACAATTGTTCATCAAAATCTGCAATCGGCTCGTTCCTTTTTTGAAGCTCGTTAATAAACGCTCCTATCGCCTTGGACTTTGCCGTTCGTTCAGTCTTTTCTTGCTGAAGGCGCTCTAATTTTGATTTTGCCACCTCGTATCGATCAACGAGATCAAGGTATTTGCGCTGATACTCGTCCTGATTTTTCGCCACCCTTGAATTGTCGTCTATGTGCCGCCTCGTAAGTTCGGTCACAACATCAAGCTCCTGCATGGCGTTTTCAAGCTCTATATCAAGTGCCGAGCAGTCTGAAATCATCTGCTTTGCCAGCCTGCAATCTTCAATAAGCGCGGCTTTATCAGTGATGAGTGTGTTCACAGCGGCAATGAATTTTTCCATAACAATATTTTCGTCCAACGTGGGAGAGCCGCACTTTTCCCCTTTAAACTTATCATTGCACCGCCATATTACCCTTCGGTACTTATCTGTGGAGTGCCACACCTTCGAGCCGTAAAAACCGCCGCAGCTACCGCAAATTATGCGGGTGGAGAATATGTCGTTTCCACTATATCGACGGCCTAATCTCTTTCTTTGCGCAAACTCTGTTTGTGTCAAATCCCATTCTTCCGGATCAATTATGGCAGGATGACTGTTTTCCACATAATATTGAGGAACCTCGCCTTCATTTTTCTTAGTCTTTTTGGTGAGGAAATCAACCGTGAAACGCTTTTGCAGAAGGGCGTCGCCTTTATATTTTTCGTTAGTGAGTATTCTTTCAACCGTGCTGCCTTGCCATTTCATTTTTCCTCCGGGAGTGACAACGCCTTCGCCTGTAAGCTGTTTTGCAATAGCGCCGGGCGTTTTCCCTGACATAAACAACGAATAAATTCTTCTGACGATTTCCGCTTCCTCCGGCACTATCTCCGGAAGTCCATCCGGGCCTTTCCTATAACCAAGAAACGTCTTATACGCCATACTGACCTTGCCATCGGCGAATCGCTTCCGCTGACCCCAGGTCACGTTTTCCGAAATAGACCGGCTCTCTTCCTGCGCCAGCGAGGACATTATGGTAATCAGCAGCTCGCCCTTGCTGTCAAAGGTATAAATGTTCTCCTTCTCAAAGAATACCTCGACGCCTTTTTCCTTGAGCTTGCGCACAGTCACCAAGCTGTCAACCGTGTTCCTTGCAAAACGGCTGATGGATTTTGTAACAAGCAGGTCAAACCTCCCATTTATCGCGTCCCGCACCATTTCGTTGAACCCGTCTCTGTGCCGGGTATTGAGGCCGGATATTCCCTCGTCAGTATAGACCTTTATAAATTCCCATTCGGGATTGCGCTTTATGTATTGTGTATAATAGTCTATCTGAGCCTCGTAGCTGGTGAACTGTTCATCGCTGTCAGTAGATACGCGGGCATAAGCCGCCACCCGCCTTTTACTTACGGATGTCTCAGGCATCCGTGTCCTCGGATTTATCGTTGCCGGTATGACCGTTACCGCTTTTGGCATCGCTCGTTCCTCCTTTGTTCTATACTCCTCTGCCGGGCGGTTTCTTTCATTTCTTCCGTCCAACTGTCGCGTCTGGACGGAGGTTCCCAGCTTACGCTCTCCGTTCTTCCATCCGTGAAGCAAAACCGCAGTACGTTATTCGGTTCCGCCACGATGCGGCTGATACAGCTCTCAACCATCTCTTTGTTGACAAAATTCACTCCAAGGATATTTGACACAAGTCCCAACAATACTGTTTCGGGAATTTGTCTCGATGAGCCGCAGGCCGCTTTCCCCAAAGTATTAAATGTGGAGCATATCCAGACTGCCCGTTTAGCTGTGGTTTTTCTTCTGTAATTTTTCCCGCAGCAGGAGCAGACAATTTTCCCGGTAAAAATGTGTCCGTCGTGCCCATTATCTGTTTTGAACCGCTCGGCTCTTACTCTCAATTCCTCCTGCACTTTATTGTATTCGTCCATTGAGACAATAGCCTCGTGAGTTTCCAAAGCCTGATACATTGCCCTTTCGCCATTATTCTTCATTGTCTTTTTCGTTATGTGATTTTCTCTGAATGTCTTTTGAAGAATCAGGTTTCCGGTGTAGGAATAATTTTTTAGCATACGAGCGATTGTTTCAAACGACCATTTAAAGCCTCCGCGCGTTCGCAATCCGTCCTCGTTCAGCCTTTTGGCAATCAGCTCACATCCATAGCCGGCAAGATACTCCTTAAAAATTCTTTTGACGATAGACCTTTCTTCCGGAACAACCTCAAATTTTCCATGCTCAAAGCTATAACCGTATAGCACCACATTCCAAGGTTTACCTTCCTCGAAGTTTTTCTTTATTCGCCATTTTTGATTTTCGCTGGCCGAAAGACTTTCCTCCTGGGCAAAAGAGGCGAGTATCGTCAGCATAAGCTCACCCTCGCCGCTCATAGTGTGAATGTTCTGCTCCTCAAAATAGACATCGATACCAAGGAGTTTTAGTTCTCTGACAGTTTCAAGAAGCGTGACCGTGTTTCTGGCGAACCTCGAAATAGACTTTGTGATTATCACATCTACTTCTCCGGCTCTGCAGGCTGTAAGCAGCCGCTGGAACTCCGCCCGATTGTCCTTAGTCCCCGTCAGGGCTTCGTCAGCGTATACTCCGGCATAGTCCCAACCAGCATGATTTTGGATAAGGCTGCTGTAATAACTAATCTGTGCCGATAGGGAATGCAGCATGGCGTCTTTTCCACACGACACGCGGGCATAGGCGGCCACTTTTTTAGACTTTGGCCGCTCGGGTATCATGGGCAGCTTTCGCACATTTCTTTCCATATCATCGCTCTCCTTTCTGTCACATATTACCTCTAAACCCCCTTTATATCAAGAAATTTTGCGAAATATGCTGCACAAAGATACCCCATGCTTTTTGGCTATAATCGTATCAATATTATCGTACTCTTCCCTCGAAATTAATCCCCTTTTCAGCATTGTTCTGATCACGGACATTGACAACTGATAATTGATAAGCCGCTGTTCATAACTACTCATGACGCTCGCCGCCCTTCCTGCGGGAATCGATATAACAGCGTTGAGAGCAGTATTTTCTCTTTGGATTTCTACTGCTAAAGTTCTTTCCGCAGTAAGAACATATATATTCATACTTGGACGGTCTGTTAATGAGATCGGGGTGTTCCTTCCACCATTTCATCCGGCATTTATCCGAGCAGAACCTTTTTTCTTTTTTATGCGGGGCCTGCTTAATAACCGTTTCACAAACCGGACACCTTTGTTTGTCATCCTCCATTGCAAGGTGGCGTTTGCAGTAGGTCTTAACTGTGCCGATCGGCAGATTGAGTTCCGACGCTATTTTCTTATACCCATACCCATTTTGCCTTAATTTTTCAATCGTATTTTTCTCCTGAATAGTCATGGCCATTTTCCTTTCTGTGAAATACTTTCACAGGTAGGCCACGGCAGAGTTAAAATCGAACCCCCAAAATGACAAAAAAATAAGCCCACTGAGTAAAATCCTCAATGAGCTTATTTCCGTTTAAGGCTTGGCGTTCCTATATGTGCTTTGCGCGAAGCTCCAGCAGCTCCTTATCTCTGCTTATCCCTACTATCCCGCCAATCGGCACATACCCTCCGAGTTTAGAGGATAGGCGTCCGGCAAACTCTGAGATAGACATTTCGTTGGTGTAAGCGTAATAATAGCTGTTTCCGTCAAAGTAGCACCATGCTAAGTAGACCATGAGAAATCACCTGTTAAAGCTCAACCTTTCCGGCCACTTCGTTAGCGACATAATAGGCGGCTCCATCTTCCGGTTTAATATAAATATCGATTATTTTTATTTTACCTTTAACCTTTCCCTTGATATCGGCCTTGACAGCCGCTTTAATCGCATCGACATCATACTCCTTGCCGGCATATTGCACCATGACGGTCTCCTTTGGAGTTTTTTCCGCAGGCTTTTTGTCTGCCGCCGGCTTTCGACCGGGCTTCTTCTTTTCAGGTTTCGGCTGCTCGACAACCGCTTCCTGGGCGGCAGTTTCGGAGGCCTTGTCCGTTTTCTTCGTTCTTGGCATGATCTTCACTCTCCTTTAGTTGAAATTATAGCATATTATTTCAAGAAAGTCAAGCCGACACGAGGCTATCACGACCGTTTTAGTAAACGCGGATTAAGTACAATGCGGCAATTGGCGAGACATAATTTTCGTGAAGCGCGGTTGTCCCTGTGCTGAAATACCGCATATTCCGTATACCGCATCCACAGGTGTTCCAGGGAGGTTTTATATTTATATGAGCAAAAGCCTTTCCTTGAAAGACGTCATATATGTCTCCTCATGTATTCCACTGTTTTATGGAGAGTATCCGCTTCATATAGCTGTGCCAAATGCCCAGCGAAGCCCAATTTATACCGATGTTGAAGCGTATCAAGCATTTTTCTCATTTCCTCGTCTCGTCGGTCATGAGACTCATTCATAAAATCATCCATAGTGAGCTGCCGTCCCTCTTCGCCGGACAGGTTATAAATCCCCACGCCTATCAAACGAACCGGACGCTTTTCCACATTTTCCAGCAATTCGACCGCCGTTTGCCAAATCATGACGGCGGAGTCGCAGGCGGACGTGATGCGGGAGCGGGTTATGCCTTTCATGTCAAAATAAGTGAGCTTCAATGTTACGCCATTTCCAAGCAGGCCGTGCCGTTTCGCCCTATGCTCCACACACAACGCAAGCAAGGCAAGCACGTCACGGAGCAGGTCATAATTCTGCACATCCTCCTGAAACGTGACCTCACGGCTGATGGATTTTGCGTCCTGCGGACGATACGGAGTAACCTTCCGATCATCAACACCAAACGCGAGCTTGGTGATCCACTGTCCCTGCTTTCCAAGGAGGCGTGCGACTGTTTCCGGATTTTCCCGTATATCCCGTACTGTCCGTATTCCCAAAGCGTTCAGCTTTTCGGCGGTCATCTTCCCAACGGTATACAGGACGCTGACATTACGGTCAATGATTAAATTCAAAAAATCCTGAGCCGATGGAATTTCAAAATATCCGTCCGGTTTCTTTTCTTCGCTTGCCGTCTTTGCCGCTGTTTTTGAGTATGCCACGCCCACGGAGCAGGTAAGCCCAACCTCATCCTTTGTGCGTTGTTTTATCGCCTGGGCTATCCTTCGTGCTCCTTCCAGATTTCCGGCCTTTTCCGTTACATCAAGATACGCCTCGTCAAGAGCTATCGTTTCAGCCGCTGAAGCATAAGTGTTCCATATTTTATGAAGCTGGGCCGATACCGCTCTGTATTTGTCGATGTTCGGGTGCATATAGATACCGTTTGGGCAAAGTCTATACGCCCCTTTTATATTCATCGCGGAGTGGACGCCGTATTTCCTTGCCTCGTAACTGCAAGTGGCGACAACGCCCCGTTCTCCAGGCAGAGCGCCGATAATAAGCGGTTTGCCTCGTAAATTTGGATTGTCCCGCGTTTCCACCGAAGCGAAAAAGGCGTCCATGTCTACATGAATTATTATTTGATCCACATTTTACGCCCCTTTCCGCAGATGTTTTCCCGTGTGTTTTCAAACAAACGAACATCCTTGACAATATTATTATACCTTAATCCCGCAGAAAAGTCAACAGCCGCAAAAACACCCCCGGCGCATGAGGGGATGGGCCGAAGCCCAACACGCCGAGGGTGATATATATCAAAGGGAATTGCACCCTATTGTATTTTTATGAT
This sequence comes from uncultured Clostridia bacterium, assembly GCA_947588825.1. GTDB lineage: Bacteria > Bacillota > Clostridia > Oscillospirales > CAG-272 > CAKSQF01. The sequence goes on from CANPZU010000034.1 coordinate 14,630, forward strand.
ACACTATCCGTTAAACATTATTAATTACATCTAAATTTATTCAAATACTAATGCTTCAATATACGGACTTAATGTACCCTTTTCCCAGACAAACAATTTGCCGATACAACCCTTGTCAACAGTTATCTCCGGAGTACAAACATAGCTATCAAATTTTCCAATTGTAACATCACTGATAGAATATGTTTTTATCAATGCATTCGTAGTTTCGTCATAAACAGCAAAATATATATCTGTCTCGATATCAAAGTCATTATCATTTATTATTTCAGCTTCAAAACCTCCTTCTGTTTTATCTACATATGCCTCAATTTTATCCATTACTGGTTCTTCCTCAGCTTCTAAGACATATAGCTGCACTGATGCCTGATACCCTCCGTCAACTGTGGTCACTGTAATTTCCGTTTGCCCAGATGCTGACGCTATTATTATTCCGTCATTTTCATAGGCAACGTTTTCATCAGACACATTATAAACAACCTCTGTGTTTTCGGCGTTTTCAGGAAGTATCTCATGCAGTATCACAATATTGTCCCCAACCTCACAAACAATTTCATCATAAGGCAAGTTAATACCACTGACTGGCTCTGCTTGGGCTACTACAACATCGCATGATGAATATATGCCGCTATCATCATTAATTGCTGTGATAGTGGCTGTTCCCAGTTCCAATGCTCTTATATTGCCACTTGTATCGACTTGTGCGATTTCTGGATTATCACTTATCCATGTAATATTACGGTCAGAGGCATCATAAGGAAGCACCTCGGCATAAAGACTCATCTCACTGCCCTTTGCCAATTTAACTTCGCTTTTATTCAAGGTTACTTTTGATACCGGAATATTAATTCCTCCATAAATAACCCCTGCGTCACCGGAGGCACCCGCCATAGAATCATAGTACCTTATTTTTTGAGCATTTCTCATAACGCAGCTTTCAAGAGAGGCGTATGTTGCAAACGCCCAGCAAGTATTAAAACTACCCTGATCCTTTACAGCCGATACAGAGTGTCCTTGATTGCGCAAATCAAACTTTTCATCAAAGACCGCGCCCTCGGCCACATCAACAGCATTATTTCCAATTTCAATGCTGGGAGTAATTGCACCGGTTGGCGCATCGTCACTGTTGTCATCAAACAAAACTGCGTTTTCAACTTCGTCAATGAACCCCTGACTTATAACGAATCCCTTATCAATCGCTTCATACATTGAAACGGTCTGGCTTTCTTTTTCAACAGGCTTTATTGCTTCCATAAGTGAGGCTTCTTCATCTTGACGATCTGTAAAGGCTTTTACGCAAACATTTGTATCCGCCAACATTTCAAGATGTACATCAGACCAAGTTATCCCATCAGTACTTACAAAACTTTCTCCTTCTTCGGCAGAAGCATTATGCGCGGCCATTTCTTCAAGGGGTGCTTCAAAATATGTGGATACTTTGCCATCTACGCTTGACAGCCTGACTATAACAGCAAATCGAGTTCCTTTTTTCAAATTAATTGCTTCATCCAACTTGACTGTATGATAACCCGCATACTCCATTACACCTCTCTTCACGCAACTACCTATGTTGTCAAAGAAAGCACTGTCAGTAAACTCGGGTATGACAAATATTTCATAGGTGTATCCCTTGTCTCCGGTATAGAAGGATACCGCTCTGAGCAATTCATCCTGTGCCAAAGTTTCTCCTTTCTTTGGAAAGACATTGGATATATAGACTTGACCTCCGGGATAGTCGCGGCTGAGTATTGGACCCAACGGATCATACTGATATATAGTGTTATAGTTACTGTTGCTCTCAAGATTGTTGAACACCGCATTAACGCCTTGACGCCCTATGTAAGGGTCATAATACGAAATATAAATGTATCCGTCTTCACCGTTTGATGTGCCCCAACTGTTTTTACATATAAACGCACCATTTCCTTCCGGCCGATAGTCCACCTTGAATTTATTTCGGCTGTAATTATCGTCCCATCCAACAATGGCAAGCGCGTGACCACGGGCATTGTGTGAATCCTTATCAGCCAAATAATAATTCCTTGCTATTTTTTTATCCTTTTCATATTTTATGTAATTAGAGTCATATTGGAATTCGGAATATACGGCTCCATGTTCCATTATTGCCTTCTTTATGTCATCATTATCCAAGGCATCTCTGCGCGGCGGCAGGAAAAGGACTTCCTGAACGTGGTAATCAGATGAATATTGCTTTACATTCATTGACTGTATTCCATCAGGATATGGATCTCTTTCCTCCAAAACAGTTCCTCCCCAACGTGCCAGATAAGCGGTCGCCATTACGGAGTTCCCTCCAAGAAGAACGCCATCGACTTTATATGTATCCGGTGAGTTGTTTTTATTCCACAGTTCACTTATGTTTTTCGCCATACTTATTTCTGAAAAGTCAAGTTCACCATTAATTGTTCCATCTATTACAGCCACCTGCATTGTCCCCTTAACCTTTCCTGAAGCTGAAGTTGCCGTAATAACGGCAGTGCCGCTGCTTACAGCGGTAACAACTCCATTATTGTTTACAGTTGCTATATCTCTGTCGCTGCTGCTCCAAGCAAGTTTTCTGTTAATCGCTTCCTTTGGTAAGACGGTTGCAAGAACGGCACGCTTCTCACCCTTGTTCATTGAAACAAACTCTGGTGATATCTTAATACTTGTTGGATATTGTACAGAGACTTTGTTCGTTTTAAACGCTTTTGTCAAACCTGTCCCTATACCCTTTCTGTTTTCCGCCATAGCCTGATACCAGTATTCTGTATCCGGTTTCAAATTAGAAATAACAGCGCTAAATGTATCATCGGCTTCCACGGTATTTACTGAACGGAAATTATTTTTTTCATAATATATAAATCTTCTGCTCGTTATGTCGCTGTCCTCGCCGGCTAAGAATTCACCATGCAATACCGCTCCGTATTCCGTTACACCACTTGGGTCCATTGTATTCACTTCAGGTATGGAAAGCGTGAAAACTATGGCCTCCGCTTCAGCCGGGTCGCTTGTCGCATAACCTTTTCGAGCGGCGATTGCCCGAATAGTAGTTTTCTGCGTAACTTCAAATCGCTTTTCATACTTCAACGATCTTTCATTCGGCATAGACCCATCTAAAGTGTAGAATATCGTCGAATTAGTTGAGTTGCCGGAAATAACTACAACAGAACTATCTTCACCGACCTCGACATTGATGGTCGGTTTGAGCATTTTCGGAACAGTTACTTCCTTTTCCATTTGTGGACTTAGGATTCTGCTGTCGTAGACGGCGATGGCTTTAATTACAACATCCTCCGAAACCATAAATTCGCCGTGATACGGTCTGCTGGTGGTTGACGCGTCTGTGCCGTCATCCGTGTAGAATATCTCGACTTTCTCAGTCTCGCAGCCTAAAGATATCATTTTACCACCGATAACATTATTTATCGTCATATATGGTTCATATACCTCTCTGTCCGTGATAGTTATTGTTTTCATAACTTCACTCACCGCGTAACCGTTCTTCATAGCAACGGCACGAATTGTTATATTTTCCGGCTTGTTTGATTTAACTGTAACTTCAAATTCCTCTGAATACAGTTGTCTCGTAGAAGAGATTTTGGGATCGGTCTGATCAGTAGTGTAATAAATCTTCGAATTTTTAGTGTCACTCTTGATAGAAATAAGCGCACCGCCCGGCCACGAATCAGTTACCTCAACTACAGGAGTCGCGACGGAATCGACGGTAATGCTTACGGCGCTTACTTCGCTGCTTATAAAGCCTTTCTTTACAGCAAACGCTTTAACAACGGCATTTGTCTTTACATTGAACATAATTTCACCATTGTAAGCAGCGCTCTTGTCGGAAGGTTCCTTGCCGTCCTGCGTATAGTAAATCTTATAATCTTTACCGTCTTGCTCCCCGTCAAGATACAGTCTAACCTTCTTGCCCATTTCAAATTCGCTGATGTCAAACTGAACTTTTTCAAGAGATTTGACGCTGACCGTGTATTCCGTCACATTACTTGCGATATTGCCTTCTTTTAACGCAAAAGCTTTTATTGTAGTATCGCCGACAGTTTTAAATTCGAGCGGCCCTGTGTAGACAGAACTCGACAAAGACGGCTCGCTTCCGTCCAACGTATAATATATGTTAGCATTGGAGGTCGTTGTTTTTAAACTTATCTGCTTTCCGCCATAGAATCCCTTTTCTTCAAACACAACATCATTAGTATGGGGAATTTCTTTCCATACCGCATAGAGCGTAACATCTTTTCCTTCGGACAGGTTGGTGTCTATATTTTCATTATCATCATAATCTTCGACAGCGTTCTGTCGGTTTTCTGTAGCCCATCCTTTAAACTCATAGTCTTTTCTCTTATATAAATTGGGAGAAAGAGTTATAGGGAAAGAATCATACGTAAATACGGAATCTTCCATAGAAACGGGAGAATTATTTTGATCGTACATAATTTCTCCGTTCTCATCATATATAAATCCCCCGTTACCGTCGTAGTGTACAGTGTATGTATTTGGCTTCCATACGGCGTAAACCGTCACTTCACCCTGGTTAACCTCAACCAAATTGGGTACCTGGGAATCGGGCGCAAAGTCTATTTCCGCCGCGTCCTTGTTCAACGCCCAGCCTTGAAAAGAGTAGCCTTTTCTGGAGAACTGGTTTGAAGCAAAATAACTTGTTCCATCATAAGTATGCGTTGAACTGCTTTCCAGCCCCTGCGTTGAGCCATTGCCATTATATCGGACAATAAATTCATTCGGCTGCCATTGAGCATACAGCGTCATATCAGAATTGATGTTCTCGGGATATATACCGCCCGGATAATATGGGTCGCCGGCACCGTTGGCTTGAGAAGTCCACTTAATAAAGGTGTATCCCTTTCGTGTCGGCACTTCCGTGCGCAACGTCAGCTTCTGCCCATAAGTTTTTGACTGTTCCGCCGGAGCTCCGCTTCCGCCGTTCGCATCGTATCTTACTATCGGGTTAACATAATATTGCAATTCTACGGAAACATTGTTTTCTATGGTTCCGGATAAGCTTCCGGAATGCACACCAACGTATGTACGGTCGGGGAAAGCCTTAATATCGGTTATATCGTACCTTGTGCCAAATACATAGGTGTTATAAAAATCGCTGACGTCATCTGCCGCCAATACGCCGTTTATATAGACGTCCGCCGTGCCAAACCCATCGATCGAACCGCTGTATGCGTCATTCAGACAACCGTTCAAATCCAAAGTGAATGACAGATACCTGTACATTACCCATGCGGTTTTATTGATTATGTCGGTACCAGCCGGCTCGGTATAGGATTCTTTATGCTCGTATTTTCTATAATAGTATGTATAAACTTTTTCCCTATCCCTGTACCTGTATTGTGTTTTTTGGGCATATGTTTTAAATGGGCTATCTTTCCATACACTAATGTAATTTGTACCATTATAGACATATTTATATCCTTTTGAGCCACTGCCAGTACCAATAGTTGAGGTTCTGGCTGTTAATTCACTGGTAAGCTTATATGTGTATTTATTAGGGTGTGATTTGTTGTACTCATCATTCCCTGATGTACCTTTTGGTTTCTCTGGGAGTTTTGCGTCTGAATACCTGTAGTAATTATAAGATTTCACTTTCTTTGTATCGTCAACTTTTCTTGTTTCTACCTGTCTGGAATCACTCTGTGTTCTTTTTGTGTCAGACCAACTGCTCCAGTCACCCCAAGATCCCCATTTCCAATCAGCAATACCACATTGTTCCCAGCCAGGTAATGAGGTTTTGTCCGATGTGGTAATTATAGGCTCATCATATGTCCACTTTCTTGCCGTCACCTCAGCTCCCCGCGGCAGTTCCGACTCTAAAATCCAGCCATAATCTGCATGAGCGGGAGTCACAAAAACGAAAGTTGACGACAGCAGACAAAAAACTGTAATTAAAGACAATAACCTTTTTTTCATAAAGCATCTACTCCTTCTGTCTATTTGCACATAAGTAAACACTGATTAAATACAGTGCGGCGATTGGCGAGACATAATTTTCACGAGACAAGGAAAAAAGCGCAGAAATACTTGGTGTATTTCGAGCATTTTTGACGCGGTATCGGGGAAATTTGGCCGCCAGGCGTCGTGCTGAGCCGCAGGCGTTATTTATTCAGCGTTTACATAAGGGGCTGTATCAATATTTGAGAGACACAACCCCTTACCTAAGGCCCTTAGTTAAAATTCGTACATCTTTGCTTTGGTTATAGGTGCGATTGTTTCGCTATCAAGCAAGAATGCCTTTATATACGCGGGTTCATTTGCCTGAAGTTCAAACTTCTTTACTATCTGCTCGGTATTCCCCAAGTCAGCGTCAATCGTAATGACATTAAGCAGCTGGCCGGCCTCATCATATGCCGCTATATACAATTTAGCCAAGTCGTCCGCAATGTCACATTTGTTGATTGTAATACTGCCGGAAATATTTGAGCCCTCATTTTTAACATCATCAATTGTTATATAAGGATGCGCCGTATCCGGATATATCACTCCGCTCTCACTCATAAGCGATACCGGCACTGAAGCCATATCTTCATCTATGTATCCGGTATGCTCACTGTTATATGACAATTTCACGAGTATTTCTTCCTTATCGGCTTTCTTCAGTTTAAATACCGCTGTGAATATTGAACCTTCTCCGTACTGAACCTTGTCATCAGACCACATCACGGTAGCTTCGCCGCTGACATTTGTGTTGACGGCGAATTTGCCGCCTGAAAGCGTGTCTTTTTGCCGAATATCAACAAGTTCCAAATCATCGACATCATAGTTCAGCGTCACAATATATCCTGACATTCCCGGATTTTCATACAGATCGGCATTCATTTCAACATATTCGCCTATTTCCGACCCGGTTATTTCATCGGCAATTATCACAGCGCTTTTTGTGTTTGCTCCTCCGACGAACTTCGAGACATAATTAACGCTTCCGCCAACCGTTTCGCAGTCACTGTTCAAATCCTCATAAAGTCCGATTATGAACGCTGACAGGCTCGCATAGTCAAGATAATCTATGACGCCGTCTCCCGTTATGTCGGCAGCGCTGAGTCTGTTCTCATCAAGCGACCAATCATTATTGACATATCCCACAAGCGCCATTGCGTCGAAGTTGTTTACACGTCCGTCTCCGTTTATGTCACCGAGGACATATCCCGCGATAGCCACTTCTCCGTCTATCGTATTCAAGGCGACATTGTTTTTAGCGCCGCTTTCATTAACATAGGTTTCTTCCTGCACATATGTTATCTGTATTGGGTAATTACCGTCCTCGGCATCCTCCGCTGTTGTGAACTCAAACTTCAAGAGGGTTCCGTTTTGCTTGTTAACATCGTCAGATACGCCCGTGATCGTTATCGTTCCGGCATCATCCGCATAATTCATCTTAAAATCTCCAAAAAGTCTCCCGGTCGTCACATTTACAAGTTTCATTGCGGATGTGTCATATTTAACATTCAGTTTGTAACCGGATAACCCTGTATTGTTCGAAAGGGTCACATCATAATTGAGTACGCCTCCCGCCGCTATGGATGTCTGGTCTCCGCTCACAACTCTTGTTATTACGTCTCCTTCTTCAACAATTATCGTGCCGTGCATACAATTAAGCTTTACTTTTTCACCCGCTTTATTCAAGGTGTTGTCTTCATCATATACAACCTCGATGGGATAACTGTTGCTTTCCGCCGTTTCAAGCACCGTGAGATACATGGTCAGCACAGTTCCGTTATTTGTAATATCATCGGCACCCTTCCATGCTATAGTTTGTGTTACATAGTCCTCTGTTTCACTTGCAATTTCACATGACAGGCCATCATCGGATATAACACTTGCCGCGGCTACATCAAAGTCTTTAAACACGGCCTTGTCGTATGTCACATCAAATTTGAACTGTGACAATCCGGTGTTGTTTACTATATTGACCGGGACAGCGATTGTTGATCCCTTTATCGCTGAGGCGCTGCCAATCTTCAATATAGCTGTGTTATCAACGATATTCTTTACGTTCACGACAAAGCAGACGGACGCCTCTCTGTAACTTACAACTACAGTCTGTACTCCGGCGGTATCTTTATCGTAACCGCTGATAACGCAATCCTCAACATTTACCTGTTCAGTCCTGCCATTCTCATAAGCCACGGTCATTGATATACCGTCAAGCTCAAGCTCCTCGCCAACATTGTAAGTGAGTTTTGACGGCGGATTATCCAATGTGAAAGAATTTATTTTCAGTTCAGAAACCTCAACCTCAAATATCGCCGTGCTGTCTCCATAGGACACGCTGATTGACTTCAGACCGGGAGTATTGTCAAAGCCGTCTAATCTGCACTCCGAAACGGGGACGTTCACTCTGTCGCCGTTATCATAAACCGCTACAACTTCCAGCCCGGTGGTGTCCAGCGTCTCGTCCTCATAATACTCAGTCTTTTCCGGCTCAGACTCTATCTCAACGCCAATTAGAGTCTTTGCCCGTACATTTACCTCGTACGATACGGAAAGTCCTCCACTGGATACAACAACCGTCTTTGGACCAACAGATGAATCATAACCGCTCAATTCATAGTCTATGATCTCGTCCACATCGCCATTATTATAGTAACCGTATATAATCATACCTGATGTGTCCAAATCTTCGCCTTCGATAAACTCTGTTATCTCCGCTGGTTCATCTATCTCAAGTCTTGTCAGAGACTTCGCCACTACCTCAATATCAAATGTAGTTTCAAATCCGCAGAAGTTTATGGTCAGCGTCTGCTTACCAATTGTTCTCGGTTCATATCCTGACAGGGTATATCCGCCTTCAATTGTGCCGCTTGTACCATCGTTGTAGTCGACCTTTACCTTGAGGCCCGTTGTATCGACACTGAGACTTCCTTCCAGGACATTGGTATTATCAGGCAAGCTGTCTATTGATATTGCTGTCGGCTGTTTCTTGATAACCGTCACCGGCAAAAGAACCGACTGTCCATCATAGCTGACAATAATATTTTGCTCTCCTATTGTATACGAATCAAGCGTAGATAATGTGTATCCCTCTGTGATAATCTCTTCGTCGCTGTTGTTATACTTTCCGATAAGGGAGAGACCTGCCGCGTCAAACGACTGGCCCTCAACATATGTGGTCTTAGCAGGGGCGGTATTTATTGACAAGCTTATTAGAGTTTTGGGAACAACAGTTACTTTGAAAGAAGTCATGAACTCATTTACAACAACATTTATTTCATGTTCACCAACGCTCAATTTGGACGTTTCTGAATCTTGCTCGTCATACCATTCAAATGCAAAATCGTCCATAAATTCTTCTGTTCCATCGTTATACTTTGCAATCACGGTCATTCCCGTTACGTCAAGCTCTTCGCCTTCTATATAATTAGTCTTATAGGGTAATGACTGTATTTCAATGTCTGTCATTTCTCTTTCTATAACATCGACATTGAGAGAATCTGTAACCATTACATCATTTTCTTCATATTCAAACGCAACTGTTTGAGTTCCTTCTTCCTCAAACTCGGCGTTTTTGACCACGTATCCCTCGTCGCCTTCCGCGGAAAGGCCGAGCTTGCGCTTTAAGGTTTTAACCGCGCCGCCAAGGTATTCGGCGATTACATTAATATACTGTGTATTTAACGGCTGTCCTGCCACAACGGTTATTGGACTTGATGAAGTGGTTTTAATATTTTTAACAACGGGCTTTAATTTGGAAGCCTTTATCCACCCCATTTTATATCCGCCATTGATTGGATATATAATTTGCAAATTGGAACCCTGTTCACCAATGATCTTTACTGAGTCAGATTTGTAAACTTCTCCGAGTTTCTCTTTTAAATTAGAACGTCTGTAAACCGTCTGTGTGGATGTGGGATTGGATGTTCCAAGCACATTAAACGCGCTTGCAAAAGCGGAGGACTTTGCGTATGCCGTTTTTTCTCCACTTGACGTGGGATATGTAACCTTAACCCATCCGTTTGTATATACCGCCTTAATTGTACACAAATCAGTGTCTCCGGCAATATATCCGGTTTCCTTGCCATCTACTGATTTATATGTTTTTGTTTTTCCGTCAGATTTTGTGTACGCCTTTATAGGTGTGGGTATACCCGACACCTTAGCTGAAGAACCGCCGTTCCCCACAAGTTTAGACTTTGCTATCCAGCCCATTTTATATCCGCCGGAATCAAGAGGATATATGATCTGTGCATTATTTCCGCTTTCATACACGACTTTAATAGAATCTGATTTATATACTTCTCCTATACTTGTTTTTAAATCAGAATGCCTGTATACTTTTTGAGTTGAAGATACTCTATCGGATCTTTCTATGCCGGTTCCCTTAGTAAATACGCTCATTTTCACATAAGCCGAGCCACTTATTTTCGAAGCCGTTATTTTAGCGTAACCGTTTGTGTATATCTCCTTTATTTTGCATTCGTCCCCTTTAGAGACCTCTCCTTTTGCGCCACTTCCGTCAGCATTTGAGTAAACTGTGCATTTCTCCAATGCATAACACTTTATCGGTGTGGGAAATACCTTTGATGTATTGTAAGAGGGCAATTGCGGTTCGGGACTGGGTTTTGAAGTCACTCCGCCCATTGTAAGACAGTTCACCATATAGTAGTTTTTCAATGTGGATTTATTTATTTTTCTTCCCCAGTTTATGCCACACTTGCCATCGTGATTACATTCAACAACTTTTATGCTGCTGCTTGTAGCCTCTATAACTACAACAGAGTGACCATAATGTTTAGAGTTTCGTCGATATCTTATATAGTCACCGGGTTTTAAATTATCAATGCTCGTTTTTTTCCATCCATTTCCGGCAGTGCCTTTTCCATTAGGAGTTTTTCCGAACAATTTGTTACAAATGAACCTTGCAAACGCCATACATTGTGCTGATCCAGAAAATACATTACAGCCACATTTGCCAGTATAGTTATACAGAGAACAATGCGAACTTCCAAATTCTTTGTGGTTGCACGGCTTATTCGTACTTTTTAAATTGTATTTTTCCCTATCTTTATTGTATTTATCGTAAGAAACTCCCTTATGATTCCAATATGTACCTGATGGCAGCAATTTTTTCAATTCGCTGAAAGTATACGTTTTGCTGAACAGATTGATTTCACTGTTTTCCAAATCCTCGTTTTTAGTCATAATATCATCTGTTGCGCCGTCAATATAGTCATCTTCATAATAACCGTCGAATGTTTCTAAAGAACCATCTGATAAATAATACATTTCTGTTATTTCTTCTGCAAACGTAATATCTGTAAATGCGGACAAACACAGCATCCCAGCCAAAATAATTGATAAAAATTTTTTCATAATACATTACCCCTCTTTTCTCATAATTGTTAATGGTTTCATTGTCTTCAGTAAGTCCCACAATAAAAATTTTACATTTTCCCCCTCAAATTTACACACTGTACTTTGCTTAGGCGGGACAAAAATATCCTCAATTTTTACATTATACAACTTCTCCTCCTTTTTAAGCCAAATACCGGTTGCGTGCAATTCGGCCATCGTATTATTGTATATAAGAACAACGCCATTCATAATTGGTGAAGTATAGTAACTACCCATAACTGATTTTAGCATGGATTCGGCATTTACCACGCCATATCCAAAGCTTGTGTCATACCCCGATTCACCAACATCATCAACGCTGGCCTTTAATAAGTTTATATATTCACCTGCATTAAGGCCGGGCTTTGCAGACAGTATCAATGCCGTGATCCCAGTAACTACCGGCGCCGCTTGAGACGTACCCTGCTTGACCTCATATCCATCATCGCCCGAAAGACTTAGAAATGTCTCTCCCGGTGCAACGACAAAAACAGAGCTGTTTGTCTGTGAAAAAGATGATCGTTCTTTTTCCCGGCCTATTGACCCAACACCAATGACTTCTTCATAGGCGGCCGGGTAATACATGGTATCGTTCCCATCGTTTCCAACTGCTGCGATTACTATAACGCCATTATTGACGGCATATTTTACAGCGTCATGCAATGCCTGCCTGTCGGCTTTCAATCCCCAGCTTAAATTGATAACTTTGCACTTATAGACATCAATAGCATCGTAAATTGCGCGAATAAGCATACTTACTGTTGTTTGATAATTATTATCGAAACACTTCAAAGCATATATTTTTGATTTGGGGGCTATTCCATCAATACCAAACCCATTATGTTCGGCGGCAATTATTCCTGACACATGAGTTCCGTGACCAATATTGTCAGAATAATCATCGGTGTTTAATATATAGTTATATCCGCCGGCGAGATTATCTTTTATATCAATATGTTGATTGCATCCGGAATCAATTACTGCAACATTCACGTTGTTGCCATATGTAGCAAGCCCCCATGGAAAATATGAGTTTATCATCTCAAGTTGCCAAGCTAATGAATCATTATTCTCCGCTTCAAATGCCTGTGTCGCGGAAATATGACCTTCCGGTTCCGCTAATTCAACGGTCACATCGTTTTCTATGTAATCTATATATTCGCTTAACTCTTTTAAGTCATTAGTATCATATATAATATACAAATTTTCTTTGGCATTTATCTCTTGCAAACTGCTTCCATGCATCACAGGTTTAAATGTGTCTACGAACTTGACAATATAATTTTCGGCATAAACACATCTACAAAGAGGTGAAAACAGCAATAAAATCAATATAACAAAAATTGCGCTAAATATTTTATTATTCATTAATCCACCTCTTTTTGCCAAACCAAAAATTCTTTTTGCCGTCAAGAGGCACATAATACTCACAAAATATTATATGCCTCTTGCATTTGCAAATGGTATAACCTTACTCCACAATCATATCGGCAAGGCCAACATTTCCATAACCTTCAGTAGCAATCTTTAACTGTAAACCGTAGTTTAAGGGAATAGTAATATGTTTTGCCAATTGTTCGGGTTCCAAGGTTATAGTCTTTACTGTTTTTCCATCTACAATAAAGGTTACAGTTTTTTCATCTTCAAGATAACCATTGTGACCTATATCGAAACTCAAGGAGTTATATCTGCCGTCAAGGTTGAACAATACGCTGTTACCATTGCTCCAAATAGTAACCCCGTTTGATCTCTTTTTTCCGTCCATTTCAAAGGTTCTGCCCTCAGAAGATGAATATACATCGCCACCTTCATACGGCGGGCAAACATCCATCAAAAATGTTTCGCCCGGAACCATCTTATCCCAAATGTATACACTCCTTGATGCTCCATCATATGTTACCTGCGCACCCATTGCCTGCGCCACGCCGCGGACGGGGAGGTAGGTTGTTCCGTTGTATACAAACGGCTCCACAGTCGTCCCGTTGGCATCTGTAAGATCAGCAAGGGTGTTGTCAATGTAAACCTTATAGTTGTCATAGGTCACATCAATATTTCGCTGACCGCTTGTGGCATAGGCCACCCCTCCTACCGCTATCAAAGCCGACATAACGCCGATAGCATAGCCCTTTACTGTTTTGTTCATTGATAAAACCTCCTGTAGAATAATATATTTTCATTGCGCAATACTTGCGCAAAAGAATTCTTTAAAAATTTTGTGGTATTATAATTGTAGAGTTGCCGCAATCACATGACCCAAAACTTAATCTTTTGGGAAAGTCGGCGCGGAATGTCTTTATTTAAGGCGTTCCGCACCTTTTTTTGACTGCTCAGTTTGACGGCGAATAGATTTCACTGAGCTTGTTCATCTGTGACCTTTTATGCTCGTCCAACGAATGAACATAGAGGTCGAGAGTGATCGCAACTGTGGAATGGCCGAGAATTTCACTTAGCGTTTTAAAATCCATGCCCACCTCAAGTGCGCGGGTGGAAAAGGTGTGCCGAAGAGCGTGAAACTTGATGTCAGGGAGTTGCGCATC
>CANPZU010000035.1 GCA_947588825.1 uncultured Clostridia bacterium
ACAACGTCCCTTTTCAACCTCAAAATTTATCCGCTTAATCCCTCTTTTTTCTCTTGACTTTTCATAGCTGGTCTCCTTTCCGTAATCCAATCAGTTGAGCTGGAAGGTGTAGCCCAGAGCTTCCATCTCGTAGGTAAAGACCTCCTCCAGCGACAGGGGCAGGACGTCCAGCACGGAGGGGGAGAGCGCGGACAGCTTGGCGACCGTTTCCTCGCGGTCTCCCTTGACTATCATGTTGGAAACCGAGCCGTGCTTGATGAAGTGGGTGAACGAAATTCCCTCGAACAGCTCCTTGTCGTAGGGGTGATTGAAGGCGATCTGAATCTTGAACTGGGCGGTTTTGAGGTTCTGAATGTCGCTCTCCACCACAAGGCCGCCCTTGTGCAGCAGGGCCAGCTGATCGCAGGTGTCCTCCAGCTCCCTCAGCGAGTGGGAGGTGATGATGGCCGAGGCGTGCCGTTCAATGACGTCCTCGCAGATCAGTCCCTTGACGTAGTTGCGCATGACGGGGTCAAGCCCGTCGAACGTTTCGTCAAAGAAGATGTAGTCGGGCTTGCAGGAGAGCGCCAAGAGGGTGGCGGCCTGCCGCTTCATGCCCTTGGAGAAGGTGGAAATGGGTTTTGTCGGATTGAGTCCGAACATCCCGGTCAGCTCCTTGCATCGGGCGGGATCGAAATTTTTGTAGATCGATTTGTATAGGGATGCCATGCGGTTGATGGTAGCCCCCGGCAGGAAGTAAAGCTCGTCGGGAACGTAGGTGAAGCGTCCCTTGACCTCGGGATTTTCCCAAACTGGCTGTCCGTCTATGGTGACTGAGCCGCCGTCCTGCTTATATACCCCGGTAATAATGCGAAGCAGGGTGGATTTCCCCGCGCCGTTCGATCCGACCAGCCCGTATATACAGCCGTCATGGATGGTGCAGGATATGTTCTCCAGCGCCGTGAAATTCTCAAATCGCTTGGTTAAGTTGGTTGCCTGAATCATGTCTTAGCTCCTTTCTGATTTGCACTTTTGTAGACTTCTTCCACAATGGAAAGGATTTCCTCCTTTTTGATACCGGACAGAGCCATTTCGGACACGGTCTGCCGAAGCAGGATCAAATCCTTCCGATATCGCTTTCCCAGCACCTCCATCGCGCCCTCGCAGACAAAATACCCCTTGCCCGGTACCGAGCGGATGATGCCGCTCTTATCCAGATCGTTGTAGGCCTTGAGGATGGTGTTGGGGTTGACGACGAGTTCCAGCGAAAGAGAGCGCACGGAGGGGAGCTGATCGCCCGGTGATAGCGTCCCCGTCAGCAGAAACCGCTCGGTCTGCTCGATGATCTGCTCATACACAGGCTTTCTCGCCATCGGATCAACGGTGAACATAGTTGCCTCCTTTCACAATTCTGTTCTATGCGTACTATAACAGTTATCTTACCTATTGCGCACAGTATAGCACTAAAGGAGCGGTTTGTCAAGGGGGTTCGAAAATCACAATAAAAATTAAAGAAAATATCAGAATTAGTTCATTTTTAGGCAACATTTAGGCTTAGATGCGGCAACGAAGATTTATATTATAAATTAAAAAACATTTAACTGCGTCTTTTGAGAAAGCAGGCGGAAAATTACAAATCGGGACGGCGGGAATGTTCCCGTCGTCCCGAAAAAATTGTGAAAACGTTGTATGCGCAGCGTTTGTCGCTTTATTCGCGGCTTAAAAGCTTTTTAATAAAGTCGAGGATATAGCGTAATATACGCCAAAAGAGTTTCCGTTTTTCGCTTTTGTTTTCGCTTTTCGACTCGGAGCCTCCTTGATCTTCGGGCAGAGGCGAGGCGTCGGGAGATATGCTTTCCGGCTTGTTTATATCTTCTTTTTCGGTTTTGCCGTCGGTGTCAGAATCATTGTTATCCTGATTCTTGGGCTCTGTATCTTCGGATTCATCCGCGTTAGGATACGAAGAGTCCGTGTTATTGACCTTGTTTGCCTTTTCGATCAGAACAAGGTCCTTTGCAAACAGAGTGCCGGTGACGGCGCCCTCCTTCAAGGTCGAAACCGTTACCGTTTGATCCGCGTTTATCCATCTCACGTACAGCTTTGCTTTTTTTACCCAAGAAGCGATGGTCTTTCCGCTTGAATAGGTCCTAACCCCTTCTTTAAGCGCCACGACGTCGTATACTTCAAAGCTAACGCACTCGGGAGTCCCGTTTGAGGTATCAGACGGAGGTAACTCCTGCTCGCTGATATACTCCACATAGGGGAGCTTTCCGTGTTTAGTCCACGTTCGGGTGTTGTAGCCTTCCTTTTTGCAGTTGCAGGCAGTTATTTGAACCTTGTCTTCCCATTTGGGCGTGCATTCGACCGCAAGTCCGTCACCGATATAAATGCCGATATGGTCCTCCATCCATAACGCCTCGCCTGTTTCAAGATGAGAAAAGTCGTCGGATATATCCGAGCAGGCATTTATCATCTTATTTGCTCCGATATCCGGAACGTTGTTGCTTTTATACACGGCTCCCCCGTAAACTTTTTCGGTATTTGCATTCCATCCCCAAAGGATACCTTTAATAAGACATACGCAGTCAAAGCCGAATGTGTCGCTTGAGGCGGCGTTTATTAGCTTTTGTCTTTCAGGGTCTTCGTTGTACGGGTTGTTTTTAGTGTAGCGCTTTTTGTTTTTATCGTTCATGGGCGCGCCGAAGCACCCCATTACATACAGAGTTTTATGGTTGAGCGCTATATCTTTTGCTTTTGATACTAAATCTATATTTTTCATTTTGTTTTCCATTTTAATTTTCCTTTCATTGCGGTATTACCGCATTATACTTATATTCGCAAAAAAAAATTTTGCCTTTGCCGAACTGCTTATTTTTTTGCGGCGGAAAAAAATTTGGATTTTGCTATTGACAAAAGGCGGATATTGTGCTATGCTACCCATTGTAAACCGTTGAGGCGGAGATAAAGGCGATTATGCTTTTACAGAGAGCCCGCGCTGCTGAGAGTCGGGTAAAAAACAGATCGTCAAATGGACCGCTGAGGGTGCAGTCAAATGCGTCTTTGGCGCAGAGTATTCTGCAACGAGGTGGCATGCGTAAGTTGCCTGAGATATGTGTTATGTATCTTACGAGTGCACGGCCGATAATGACCGTGAATCAAGGTGGCAACGCGGATAAGTTGGTTATTCGTCCTTGACAGAAGATTTTTTCTGTCGGGGATTTTCTTTTTTTCGCATTTTCAGGAGGTTACAAATATGAATTTTTCACCAAGCATGGATGAGGTTTTAAAGACTGCCAAACAGGGAAAATACAAGGTCCTTCCGGTGAGCTGCGAGTTTTTGTCGGACACATGCACGCCGATTGAAGCGCTTAAAATACTTAAGAACATATCGACTCACTGCTATATGCTCGAGTCGGTGGAGGAAAAAGAAAAGTGGGGAAGATATACTTTTCTCGGCTTTGATCCCATACTCGAGATAACCTGTATAAACGGGGACATGAAAGTGGGAAACATAAGGTTCAAGACAGATAATCCTTCAAAATACATACGTCAGGTCCTCGGAGACTACAAGAGTCCGCGCTTTGATTATCTGCCTACCTTTACCGGGGGACTTGTCGGCTATTTTTCATACGATTACCTTGCGTACAGCGAGCCGAGCGTCAAATGCGAGGTACAGGATAACGAAGAGTTCAAGGACGTTGATCTTATGCTCTTTGACAAAGTCATTGCTTTTGATCATTTCAGACAGAAAATCATTCTCATTGCCAATATCTCTCTTGACGATCCCGAGACGGGATACAACAAAGCTATTCTCGAACTTAAGCACCTGCATCGGCTTTTGTGTACGGGCGAAAAAAAGAACGAGCCAGGAGGACGCCTTTTGGGGGATGTAACGGCGCTTTTTGATAAAGCGGACTACTGCTCCATGGTGGAAAAGGCAAAGCGTCACATAAGGGAAGGAGACATATTCCAAATAGTGCTTTCCAACCGACTGAGCGCCCCCTTTGAGGGCAGCCTGCTAAACACCTACAGGATTCTGAGAACACTCAATCCTTCACCGTATATGTTTTATTTTTCGGGAAGTGATGTTGAGGTTGCGGGTGCTTCTCCCGAGACGCTCGTAAAGCTTGAGGACGGAGTTCTTCACACCTTCCCGCTTGCGGGAACGAGGCCGCGCGGGAGAACCGCGCAGGAAGACGAAGCGCTTGAAAGAGAGCTGCTTGCCGACGATAAGGAGCTTGCGGAACACAACATGCTTGTAGACCTCGGAAGAAACGATCTCGGCAAGATCAGCGAGCTTGGCAGCGTTCATGTTGAAAAGCTTCACACGATAGAGCGTTATTCACATGTCATGCACATCGGCTCGACCGTTACGGGAAAAATAAGAGACGGCTTTGACGAGCTTGACGCGATCGAAGCGGTACTGCCGGCGGGAACTCTTTCCGGGGCGCCGAAAATACGCGCATGTCAACTTATCGGCGAGCTTGAAAACAATAAAAGAGGTATTTACGGAGGAGCGATAGGCTATATAGACTTCACCGGAAATGTAGATACCTGTATTGCCATACGCATAGCCTATAAGAAAAACGGCACGGTATTTGTCAGAAGCGGCGCGGGGATAGTGGCGGATTCGGTTCCCGAAAAGGAATATGAGGAATGCATAAACAAAGCAAAAGCGGTCGTAAACGCTCTGAAGCTTGCACAGGAGGCGGATATATGATATTGCTTATCGACAACTATGACAGCTTTTCATACAATCTTTATCAGTATGTCGGAGAGATACAGCCAAATATCAAGGTCGTGCGCAATGATGAGATGACGCTTGAGCAGATAAAGGCGCTGGAACTTAGCCGCATTATTATCTCGCCCGGACCGGGAAGACCGGAGAACGCGGGTATAATCATCGACGTTATACGTGAACTCGGAAAGAATATACCGATACTCGGAGTGTGTTTGGGGCATCAGGCAATATGTGCCGCCTTCGGCGCAAAAATAGGCTATGCACGGGAGCTTATGCACGGCAAACAGTCGCAGGTTCTTCTTGATCTTAGCTGTCCGCTTTTTAAAAACTGTCCTGAGAAAACGCTTGTCGCGCGCTATCACTCGCTTGCCGCCGTCAGGGAGAGCATGCCCGAATGTCTTCGCATCACGGCTCAGACGAGCACGGGTGATGAAATAATGGCAATTCAACATAAAGAATATCCGATATACGGAGTTCAGTTCCATCCGGAGTCGATAATGACCCCAAACGGAAAGAAAATGATATCAAATTTCTTAAACGACGACTTAATATCAAGGGGGAAAACTAATGATTAAAGAAGCAATTGAAAAAATAGTCGGGAAAAAGGACCTTACCTATGACGAAGCGTATAGCGTGATGAACGAGATAATGAGCGGCGAGACCACTGCCACTCAAAACGCCGCTTTTCTTGCAGCGCTTTCCACAAAGAGCACCAAAGCGGAGACGATAGTCGAAATCGCGGGCTGCGCCGCCGCCATGCGAGACCATGCCACTAAGGTCATTACGAACATGGATGTTTTCGAAATAGTAGGCACGGGAGGAGATAATGCTCACAGCTTTAATATTTCAACCACTGCCGCGCTTGTCGCCGCGGCGGGAGGAATAAAGGTGGCAAAGCACGGAAATCGCGCCGCATCCTCTTTGTGCGGTACAGCCGACTGTCTTGAGGCGCTCGGGGTAAATATCGATCAGAGCCCCGAAAAATGCGTCGAGCTGCTGAACGAGGTTAACATGTGCTTTTTCTTCGCTCAAAAATACCACACTTCGATGAAGTATGTGGGCGCTATCAGAAAGGAACTCGGCTTTCGTACAGTATTTAATATTTTGGGCCCTTTGACCAATCCTGCAAGCCCGAAAATGCAGCTTCTCGGAGTTTACGACGAGTATCTTGTCGAGCCGTTGGCGCAGGTGCTGATCAGCCTCGGCGTAAAGCGGGGAATGGTGGTGTACGGAAAGGACAAACTTGACGAAATATCGCTCAGTGCTCCCACGGCGGTCTGCGAGTTTAAAGACGGATGGTATAAAAGCTATGTAATAACGCCCGAGGGCCTCGGTTTTGAGCGCTGTGCAAAGAAAGAGCTTGAAGGGGGAACGCCCGCCGAAAACGCGGCTATAACATTAAGTGTTCTGAAGGGTGAAAAGGGCGCGAAGAGAAACGCTGTCCTTATGAACGCGGGAGCGGCCCTTTATATTGGCGAAAAGGCTTCGTCTATCAAGGAAGGCGTCGAACTTGCCGCCGACATTATCGATTCCGGCAAGGCCCAAGAGACGCTTGATAAGCTTGTCAAAGTAAGCAACAGATAGGAAATTTTATTATGAGCATACTTGACAGCCTTGCATGCTACGCGCGCGAGAGGACAAACTCCGCAAAAGCGCTTTTGCCCCTTAAAAAGATAAAAGAACAGGCGCTGTCTCTTGAAAAGGGAAACTTCGAGTTTGAGAGAGCGCTTCGGGCGCCGGGTATGTCCTTTATTTGCGAATGTAAAAAAGCGTCTCCCTCCAAAGGGATTATCTCGCCCGATTATCCCTACCTTCAGATCGCGTGCGATTATGAGAAGGCGGGAGCGGACTGCATTTCGGTTCTGACTGAGCCGAAGTGGTTTCTCGGAAGCGACGAGCATTTAAAAATAATTGCAGAGAATGTTCTTATACCCTGTTTGAGAAAGGATTTTACCGTTGACGAATACATGATATATCAGGCAAGACAGCTTGGCGCCTCGGCAATACTTCTCATTTGCTCAATTCTCGATTATGAGAGCATAAAAGAGTATATAAAAATCTGCGATATTCTCGGCATTTCGGCGCTTGTCGAAGCGCACGACGAGGAGGAAGTCAAAACCGCTCTTCGGGCGGGAGCGCGCATTATCGGTGTAAACAACAGAAATCTAAAGGATTTTACAGTCGACAAAGAAAACGGTAAAAAGATTGGCAAACTGATACCGAAGGATTTGATTTTCGTGTCGGAAAGCGGCGTAAATAGCGCAGAGGACGTAAAGGCTCTTTACGATATCGGGGCAAGCGCAGTTCTTGTCGGGGAGGCTCTGATGAGAGCGGAAAACAAGGCCAAAAAGCTTTGCGAGCTTAAAAGCCTGCTGCAATAAAGGTGAGCAAAATGACGCAGATAAAACTGTGCGGTCTTACAAGGCCATGCGACATAGAGACGGCCAACATGCTTGAGCCGGAGTACATAGGATTTGTTTTTTCAAAGAGAAGCAGACGGTATGTCGATCCCGAAAACGCCGTCTGTCTTCGAAGCCTCGCAAAGGACTGCATAAAAACAGTCGGCGTGTTTGTAAACGAGGTTCCCGAATTTCCCGCAAGCCTTGTAAGGCGCGGCGTTATTGATATGGTGCAGCTTCACGGCGCCGAGGATGAGCAGTATATCTCACGCTTAAAAAAGCTTGCCGACGTTCCCGTCATTAAGGCGTTCAACATAAAAGACGTCGAAGATGTAAAAAAAGCTCAAAGGTGCGGCGCGGACTTCATACTTTTTGACTCTTTGAGCGCGGGCAGCGGAAAAAGCTTTGATCACTCTCTTATCGCCAATGTAAAAAGGCCGTATTTTCTTGCCGGGGGGCTCGATTCGGACAATGTGGCAGGCGCAATCAAGGACCTTTCTCCATACGCGGTTGACGTGAGCTCGGGTATTGAAACGGACGGTTTTAAGGACGCCGAAAAAATGAAGCTTTTTGTATATGCGGTGAGAGGTCTAATATAACTGTAATAATATTTTAGCAATATTTTTAATTCTATTGAGAGGAAGCCTTTATAAGTTAAAGGAGGCAGTGTTATGACAAACAAAAAAGGACGCTTCGGAGTTTACGGAGGACAGTACATTCCCGAGACGCTTATGAACGCCGTAATAGAGCTTGAGGAGGCGTATGAGCACTATAAAAACGATCCCGAGTTCAATGCGCAGCTTACAAAATTGCTTGACGAATATGCCGGAAGGCCGTCGCGACTCACTTATGCCGAAAAAATGAGCAGCGAACTCGGCGGCGCAAAGATATATCTAAAGCGCGAGGATCTCAATCACACGGGCTCGCATAAGATCAATAACGTGCTTGGGCAGGCGCTTCTTGCAAAAAAGATGGGAAAGAGTCGCCTTATCGCCGAAACGGGAGCGGGTCAGCACGGGGTTGCAACGGCAACCGCCGCCGCTCTTATGGGCATGGAATGCGTTGTATTTATGGGCAAGGAAGATACGGTCCGTCAGGCGCTGAACGTTTACCGTATGAGGCTGCTCGGCGCGACTGTAGTACCGGTGACGAGCGGGACCGCGACTCTTAAGGACGCGGTATCCGAAGCCATGCGCGAATGGACCTCCCGTATTTCGGATACTCATTATTGCCTCGGTTCGGTCATGGGGCCTCATCCTTTTCCCACGATCGTGAGAGATTTTCAGTCGGTCATTTCAAGAGAAATCAAATTTCAGATACTTGAAAAGGAGGGAAGGCTGCCGGATGCCGTAATAGCGTGCGTAGGCGGCGGGTCAAATGCAATGGGCAGTTTTTACCACTTTATCGGCGATAAAAACGTCAGACTGATCGGCTGCGAGGCGGCGGGACGCGGTGTGGACACCTTTGAGACGGCCGCCACGATGAACACCGGCAAGATCGGCATTTTCCACGGTATGAAGTCGTATTTCTGCCAAGATGAGTACGGACAGATAGCGCCCGTTTACTCGATTTCGGCGGGACTCGATTATCCGGGGGTCGGTCCCGAGCACGCATATCTGCACGATATTGGCAGGGCCGAGTATGTTCCCGTAACGGACGAAGAGGCGGTAAACGCATTTGAGTACCTGTCAAGGACCGAAGGAATAATACCCGCGATCGAGTCTGCGCACGCGGTTGCATACGCTATGAAGATAGCTCCGCAGATGCGTAAGGATAATATAATTATAATAACCGTGTCGGGCAGAGGCGACAAAGACTGCGCGGCAATCGCAAGGTACAGGGGAGAGAATATCAATGAATAGGATCGAAAACGCTTTTAAAGACAGTAAGGCATTTATTGCGTTCATAACCTGCGGAGATCCGGATTTACAGACAAGCGCCGACTGTGTGCGCGAAGCCGTCAAAAACGGAGCGGACCTCATCGAGCTGGGAATACCGTTTTCCGATCCGACCGCGGAGGGACCGGTTATACAGGCGGCAAATCTGCGCGCTCTCACAGGCGGGGCGACTACCGACAAAATATTTAATCTTGTTCGTGAGCTTCGGCGTGATATCAGCGTGCCGATGGTTTTCATGACGTATGCGAACGTGATTTATTCGTATGGCGCGGAACGCTTTATTTCCACATGCAGGGATATTGGTATAGACGGTCTTATTTTGCCCGATCTTCCTTTTGAGGAAAAGGAGGAATTTTTGCCTGTCTGTAAAAAATACGGCATTGCCCTTATATCTCTTATAGCTCCCACCTCTCAAAACCGTATAGAAATGATAGCGCGGGAAGCGGAGGGCTTTCTCTATATTGTTTCAAGTCTCGGGGTCACGGGTACGCGAAGCGAAATAACGACCGACCTTGAGTCGATTGTAAGGGCGGTAAGAAGCAGCACGAGTATTCCGTGTGCCATAGGCTTTGGCATTTCTACGCCGGAGCAGGCAAAAAAAATGGCGAGTATATCAGACGGAGTAATAGTAGGCTCGGCAATAATAAAATACCTTGAAAAGTACCAAAAGAACGCTCCCGAGAAGATAGGAGAGTATGTAAAATCGATGAAGGACGCGATAGATAATATAAAATCTTACGCGTAAAGGAAAGATATAAGATAACTGTAATAAAAAACACAACACGCCAAAACAGCGAGCCGCATTCATATTATGAAACAGGCTCGCTGTTTAATCTTAAACGGTATTTTCACTCTCTGCCGTTCCAGCAATACGTGCACAGCTTGTCCTCGGGCAGGCCGATCGCTTCGATCATGTCGTCAAGTCTGTGATACCTTAGGGAAGTAAAGTGCAGCTCTTTGCATATTTCCTCAACCATTTTTCGATATTTTTCGCTGTCAGGATGCGAATACATATCAAGAGTGTCCTTATCGGGGTTTTTGCCTTCGAGAGTGAGGATGACTCTGCGGGTTATAAGCTCCATTTCAGATGTTGAACGCGAGAAGTTGAGGTATTTGCAGCCGTAAATAAGGGGTGGACAGCCGAGCCTTATATGTACCTCCTTCGCCCCGCTTTCGTATAAAAATTCGGTCGTCTCTCGAAGCTGTGTGCCCCTGACTATTGAGTCGTCAATAAGAAGTAAGCTCTTACCTTCAATAAGCTCATGTACAGGCAGCAGCTTCATTCTTGCTATAAGATTTCTTTTTGTCTGATTCGGAGGCATGAAAGAACGGGGCCATGTGGGAGTGTACTTTATAAAAGGTCTCGAGAAGGGAATGCCCGATTCGTTTGCATATCCTATGGCGTGGGCGGTGCCCGAATCGGGCACTCCGGCGACTATGTCCGGTTTTACGTTGTCACGCCTTGCAAGAAGCTTTCCGCATTTATAGCGCATACCTTCAACGCTGATGCCTTCATATGAGGAGGAAGGGTATCCGTAGTAAACCCAAAGAAAAGCGCATATGCGCATTTTGTCCCCGGGAGAGACAAGGGTTTTTACTCCTTCAGAGGTCATAATGACAACCTCGCCCGGTCCGAGCTCTTTATAATCCTTATAACCGAGGTTGAGATAGGCAAAGCTTTCAAAGCTCGCGCAAAATCCCTCTTCTTTTTCGCCTATTGAAATCGTTGTTCTGCCGAGGCGATCACGAGCGGCATAAATTCCCTTGGGAGTAAGGAGCAGCATGCTCATGGAGCCGTCGATTATCTCTTGCGCATACTTAATTCCCTCGATAAGGTTGTCCTTTTGATTAATGATGGCGGCGACAAGCTCGGTTTGGTTTATGTCCCCGTTTTGCATCTCGAAGAAATGAGACCTGTTTGCAATAAGCCGCTCGACTATCTTTTCGGTGTTGTTGATCTTACCGACCGTGGTGATCGCGTAGGTTCCGTGGTGCGAACGGATGAGTATCGGCTGAGCCTCAAAATCGGATATGCATCCGATACCGAGACTGCCCTTCATTGAAACTGATTCGTCTGTGAATTTTGTGCGAAAGGGAGCGTTCTCAATGTTGTGGATCGCCTTGTCAAATCCGTGTTCGGGGCTGTACACTGCCATGCCGGCGCGGCGGGTGCCGAGATGAGAGTGGTAGTCGGTCCCAAAATACAAATCAAACACACAATCCTCTTTTGATGCTACGCCAAAAAAACCGCCCATAAGTATCCTCTTTCTTATTTGATATCCCGACGTACCGCGGCAGGGACCCTTACGGGGCGCTTCGGTACATCGCGTACATTATACCATAAATAAAGGTCGAGCGCAACCCATATTAAAAGTTTTTTGACATCAATAAAATATTATTAGATATTTATTATATTATGCTTATTATTTGATTTTTATAAAAATCGATTGACAATAAGGACTGTATGTGCTAAAATAATTTGATAATAAAAGCTGTAATTAGGAGAAAAAATGGCAATCACGTTTTACATATTGACATCGCTGCTTGCACTTGGTGTAATGGCGCTCGGCGCCTTCCTTGCCTTTAAGAGGGGATTTTTCGGTTCCGCAGTGAAATGCGCCGCATCGGTGGTCGCGTTTTTAATTTCGTTTGTGATTACAAAGATTATAACATCGGCCGCTGTGAGCTCCGTCGGCGCGTTTTTGGGCAGCATAGCTTATTATGACCTTGGCATTGGGTCGGATGAATCTTTAAAAACGCTGATAGACGCCATATCTGTCGCCGCTCTCGCCCCTTTTGTATTTGTGGTTATATTCTTCGTTCTTAAGCTGATATTTGATTGTGTGTTTTTTGCAATAAACAAAAAAGTGATAAAAGACAGAAAAGTAATTGATTTCAAATATTCGAAAGCGGTCTCTTGCGTGCTGGGATGCGTTATTTCTTTTGTATGCTTGTACACGGCTCTCATTCCGATAAACGGGTATATCGCCGTGGGCTCCGATTTTTATTATGTGTTCAGAGGGGAATCCGATGATATAACCTCCGGCGCAGCCGACGGCGTTTTTGACGGTCTTAACAAAAATCCCGTAAAAACATTGACATATGCCATGGGCGGCAGAGCGCTTTTTGATAATCTGACAACATTCAAAGTTAATTCTCAAAAATATTGTCTCGGTAAGGAACTGAGAAGCTTTTCCGCCATTTTGTCAAATCTGTCTTCCCTGGCCGACGCGGATATAAGTGATTGGGGCGGAGACCAGGCGAGAGCGCTGCGCGAAATATCAAAACAAATAAAGAACACGCCGCTGCTTAATACACTGCTTGCCGATATTACAAAAGAAATGTCGCATGCCTGGCTTGAGGGAGACGGTTTTATGGGCGTCGAAATGCCCCAAAATGCCTCTTCAAACGGAGTCGTTAATGAAACTCTTGAGATTTTTTTCACTGCAAGTCCCGATACGATGGCATGCGACATAGAAACGCTGTTCGATGCTTTGGCGGTATTTTGCGACCATGGAGCAATGCCGGTTCTGTTTGGCGAGGACATGGAAGAAAGCGACGCAGTCGCTGTGATCGGAAGCGAAGGCCTTATCAGCGACGTATTTCTCATTTTTCATGAAAATGAACGGTTTGATTCGATGATATCGTTCCTTACGGGCTTTTGGCTCAAAACTGTAGCGGCTTCTTTAGATGTTCCGACAAACGAAGAGCTTCAGCAGCAAATTTATTCCGAAATTTCAGAAAGACTTCGTGAGGCTTATGTATATACCGGCAAAGAGCTTGAAGAAGAAGCGTCAAAAGTCTTTATTGAAGTTTTTGAAAAATACGGCGTTCCCATTTCAGAAAAGGACGCAAGGAACATATCCGTAGCCTTTTTGGAGGAAAGCGCCGACGACAGCGACGTGACCTTCGACGATGTGGGGATGTATTTTGAAGGGTTGGCGCTCGTATATACGCTTGACGGCAAGAGCGAGCGGGAGATACTTGATATTTATACAGCCTCAAATGGAAGCGAGGCAGTGTCGCAACTCTTTGGGGAAAACGAAATTGACCGCATATCCTCGGTGCAAAACCGCGCTTCTCTTGTTTCTCTGCTTAAACCGTCGGGTGAGGAAGCTTTGAACGTCGTTATTTCACTTGCCCCTTCGATGTATCTTATATCAAATGATATAACAATCGAGACGATTGAGGAAAAGACCCAAATTAAGGACGCAAGTACAGATGAGATCATGGAGTTGGGTCGGTGTCTTGAAAGTTCGTGCATTGAATTTGAATCGATACTTTTGAGTATTCCTTCAAACGATTCAAATTCATCAGCAGCTGACATTATCAGAGCGGCCGATATTGACGCGGTGTGCCGTGCCTTTGAGATGCTCTGCAAGAACAAGTACATAGGCGAGGTTTCAACTGATATTTTGAACGCCTTTCTGAAATCGAGGGCGGGAATATCCGATGACATACGCGAAATAATTGATAATTCTGACGATTCGGATATTAAAGACGCCACGATAACGGGAGTTCTTAAAAATCTTCACGAAACGCTCCTTATAGTTGATACCGTGAGCAATTCACTGAAATCGCACGAGCAAAAGGTAGAATCGGTCGAGGCGTTCTTGAACAATTTAGACCGATCAAGCTCCAGGAGCCTTTCAAAAGCCATGAGTCCCGGAATAGTTAAAAAAATGGGAGTTCCGACGGCGACGGCGGATACCGTATCCGATATGCTCGGTAACATGTTTTTTGAGTTGAGCGTTCAGAAAGACGATAAAATCGACAAAAATGAATCGGAGGCGGTGAAATATCTTTTTGATATCGCAATAGTCTCCTCAAGTCAAACAAATGATTCTATTTTCGAAGAGGGAGGAAAGATACAGGACAGCGACAAATTCGTCGAATCGATCGTCAATTCCAGGGTGGCAGCAAGCACAATCATTAACACCGTCTTTGACGATAACGGCGACGCCATTACCGACCCTCTCGGACTCAGCGAGAAAATGAACGATTCGGATAGGGAAGTCCTGATTAAAACGCTTGACCGCTTTGGCGAAAAAGAAGGAATCACCGATAAAAACAGGCAAACAATGGACGCCATAGCCGTTTTGTTCGGTATAGAGTGGAAAGCCTGACGCAAAATCAATTAAAATATAAATACTATAACTACATAACAATCGCAAAGGAAGAGCTAATATGCATTTCAATGAAACGGAGCTTGAAAGAGAGACAAAATTCAAGGGAAGAATATTCGAGGTTGCAAAGTGCAGGGCACGGCTTGACAACGGCGATGTGGTTGACAGGGAGGTTATATGTCACAGCGGGGGTGTGTGCATTCTGCCTGTTGAC
Source organism: uncultured Clostridia bacterium (assembly GCA_947588825.1). Taxonomy (GTDB): domain Bacteria; phylum Bacillota; class Clostridia; order Oscillospirales; family CAG-272; genus CAKSQF01. The sequence goes on from CANPZU010000035.1 coordinate 14,358, forward strand.
AGCGAGCTTAACGCATATTTTGTCAGACAGTACCGCTACGGCGCGGGCAAGGAGCTTATAGAGGCGCCGGCAGGCAAGCTCGAGGTTGGAGAGGACCCTTTGAAGGCGGCTTTAAGAGAGCTGTCCGAGGAGACTGGATTCACCGCCAAAAAGGTGATCGATCTCGGAATCGGATATTCCTCGCCCGCGATCCTTACAGAAAAAATATACATGTATCTTGCGCTCGATCTTGAAAAGGGCAGTCAGCATCTTGATGAGAGTGAGTTTCTTGAGGTTATGAAGATACCGCTTGAACAAATGGTACACGGCGTGCTGTTAAACAAGATAGAGGACTTTAAGTCGCAGGTAGTTTTATTGAAGGCTTACGCCTATTTAAATAAATTCTCAGACAATATTAATAATCAGAACACATAAAAGATATAAAAGGTTGATCCGATCATGACGAGTATAAGAAAAGTGGAAAATTGTGAAATAGCCAAGCTTTCAAAGGTGGCTTCCGCTATAGTAAAAGAGCATTACGACCCTCTTCTCGGTTCAGAGCAAAACGACTACATGATAAAAAAATTTCAGTCGCAAGAAGCGCTTATCTCACAGATAAAGGACGGGTACAGATACTATTGGGCGCTTGAGGGGGACGATATCGCGGGTTTTTTTGCGATATATCCGAGAGATAATAAAATGTATCTGAGCAAATTTTATTTGAAAAAGGAATTTCGGGGCAGACATATCGCCGATAAGATGCTTGAATTTATAAAAAACCAAACAAAAAACGAGGGCATGTCCCGAGTTTTTCTAAACGTCAACCGCGGCAATATCAATACCATACAGATATATGAGCATTTAGGGTTTGTAAAAATACGCGAGGAAAAGACGGATATAGGACACGGTTACTATATGGACGATTATGTTATGGAGTGCGAGGTATAAACGCGCTCTGCCGAATTTAAAATATAGTCGGATTGTCTTTGACAAAATAAAAAAAGTGTGATAATATAATATAAAGACATAAAGGTTAAAGGGATGAAGGTTGAAAGTCGCCTTATTAAAATCGAGGATATAAGCAAATGAGTTACGGTAAACGAGGTTCAAAGAAAAACAACAATAACGGCTATATTTGGGCGATAGTCTGCCTTGTGGCAGTCACCGCCTTTGTGGTAGCCATGATAACGGTTCTTATGTCACAAATTCTTTCTCAAAACAAAGGCGAGGATATACCCGAGCCGACAACAACGGTTTCACCGACACAGGTAAGCAAGGAGACAACCAATTCCGTCACGACTCCCCGCGTCACTCCCAAGGTCACCGAAAAGGATGAAACAAAAGCTCCAAATACACAAACCGATAAGCCTTTGCCTCCTCCGGTGACGACAGACAAGACCGAGGAACCCAAGGAGCCCGATGTTTTAGATTTTGTCGCAGACCTTTCTGAGTTTGAAAGGTATATGAATCCTACGGGACAGTATTGGGATGACGCGTATTTGCTGCTGGTCAATACCAAGCACACTCTGAAGGCGGGACAGGAGGACACCTATCCGATTCTCGCGCCGAAAATGACCTTTGCAAAATCAAAAGATTACGCGTATAAGTACTACACCAGCCTTAGTATGAACGAATATGCGATGAAAGCCCTTTCCGCCATGTTTATCGAAGGCGCGGCAAACGGGATTAAGGGACTTGATATTACAAGCGCATACAGAAGCTATTCAAGGCAGCAAAGTATTTTTTCTTCAAATTGCAGCAAAACGCATAAATGGGTGTGTGAAAACGACGGAACGGTTTGGATAGGCAAAAGCTCCTCGTGTCCCGAATGCAAAAGGACCAGCAAGGAAACGCTTGCAATAACTCAGGAAGAGATCGAGGCAAATGTTGCGACATATTCATGTGCACCCGGCACGAGCGACCATCAGACGGGTCTTGCGGTCGACATAGTTCAAACCACACTTTCCTCTCGGTATGTGCTCACACAAATATTCGGCGACACCGAGGCGGGCAAATGGCTTGAAGAGAACTCATGGAAATTCGGATTCGTGCTTCGTTTCCCGGCGGATAAGGAAGACATCACGGGAATAATTTGGGAGCCATGGCACTTTCGGTTTGTCGGACGCACACACGCCGCTAAAATGAAAGAACTCAACATGTGCCTTGAAGAGTATGTTGAGTATTTGACCGAAACGGGCTATTTTGATTGATTTTATTAAAAAATCGCGGTCTAAAAGGACGAAAACCCTTTAGACCGCATTTTTTAGTGCTTTTGATTTTGATTCTTATATGCTTTATATCACATCGCCGCAGAAAAGACAAAAGAGCCGGGGAGCGCTTCAAACACGGCGAGGCCGTTTGACACATCTACAAGCTTTATAAAGTCCTCTTCAAGCGTCAGTTTTGAGAGGGCTTTGCCGTTGATTGTGCAGTTATCTGCCTGATTTACCGGAATGCGTATTTGCGCCGTGGTGTTTGAAGGAAGCGAGCACTCATATATCCATGTGTTTTCATTATCATTAAATGTCGATTTTGCGGTTATAATCCCGTACGGAGAATCGTAAGAGGCATTCGCTTCAATTCGTTTGTCGGGCGAGGGAGCAAGTATTATGCGCTTGAAGCCGGGTTGGGATGTATCGTAATTTATTCCCGCTATTGCCTCAAACATCCAGCTTGCCACAGTGCCGTATGCGTAATGGTTAAAGGAGTTCATCCCGACGTCTCCGAAGCCCGATTCTATGGTGTAGGAATTCCAGCGCTCCCATACTGTGGTCGCACCTTGGTCGACAGAGTACAGCCATGAGGGATTTTCGTGCTGGAGCAGAAGAGTGTAGGCTATATCGCTTCTGCCTATCTTCGTCAGAGTGGGCATAAGGATGGCGGTGCCGAGAAAACCTGTTTGCAGTCTGTTTTTGCTGTTTTTTATGTTAGTTACAAGTTGATTGGTTACGGCGTTTACCGAATTCTCATTTGGAAGAAGGTCGAGATAAAGAGCGTAAAGGCACACGGACTGTTCGCTTCTTATCAGAGTCCCATCGCTTTTAACGTATCTTGATATAAAGTGCTCTTTTTCGGTTTGGTAGATTTCCATGTAATGTAAAGCCTCTTCGGCATGAGCTATCGCTTTCGCCATTTGAGCCATCATTAAAGCGTCCCATGCGTAAAAAGCTATTGCAAGCATGCGGCGTATTGTATCATCGTTGCTTTCATATGCAAGCCAGTCTCCCCATATAAGCTCGCCGCCTTCCTTATTCGTCGACGCCAGGTACTTGTCTATATAAAGCTGCATCGAGCTCCAGTTTTCGCGTATAACAAAGACGTCTCCGAACATCATGTATAGATTGTACGGGACAATTATGCCGGCGTCCGCCCAGCCGAATCCTCCCCAGCCGCCTCCGTGGTATTCGCCCGTGGGAGCGGTTCCGGGATAAGCGCCGTCTGAGCGCTGGCTGTCTCTTAGATCCGTCATGAACTTTTCAAGGAAGCTCTTTGAAAAGGCAAGATATGCGCCCGCCTTTGAAAAGACCTGCGTATCTGCGGTCCAGCCCTGTCTTTCATCTCTTTGCGGGCAGTCTGTGGGCACGCTCAGATAGTTTGAATATTGACCCCAACGGATATTGCTTATCAGGCGATTGACGTCCTTATCAGAGGTACTTATAAATCCTATATCCTTTTCAACCGAGGTAACGACCTGACCGTGTATGTAATTTACCGTGACCTTTGCGCTTGCCCTTATCTCGACGTATCTGAATCCGTAAAAAGTAAATGAGGGATGATACTCCTCCTGCGGACTTTTGCTGCAGAGAGTATATAGCGTCGTCGCCTCGGCGGAACGGTAATTTGCGTTGTATATACTTCCCTCGGGGCCGTCGTTTCCTCTGCTTTTTATACCGTTATTGTCATTGAGCATTTCACCGTGTGTGATAACAAGCCGAGTCCCCTCGCTCCCGCTCACCGAAAAGGCTTCCCAACCCGCAAAGTTTTGACCGAAATCCACAAGCGCCGTCTCGTCGGGCAAAAGCTCAAAAGGCTCGTTGCCGTATTTGCGCATAACGTTGATTCTTCCGTATCGGGAGGCGTCTGCGCTGGATGCGCCTTTATAAACCGTAACGCTTATAGGATCGCGCTGTAAATCAGCACGAACGGTTATCGGCGAGCCTCTCCAAGCGCTGATGACCCCTTTGAATTCTCGGTTTATCTCGGGAATATCCCAGGAACTGTCATCAAAGCCGGGGAGCATCCAGCTTTGATCGATACGCGCGTCATAACGCTCGCCGGCATAAATCTCGGCAAACGTCACTGCGGCGGCATTTGATACTTTCCATGAGGTGTTTGTCACTACCGTTTGTTTTGAGCCGTCTGCGTACGTAAGAATCAGCTTAGCCAGATACGCATTATCTTTACCGTATCTTGCGGCAGCGGGGTCGCTCCACCATGAGCTTGAAACGATCGCACAAAGTACGTTTTCGGTATTGCTTTTTAACATGTGCGTTACGTCGTAAGCGCTGTAAAACTTGCGTTTTTCCGCTTCGGTGAAGCCCGGTTTTAGCTCGTGATAAATTGTTCTGCCGTCGGGCATGAGACGTCCGACGCGCTTGCCGTTTATATAAGACTTGTAAACTCCGAGTCCGGATGTGTAAAGTTTGGCTGAACTTATTTCTTTGCCGACGTTTATGACTTTTCTGAAAACGGGAAGCCCTTTTTTAGTTGACAGAACGTATATTTGCTCGCCAACGTTTGACATTGCTCCGACCTTCAACATCCCGTTTTCCGCTAAGCAGTAGGGTGAAAAGAAAAAGTCGTTTTCTGAGGAGGAAAAATCGCTTTTGTATATTATTTTGTTATCGGCATCCCTTATTACTATATTGTCATATCGGGCAATCTCCGTTTCGGAGCTCGAAACGCAGCTGTGCCGAAATCCGATGTTGTAAAGGGGAATTTCGCTTGTATGAGTGTAGGTGTTTGCAAGAGTGAGAGAATCCGAATCCTTTCCGAAATATGTCTTAATCACTTTGTTGTCAACCGCGATTCTCTCGTGGATTTTTTTGCCGATGACCTCTTTGCCGCCATATCCTACGGCAGACGTCACGTCTGCGGCAAGGACGTTCCCGGGCCCTTGTGGGTAAGCGATCCACCTTCCGTCAGACTTGAAGTGCGGACGAAGGAGAATTCGACCCTCATTTTGCAGAGTATTGACCTGCCACATGACAAAGGTTCCCTTATCCGACATTCCAAAGCAAAAGCCTTGATTGCCCTTGTCGATAACAAAATCAAAGTCGATAATATATTTGGTTCCAAGGTACAGACAGTCTTTTTTTGTGCTTATCCACTCGGTATCCTCAAACGCATCACACTCAAGCAGCCCCATTTCAAAGGAGTCGTAATTTGAAACGGTTTTCGTTCCGTTCAGGTCCCACACCGAAACCTGCCAAGTATACCGTGTTGAAGACTCGAGCGCCTGACCCGCATACTTTATCCCCAAGGATATTCCGCTTGCCACTTTTCCGCTGTCCCAAACCGTATCGCATCCTTTTTTAACAATAATCTGATATGCCGACTGAAGCCAGCCGGAAGAAGCGCTTTTTACCTTCCAGCTGAAGGAGGGATTTTTGTCGTCGATGCCTATGGGACAGGTAAGATCATTGGTACGCATGTCGTAAATCGACGCTTTTGCAGGGCTTTTTGTATCCGTGCGTTTTTTACATGCGTCAAGCGGCAGACTGTTTGATATAAGGTACGCGCACACAGAGTAATTTACGATTCTTTTCATGAGTTCGTTCATCTCCTTTTTAAGATTGTATAATAATTTTACGCGCGCTTATCCTGAAATGCAAAATGTTTTAGCGCGATTGGGTATTCTTTATTATGCGGTAAAAAAGCTATGAATGCTTGACTGTTTTGGCTATAAAAAATCCGTCGGTACGGTGAATATGGGGAAAGAGAGTGAGCATGCCGTTTGAGATTATCTTTCCGGCTGAAAACGGTGCCAGTGAAAAGTCAGGATTGCAAGAAAGAAAGCGATTGACAATGTCCTCATTTTCCGCTTTGTTGAGAGTGCAGGTGGAGTACACAAGTATACCACCGGGTTTTAAATATCGGGCGCTTTGACATAGAATCTTGTATTGCAGCTCGCAAAGAGAGGAAAGGTCGCTCAAATCCTTATATCTGAGGTCGCTTTTTTTGGAAAGTACGCCAAGGCCGGAGCAAGGGACGTCGCAAATGACCCGGTCCGCCATACCGATAAGATTGTCTGCGGCATTTTGTGAGTCGTGCTCGTATGCTTTTATAATGCCGATACCGAGGCGTTCGGCGCCCTGCGCAATAAGCGGGAGCTTTGATTTGTGTATGTCAAAAGCGTATATTTGGCCGCGGTTTTCCATGTACATGGCGGCGCCGAATGACTTGCCGCCGGGACACGCGCAAACGTCGACTATCGTCTCGCCGGGCAGAGCTTTCAGTGCTTCGGCGGCTATCTGCGAGGCTTCGTCCTGAACGAAATACTCGCCCTTTTCAAGTTCAAGCTCGCTTATGGGAACTCTTGATGTGAGCCTTAGACCGTAAGGCGCGTTTTCACATTTTTGAAAGAGATCGGGATGCTTTTTACACACCGCCTCTGTCGAGCTTTTCAGAGTGTTTACTCGAAGAGTTATATACGGCGCACCGTTGACAAAAGAGAAAAGTTCCTCGCCGTATTCAGAATAATCCTTTTGCCACAGCTCGCATATTTGCCGGGGAAGCGAGTACTTTACGGATAAATAGAGCAGGGGACTTGAATTTTTGTCAGGCAGTGGAATCTCGGACAGCAGAGAAGCCTTTCGAAGGATGGCGTTGACAAAGCTCACTGAGCGAGAAGAATATCTCAATGCAAGCTTCACACTTTCGTTTACCGCCGCGCTTTTTGGCACTCTGTCAAGAAACAAAAGCTGGTAAACACCCATACGCAGAATGATCAGTGTGGAAAGATCAAGCCGACCGATCGGCTTAGAGGAATAAAGAGATATGATATAGTCGAGCGTTATGCGTCTTTCGGTGACTCCGTAAAGAATATTTGTGAAAAAAGACTTGTCTTCATTATGCAAGTCGGCTTTTTCGATCACGCTGTCAAGCTCGAGTGAAGAATACTTTTTCTCCTTTTCCATTCTCTCGAGCGACCTAAAAACAAGCTCACGTACGTTCATGTTCAAATCAATTCTGCCTTTCGCAGGTAAAACGATCTCCAACCTTTATGTTTCTTCCGTTGATGAAATCAAAGGCGCTCATGCGCGATTTACCTTCGGGTAAAAGAGAGGTTATGGCAATCACGCCGTCCGGGCAGGCGACTTGTATGCGCCTGTCCTCAAGAGAAAGAACGGTCCCCGCAGGAACACCGAATGTCTTGTTTGAAACCACCTGTGAGCTTATGAATTTGACCGTTTTTTGATTTAAAAAAGCATAAGAAAGCGGGTACGGCGAAAGGCCGCGTATTTTATTGTGAACGTCATTTACTGATGAAGAAAAGTTGACAAGGCAGTCGCTTTTTTCAATCTTTGCCGCGTATGTCGCCTTTGAGTCATCCTGTTTGCGCGGCGTCAGTTCTCCGCTCTCAAGCTTTTTTAAGGTGGAGACAATAAGATTTGCGCCGAGCAGCGCGAGACGGTCGTGTATGCTTTCAAAATTATCGCTCGTGTAAATGGGGGTTTGCGCCGTTTCAAGTATGTCGCCTGTGTCGAGTCCTTCGGCCATATACATAGTCGTCACTCCAGTCTTGTCCTTTCCGTCCATTATGGCGCGCTGCATCGGAGCGGCTCCGCGATACTCCGGCAAAAGCGAGGCGTGAAGGTTAATGCAGCCGAATTTTGGAAAGTTTAAAACATACAAGGGAAGTATTTTTCCGAACGCGACGACCACGACGGCGTCAGGAACAATTTCAGAAAGTAAAGGCAAAATGGCGTCGTTTTTTAGAGTTTCGGGCTGATAAACGGGTATGGATTTTGAAAGCGCGAATTCTTTTACAGGAGAAGGCGTCATAATATACCCGCGGCCTTTCTTTTTGTCGGTCTGCGTAACAACCGCCGCGACCTCAAATTCCTCCGTCAGTCTTTTAAGCGAGGAAACGGCAAAGTCGGGGGTACCCATAAAAAGGATTTTCATCAATCCTGCTCAAGCTCCTTTATTTCTTCTTTTGTAAGCATCTTTTCGGCTTTGTCGGAATAAAGAACACCGTCAAGGTGGTCGATCTCATGACAAAACGCACGTGCGAGGAAGCCTTCCGCCGTAACGCGGAATGTCACGCCGGCGCGGTCGGTCGCCTCCACGGTGACCTTTTCCGGCCTGTCGACTATACCGTATTTTCCCGGAATAGAGAGACATCCCTCGTAATCGGAAACGCTGCCGCTGGATGAAACTATTTTCGGATTTATTAGCTCATAAAGCGGTCCGTCGGGTTCTGTCTGTACCACTGCTATCCTGCGCAGCACGCCCACCTGAGGGCCGGCAAGTCCGACGCCGTTTGCTCTGTGCATTGTTTCCGTCATGTCGTCAAGAAGAGTGAGTATCCTTGGCGTGATGTTATCGATTTTTCTGCATGTTTTACGAAGGGTCTCGTCGCCTTCAGTAAGAATTTTAAGATATGCCATATTTTTTCTCCCTGTTTAGTTTGGATTAATGTCTATTGAAATGCCGAGCTTGTTGCTTTCAAGCTTTGAAAACTCGGAATACAGCCGAGAAAAGAGTTCTCTTGTCCTGCCGTTATCCTTGCATTTGAAGATGTATTTCATTCTGTATGTGTTGTTGAGGCGGTATATGGGCGCTTCAAACGGACCGAATATCACAAGCGGAACATCGCTGTATTCTTCCTTGAGAAGGGCTGCAAGCCGTGATGAAAACTCCGGCAGGAGACTTTTGAAAACCGACTCCTCACTCGTTGAAAAGGTCAGATGCACCATGTCGCAGAAAGGAGGAAAGACGAAATTTTTTCGCAAAGCTATCTCGTTTTCATAAAAGTCCTCGTAGTTTTGCTCGGCGGCGAATTTTATGACGGGATGCTCGGGGTTGTAGGTCTGTATAATCGCAATACCGCTTTTTTTGCCCCTTCCTGCTCTGCCCACAACTTGAGTAATCATTGAAAAGGTGCGCTCATTTGCTCTGTAATCGTCAAGATACAGTGAATTATCGGCAAGCAGAACGCCGACGAGGGTGACTCCGGGAAAATCGTGACCCTTTGAGACCATCTGTGTTCCGATAAGCAGCTTGGCGTCTCCTTTTCTGAATTTATCAAGCATTCTGTCTATTGAGTGACGACTTGAGGCGGTGTCCGCGTCCATTCGTATCATCGGAATATCGGAAAAAAGATTTGAAAGCTCGTCTTCCGCCTTTTGGGTCCCAAAGCCCATATAACTCAGATGCTCGTTTGAGCATTCGGGACAGACCTTTATAAGCTCTTTTCTGCTTCCGCAATAATGACAAACAAGATATCCGCCGCCCGACTTTTTGCCGTAAGAGTGATAGGTCATTGAAACGCTGCACCTTTCACACTTTTGCACAAATCCGCACAAAGGGCAGGATACATAGTTGTTGTATCCGCGTCTGTTTATAAAAAGTATCGCCTGATCTTTGTTGGCGACGGTTTTTCGCAGGGCATCCTCCATTATACTGCCCAAGGCGCTGATCCTGCCTTCGGCGGCGTCTATTCTCATATCGCTTATTACCGTTTGAGGAAGCTTTGCGCCGCTGTATCTCTCAGTAAGCTTTATCAGCTTGTAGATACCTTTTTTTGCCTTATAATAACTTTCAAGAGAGGGGGTGGCGGAGCAGAGAAGCATGAGCGAGCCGGTATTTGCGCATCGGTATCTTGCTACGTCCCTCGCGTGATACTTCGGGTTTGATTCCGATTTATACGTGTGTTCGTGCTCTTCGTCAATTACTATCATTCCGAGATTGTCAAATGGCGCAAACACCGCCGATCGGGTACCGATGCAGATATTTGCCTTACCGGCAATTATTTTGCGCCACGCGTCGAATCGCTCGCCGTCCGAAAGGGAAGAGTGCAAAAGCACAACTTTGTCCCCGTAGTATGAGCAAAATACGTCTATAGCTTGAGGCGTCAGAGCGATTTCCGGCACGAGCATTATGACCTGCTTGCCTTTTGAAAGCACGCTGTCAATGGCTTTTTTTATGACCATCGTTTTTCCGCTTCCGGTAATACCGTATAGAAGCGCCGCCGAAGGAGCGTCGCCGTTTATCAGCTTTTCTATCTCGGCGTATGCCTGCTGCTGCTTGTCGGTTAGTATGATATCGTTTGGCGATTTTGTGATTTTATACGGATCGCGGGATACCTCCCGTGTCTCCGTTTCAATAATTTTGCGCTCTTCAAGGCTTTTTATCGTCGCCGCACTTATAAAGAGCTGCTCGGAAAGGTCGTTAAGGGGGGCGCTTTTATGTTCAATCAGATATTTTACCAGCGCGACCTGCTTTATGCCGCGCAGCTTTTTGCTCTCAATCAGCTCATATGCGCTGTCAGCGTCGCAAAGCAGATGCACGTACTTGACGCTTTTGATGTTTTTAACAGAGGAAGCGACGGTCTTTTCAAGGTATTTAAGCTTGACAAGACGAGGAAGAATGGAGATAACTTCCTCGCCGTACATTCTGACAAGCTTTTCGACGCTCATCTGATTTGCACAGGCCACGGCGTCATAAATGGCAAGCGCTTTCGCGCTTATCTTCTCACGCTCGGGAAAGTAGGGAAGAGCTCTGTATGTCTCTTTGATTTTTGAAAAAAAAGCAGAGGGGATGATACATCTTGCCACGTCTCCGAAGGAGCAAAAGCAGTGCGTTCTTACGTAATCGCACAGTCCGATAAGTTCTTTGCTCATCGTAAAGCCTTGTTCGAGCGAAAAAATTGGTTTCATTTTCACATCGTCCTCGTCAGGATTGCCGCAGGCAAGGCTGTACACGATCGCATATGATTTTCTGTTTGACCTTCCGAAAGGAACGTTTACCACCGAACCGACAAGGATCTTGCCGATCAGGTCGGCGGGTATGTAGTATTTGTAAATGCGGTCGATCCGATAAGGTACGCCAATAATGTAAAGTCCCGCAATATTATACTGCATCATGCTTTCTCCTTTGCGATGACTGATTGTATAAAGTTGTATAAAGCTGTAATGGGGATGGTACGCGCCACCCCCATTACACATTTGCTCAGTCTTGGTCCTCTTTGATGGTACCGTCAAGCTCGGGCGCGTTCTTTATGATATATTCGTTGTTCTTAAGACGCATCAGAGCTACTTTTACCGCTTTTTCGTCACGGCAATCGCGATCGATAAGCGCGTAAAGGGGCTTGTCGGTTTCTTTGTTGGCTATAAGCTCCTCGGCGTACTCACGCTGCGCAACATATTCGTCGGTCACCATTTTAGCTCCCTTGGCGGCGGCTATGACAAGTGTATAGCGGTTGTATTTTCCTTTTGAAAGTTCTGCAATGGTCGGTTTAATCATGATATATCCGTCCTTTCTAAGTCTGTGTCAGTCTGTGAAAAACTCTTCGGGGATATGCTTGTTGAATGAGGTTTTATGTTTTTCCGATTCGGCAATGGATATAACTGCAAGCGCGGCTTCATCCACAAGGCCGTCGTCGTTGATAACAACATAATCGTATCTGTCATAGAAGTTGAGCTCTTCCTTCGCCCTTTCAAGACGCATTTCAATGCTTTCCTCGCTGTTTGTGCCCCTCATGCGCAGTCTGCTTTCAAGTGTGTCGCAATCGGGAGGAATAAGAAAGATAAGCACGGCTTCCGGAAAGAGCCTTTTAACGTTAAGCGCTCCTTCAACCTCTATCTCAAGTATTACGTTTATTCCGTCATCAAGATGATTTACAATGTTTTTCAGAGGCGTTCCGTAGTAATTGCCGTCGTACTGTGTGTACTCAAGCAGCTCGCCGTTTTCGATGAGTTCCTTAAATTTATCGGGACTGACAAAGTTGTAATCAATTCCGTCGATCTCGTTTGGCCTCGGCGGTCGAGTCGTGTCGGATACCGAGAGGGAGTATTGGTCGGATCGTGCGAGTATCTCGTTGACGACCGTGCCCTTTCCTGTGCCAGAAGGTCCTGACAGCACTATAAGCAGACCCTTTTCGTTTAAATTCATATGTTATTTTATTGTACTCCTTTTGGATTTTATTCACTTGTTATTTCGGAATTCAGGGCGTTGTCTGTTTCATTGAGCCTTGAAAGAATGGTTTCGGTGTCAAGTGAGGACAGTATGACATGCCTGCTGTCGGTGATTATAACCGACTGAGTTTTTTTACCGCAGGACACGTCGATCACGTTTCCCGCGTCCTTAGAATCCTGCACAAGGCGACGTATCGGCGCGGAGTCGGGCGAAGCAACCGTTACGATGCGGGCGGCGGACACTATGTTTCCGAATCCGACGTTTATGAATTTCATAAAGATGTCCTCCGATTCTATATCTATATTACTCTATATTTTGTATTTGTTCGCGTATCTTTTCAAGCTCGCATTTTATATCAACCACCATGTGAGCAATATCCGCGTCAGAGCATTTTGAACCGATCGTATTCGTCTCGCGGTTCATTTCCTGAAGCAGAAAGTCGAGCTTTCTTCCAACCGGCGCATTCTCCTCAAAGATTTCATCAAAGCTGTCAAAGTGCGAGTAAAGACGAACTATCTCCTCATCGATTGCCACCTTGTCGGTATATATAGCGCATTCGGTAAGCACTCTCTGTTCATCGATAACAACATTTGAATCGTCTAATATCTTTTTGAGCCTTGCCTCGAATTTCTCACGGTACGAGGCGGTGCATTCGGCGCTGCGGCTCTTTATAATCTCGACGGTAGCTCGCACGTTTTTCTTTTTATCAAGCAGGTCACGTTTTAGATTTTGCCCTTCGGTTTGCCTCATGTTATCAAATTTGCAAAATGCCTCGTCAATTACGGGAAGCACGAGACCCCATAGTTTGTCCGTATCCTCCTCGGGTCGCCAAGGGATGAAAAGGTCTCTGTTTTGAGCGACGGTCATAACGCTTATATCGTCGGCAAGCGAGAATTTATCTCTGAGTTCTTTAAGCGCTTTTACATAGCTTTCCGCGTACGGCAAATCAAGCAGTACCTCTGCGCCGGTATTTTCTATGACGTCGATTCCGAGATAGACATCGACCTTTCCGCGGCTTATTCTGCTTACGATATACTCGCGCAGCTTTTCTTCAAGAAAGCTGAAGCCCCTTGATATTTTTATCTGCGCATCGAGAAATCTACTGTTAACGCTTTTTATTTCAAATGTTACGGCCCTGCCCTCTATAATGGCGCTTGCGCGCCCGAAAGCCGTCATGCTCTTTGCCATAAACAACTCCGTTTTGAATTTTCACACACTTATTTACCGAGAAAAAATCTCCTCAATCAATTTTACATTATGTGACATCGTTTGTCAATAAGATAATTGAATTTTATTGATAAAATAAAATAGTTAACGTTTAAACCTTGACAATAACAGGGTATTGTGGTACAATCAAATCAGAAACAAGCGTCAGGAGACCAGCTATGAAAAGTCAAGAGAAAAAAGAGGGATTAAGCGGATAAATTTTGAGGTTGAAAAGGGACGTTG
>CANPZU010000036.1 GCA_947588825.1 uncultured Clostridia bacterium
TTTAATTAAAAAACATCCGAGATTCACTTCCTTTAGTGAACCTCGGATTTTTTTGGCCTGTTTTTTTACAGCCCCTTCGTTTTTAACAAGAGTTTCGCACGTTTTGCAAAGCAGGGGAACAAGTCTTGGAGTTTTGGCTGCTGTGCATTTATATATTCTCGTTTTTGAGCGCCTGCATGACGTCGTCTTTTTTTATTTTTCTCATTGCGTAAAGCATTGTAGCAAAGACTACCGCAAATACAGATACCGAGGCTATGAGCATGGGGACGCCGGGAAATATAAAGTCAAGTTCAAAGCCCCCGGATATTCCCCAATAAATAAGAAATGTGGCAAGAAGCGAGGCGGGGAGTCCGATAAGCAGCGCTCTTGTGCCGTAAAGAAGGCACTCATAGCAGGTCATTTTGTTAAAGGCGCGATTATCCATGCCGATCGATCTGAGCATTGCCATCTCACGGCGGCGAAGCGCCACATTCGTACTTATGGTGTTGAAAACATTGGCGGCGGATATAAGAGAAATAAGGACGGTAAATCCGTAGGCAAAGACCGTTATGACAGTAATAAAATCGCGCTCGTTTTCAACTTCCTCGGCGTAGTCGATAAGCTCGCTTGTGCCAAGATGAGAACTGTAAAGTATTTCTTTCATTGAGGCGTAGCTTGCGGTGTGGTCGTTTGAGGTGAAGAAAAATGTATAGTCCTGTTCGAAATCTTCCTTTTGAGGCAGTATTTTTTCCGCCGCGCTCATGGGGTATATCACGTTCAGAATTGCGTAAGAAACCATGAAATAGGGCTTTGCCGTTATGCGCGCCGTGTTTTCTGTTTTGACATTTATGACAGCCTCGCTTTCCATTAAGGTAAATGTATCGTTTTCATCCTCATAGCTCACATAGTAAACATATCCGTTCTCGATTTTATCAATGTAGTACCCGCTTACATACTTGTATTCCGATAAGACGATAGGGGCGGACGGGTCTTTTAACAAATTAAAGCTGGCAAATTTCCCTTTAGAATTAGAAAAGACAGAGAAGGAGTCATATATAAGACCCGGCGTGGCGCCTTCATTTTGCAGCTCGGGGTGCTCTTTTTCAAGAATTGAATAATATTCCTCATCATTTACAAATATTAGAGCGCAGCTGCAGCTGTAGGAAGGTAAATCAAAATCATAATCGACTGCGCTTCTTACGTACTCATCTGTGATTACGGAGCGAGAAAGTTCACAGCTCATAAGTGTTGTTGCGGTACATGCCCCGCTTGAAACGCTCTCTGCGCCTTTTAGCTTTTTATAGGTTTCAAGCATGTCGCCTTTCTTTTCGGGCGGCGCGCTTATGGAGTATATGATGTCATATCCGTCTGTTTCAAAAGCGACATTGGCGGAACGGATTAGGTAGAGAGAGAACGAGGAGGCACTTATAAAGAGCAGTACGCTCATTGCAAGGCTGATTACGGTAGTGCGATACTTCTTTCTGCTTCGCCTGTAATACTTTGCTGCAAGCATTCCCGAAAGTCCGAAAAGTCTGTAACTCAGTTTTGCGCTATGCTGTTTCCTTTCGGGCTTTATGTCCCTTGTCATCCTTATTGCGTCGATTGCTGAGACTCTTGAAGCGCGAAGGGCGGGGATCAAGGCGGAAATAAGAACGATTACAAGTTCGAGCAGCGCCGCAAAAAGCAGAACCGGGAGCGAAAAATGAAGCTTTACAGGCTCGTCAAAACCGGCAAATGTTCCGATTTTGTCACCTAACAGGGAAAAGGTCACGCCTATGCCTGAAATTCCCGAGAGAATACCCAAGGGTATTCCTATGGCGCTCACTGAAAAAGCCTCGAAAATCACGCTTTGTATAAGCTGAAATTTTGTGGCGCCTATCGAAGATAGGAGCCCGAACTGCTTTGTTCTTTCGGACACCGATATCGAAAATGCGTTGTAGATAAGCGCCACCGAACCCAGCGCTATAATGAATATAATAATAGCCTCAAGGGTGTAAATCATGGTTTGGAGGGTCGAATATTTTACAACGCCCAGCGCCATAAGGTAGTCGCTGTTGTATTTATAGCTCAAATTGAGGTCTGATTTTTCGGTAAAGTCATAGACGTTCTTAGGATCCTTCAGCTTGCAAAAAACGTCATAACTCACGCCTTCTTTTTCCGGCATGGGGAGGGTGATCAAAGTATAACCGGGAGAGCTGTAGTTTTCAAAGCTCGGGCGTTCGTAAAATCCTACGACGGTGAAGGCGAGCGTTTCGGTATTTGTGATTTCCTCTTTACTCTCCTCATCGACAGTCTCAAAAAAAGATGAGTCTTGCCAAAGTATCTGACCTTTGGAGCTTCTTCGTATACCAACGTCAAGGTTTATTTCGTCTCCTATCGAAAGAAAGAGGGCTCCGACCGTTGCAAGGTGCTCGGGAATGAGAATTTCCCCATCATTTACGGGAAAGCGTCCGTTTGTAATGTGGATGGGGAGTGTGTCAAGGGAGTCCGGCATAACTCCCGCGATAAATGCGTACGGTTTGTAGTCGTTTTCGTTTTCAAGCGGGGCATATCCGATTTTCTGTATGCAGGCGACTTCATCAAGCCGGCTGTCCTTTTGCAGATTGTCGCAGTCCTCGTATTCTGCCGAATAGAACTCCACATGCCAATCACCCTCCGAATAGACGTAACGTCTTACAAGATAGTTAAAAAAACTTGAAACAGAGACTATAACGGCGCACATCATGGCTCCCGAAAGTAAAATACCGATAATTGTGACGGCCGTTCGGACTTTGTTTTTTGCGAGCGTTTTTAATGTGGTTTTAAAGAATATATTCATCTTCTTATCACCTCGTCGCTCTTTATCCGGCCGTCTTCGATGGATATTATGCGGTCGCTTTGCAGGGCGATGCTCTCGTCGTGTGTGATGACGACGAGGGTTTGGTTGTACTTCTTGTTTGAAAGCTTGAGAAGTTCCACGATCTCGCGGCTTGTCTTGCTGTCAAGGTTGCCGGTCGGCTCGTCGGCAAGCACCACCGCCGGGGCGTTCATAAGAGCTCTGCCTATTGAAACTCTCTGCTGCTGACCGCCCGAAAGCTCTGAGGGAAGGTGGTTTTCCCGTCCCTTCAGCCCGAGTATTGAAATGAGCTCTTCAAGCCGTTCTTTGTTGACCTGTCTGCCGTCCATAAGTACCGGAAGAGTGATGTTTTCGGTGACGTTAAGTACCGGAATGAGGTTGTAAAACTGATAAATGAGCCCGACATGGCGGCGTCGGAAAACGGCAAGCTCGCGGTCGCCTCTTGCGTAGACGTCGCTGCCGTCCATATAGACCTTGCCGCTTGTCGGTTTATCCACGCCTCCGAGAATGTGCAGCAAGGTGGATTTTCCCGAGCCCGAGGGGCCTATGATCGTCAAAAACTCGCCTCTGTTCACTCCAAAGGACACGTTATCAAGCGCTATTACCTGATTTTCACCGCTGCCGTATACTTTACAAAGATTTTCTGTTCTTAGAATCTCCATGGTCTGTTCTCCTTGTTGTTTTTTCAAGGCTATTTTATACACTCGCGGTGACATAAGAGTGACTGCAATATAACAAAAACGTCACTTTAAATTTTTTTCACACAACGTTTTTGTAAAAGCGCACAGTAAAGACCGCTCCGGCTCCGTCGGCGCGGTTTTCGGCCTTTATCGTGCCGTTTTGTGAGATAATGATCATTCTTGAAAGGAAAAGTCCTATGCCGAAACCTCCTGTTTGATTCTTTCCCTTGTAGAAACGCTCAAATATATGCGGCAGATCCTCTTTTTCTATTCCGCTGCCGTTGTCACTTATCGTGATTTCGGTGTATAACGGATTTTCAAGGGCGTCAAAGGATACCCTGCCGCCGCGCTGTGTGTGCTCAAGGCAGTTCTTTATAATATTGGTGAGCGCTTCGGCACTCCATGTCACATCTCCCTCGAAATTTCCGCTCGCGTTAATTTGCAGCGCGACTTCCTTGAGCTCAAACGGCACGAGCATGGAAAAACATGCTTTGTCCGCAAGCTCGCGAAGCGATATCTTTTCTTTTTTAAAAGCTACCGTTCCCGCATCGAGTTTTGAAATCTTCAGCAGGGTGCTTACAAGATTTTCGGTTTTCCCCATAAGAACGAAAAGCTCGCCCTTGAGCCTTTCACGCCGCTCTTTGCTCGTCTGCGGGTCAAATATCATGGAAAGCATCAGGTTCATTGAGGTAAGAGGAGTTTTAATCTGATGCGAGATGTCGGAGAGAGAGGTCGCCAAAAACTCTTTGTCCTTAGTAAGCTTTGACTGCTTTTCACGAAGGGTGATCGTCATTTTGTATATTTCGCTTTGCAGCACGCCGAGCGCTCCTTCCGACAGGCCGTCAAAGGAGAGAGAATAGTCGCCATGGAGCACTTTGTCTATTTCATTGGATAGCAGGGCGATTTTTTTGTTTTTTTTATAAATATAAAAAAGATGTATGAAAATTAAGATAAAGGAAAGCGAAAGGATGATAATCGATGAAGTCATACCGCAAATGATGGCGGAGAGCAGAAAAGCTAAAAACGTCAGAACGCCTTCAAGCGCCAGCAGACCTTTAACGTCCGAATCTCTGAAAAAATTCATAAAAACCTCGCTTAACCTTCAAGACGATAGCCGAATCCCCGCACCGTTTTTATAAGTGTGGGGTTTTGCGGATCGTCCTCTATCTTGTCGCGCAGCCTTTTTATATACACGGTCAGAGTGTTGTCGTTTACAAATTCCCCGGCAACGTCCCATATGCCTTCAAGAAGCTTCGTCCTTGAAAGCACGGCTCCGCGGTTGTTGATAAACATAAGCAGCAAACGGTATTCAAGAGCGGAAAGGTACAGCTCCTCTTGGTTTTTGCTCGCGGTGCCTCTCAGAGTGTCGACCCTTACGTTACCAAGCCTTACAAGCGAGCTTTGATTGGAGCTGAGCCGCAGAACGTTTTTGATTCGGGAGACCAGCTCACGGGGACGGAACGGCTTTGAAATGTAGTCGGCGGCGCCGAGGTCAAAGCCTGCTACCGTGCTGTACTCGTCACTTGAGGCCGTCAGGAATATAAAAGGAATAGAGTACGTCGATTTTATGGCGGAGCTCAGGGAAAATCCGTTTCCGTCAGACAGGGATATATCAATAAGCGCCAAATCAAAGCTCTCGCGTTCAAGCAGAGCGAGCGCCTCTCTCTGCCCAAATACGTGTTTTATTTCAAATCCCTCAAAAGTGAGAAATTCGCAAAGCCCCGAAGCGATAGTCTTGTCATCCTCGACAAGCAAAATTTTTGCCATTTAGGTCATTTCCTTTCGTTATTGATTTTTCCTTCAAATATTGCATATTGCACGACACTTTAATTTTTTGTACTTTTATGATACCATAAAGCGTTCGCTATTTCAACAACAAAATAAAAGTCGACCCACCGTAAGGCGGGTCGCTGCAATTTGAGTTTTACTTTTCAAATTTTGAAAATAATCAATATTCGCTTTTGTTCAGTCTGAACGACTCGCAGTCGGTGCAGGCAATTTCGGTCGGGCATTTTTCATGAGTTACCACCTTGATGCAGTCGAGAGAGCAGTAATTCTGCTCACCGCAGTGGTGAACGCATTGACTTACCGTACATTCGATGCTGGGATTTGCTTTTTTGTTATCCATAGCTTTTAACTTACCTTTCTGTGGTTTTCATTAAAAGTATGCCGCAAATTTAAAAGGTTATACCTTAAAATTATCGGTAACACTCAAATTTCAGAAATTTTTTCCGCGAGTCGAAAGCTATATCTCTTGGCGCGCATCACTTGTTAAGGAGTGTTTCGCGCCTGCGGGCGCGACAAGGGCTCCTCGCCCTTGACCTTCGCCGGCTTTTGAAAAGCCGGGGAAACAAATTAAGAAACCGTAGTGCGGCGCGGCGGGCCTTGCGCGGGCAAAGCCTACGCAAGGTCAAGGCAGAAGGGTACGGCGTCGGGGGAAAGCGAGCTTTCACCGAGTCGCCGTACCCTTCTGCCTTGACTCTGCACGCCCGAAGGGCGGCAGAGCATTCGCCGCGCTAATGAAGATTTTGCTCTAAGGTTTATAAAGTCAAAGAGGTCGCACAAACGCGGCCGTCTTAGCAGTTTTAAAGTTTTTGCAGGGGTTCGGGGAGGCTTTTTTCAAAAAGCTCCCCGAGAAGAGTCGAAGGGTTGTTTTTTTCAACTTATTCTTCTTCAAATGCTCGAATAAAGCGTTCTGCACGCTCGATTTGCCGTTCGACTGAGGAAAGTGACGTACCGCCGTAGGACGTGCGGGAGTTTACGGCTCTTTCAAGGGAAATCGCATCGTAAACGTCGCCCTCAAAAAGATCGGACATGCGCTTATATTCCTCAAGAGAGAGAGTTTCAAGGACTTTTGAGTTTTCTATGCAGTATGCAACGAGCTGCCCGGTAATTTTATACGCGCTGCGGAAGGGAAGTCCTTTTTTTACAAGATAGTCGGCGCAGTCGGTAGCGTTTATAAAGCCCTTTCCTGCCGCGCGGTACATGTTTTCTTCAATGGGGCGCATGGTGGCCACCATGGGTGCAAACACCCTGAGCGTCATTTTAAGGGTATCAACGGCGTCAAAAATTGCTTCTTTATCCTCCTGCATGTCCTTATTATAGGCAAGGGGCAGGCCCTTGAGCATTGTCAGAAGCGTTATCAGATCGCCGTACACACGGGCGGTCTTGCCTCGCGCAAGCTCGGCCATATCCGGGTTTTTCTTTTGCGGCATTATGGAACTGCCGGTGGAGTATGCGTCGTCAAGTTCAATAAATTTGAATTCCCATGAAGACCAAAGGATGATCTCCTCAGAAAAACGGGAAAGGTGCATCATGACGGTGGCAAAAGCTGCGCACAGTTCTATTGCGAAGTCCCGGTCGGAAACGCCGTCAAGCGAATTGTCGCACGGTTTTTCGAATCCGAGCAGGGAGGCGGTCATATGGCGGTCGGTGTCATAGGTGGTGCCAGAGAGCGCGCAGGAGCCCAAGGGGCACTCCTGTTTCATGCGCATAAGCGCGTCCTCGATTCTTCCGATATCGCGCATGAACATGCTGACGTAGGCCATTAAATGGTGACCGAAAGTTATGGGTTGTGCTCGCTGCATATGGGTGTAGCCGGGCATTATAGCGCCCTTATGAGTTTTAGCCTTGTTTGTAAGCACCTTTATAAGCTCTAAAATGAGCCGTTTTATTTTTTCTCCCTCGTTGCTAAGGTAGAGACGTATGTCAAGAGCCACCTGATCGTTTCTGCTTCTTGCCGTGTGAAGTCTTTTTCCCGTATCGCCTATTCTTTTGGTGAGCTCGGCCTCTATAAACATGTGAATGTCCTCGGCATTCGGGTCAAATTCCAGTTGGCCTTTGTCAAGATCGTTCAAGATTTCTCCCAGCGCGTTTATAATAAGCTGCGCGTCGTCAGCCGAAATAATACCCTGTTTTCCGAGCATTGCCGCGTGACACACCGAGCCTTTTATGTCCTCGGCGTACATTCGCTTGTCAAATTTAATGGATGAATTGAAGTCGTCAGCGCTCGAATCGACAAAACCGTCGCTTCTGCCGGCCCACATTTTTTCGCTCATTGCATATTTACTGTGCTGCCGCGCGAAACGCGGCAGCACTCGCTCCCGTATTATTTTATAGTAATATTATTTTCTGTTTGCATCCAGCTTAGCCTTGACCTTGATCGGAAGGCCGAAGAGGTTAATAAATCCCGCGCTGTCCTTTTGGTCGTAAGCTCCGCCGTCGTCTCCGAAGGAAGCGACGTCCTCGTTGTAGAGAGAGAAAGGAGAGGTTATACCCGCGTTTATTATATTTCCTTTGTAAAGCTTAATATTGACGTCTCCGGTAACAGTTTGCTGAGTTGAATCCACAAATGCGGAAAGCGCCTCGCGCAGAGGGGTGAACCACTGGCCAAAGTATACGAGTTCGGCAAATTTTTGGCTGACCAGCTGCTTATAATGCTGCGTTTCTCTGTCAAGGCAGAGCATTTCAAGAAACTCGTGCGCCTTATACAGTATAGTTCCTCCGGGGGTCTCGTAAACGCCTCTTGACTTCATTCCCACAAGGCGGTTTTCCACTATATCAAGCAGTCCGATACCGTTCTCGCCGCCTATTTTGTTCAGATACTCGACTATTTCGACGGCTCCCATTTCTTTGTCGTCGATTGCCGTGGGAACTCCCTTGCAAAAGTGTATCTTCACATAAGTAGGCTTGTCGGGCGCCTGCTCGGGAGAAACGCCCAGCTCAAGAAAGCCCGGTTTTGAGTATTTCGGCTCGTTTGCCGGGTCCTCAAGGTCAAGTCCTTCGTGAGAAAGATGCCACAGGTTCTTGTCCTTTGAGTAGTTAGTCTCGCGGTTGATTCTAAGAGGGACGTTGTGCGTTTCCGCATAGTCTATTTCCTCATCGCGTGATTTTATGTTCCACTCTCTCCAGGGGGCTATGATAGCCATGTCGGGGGCAAACGCCTTTATGGTAAGCTCAAAGCGAACCTGGTCGTTGCCTTTGCCCGTGCAGCCGTGACAGATGGCGTCGGCACCTTCTTTGAGAGCGATCTCGGCAAGCGCTTTTGCAATGCAGGGGCGCGCGTGCGATGTGCCAAGCAGATATGTTTCGTATGAGGCTCCTGCTTTGAGACACGGCCAAATGTAATTTGTCACATAGTCCTCTTTGAGATCGAGAATATACAGCTTTGAAGCGCCCGTTTTAAGCGCCTTTTCCTCAAGTCCGTCAAGCTCCGTTCCCTGGCCGACGTCTCCTGAAACGGCGATTACCTCACAGTTGTTGTAGTTTTCCTTGAGCCAAGGAATAATGATCGAAGTGTCGAGTCCTCCGGAATACGCAAGGACTACCTTTTTGATTTTGCTTTTATCCATACAGTTTTCTCCTTTGATTTATATACATTTGTCTTGCATAATTATGCATCATAACTCGACTTTTGTCAATAGATATACCTATAAATATACAATTAATTCACATTTTATGCGGTATAAGAACAGTTGCGGATTTTATGTCCGGGATAAAAATGGAGCTATTAAAAGGTGTTCGTTCTCTTTGAGGAATTATAACACATTTGCCGCTGTTTTTCAATCACACTCGGCAAAAAAGCTCCGCAAATTTAAAACACGGGCTTTCGCTGCTTGTGCGAAAGCCCGCCTTAAAGTTATTTTGTAAGGGTGTAAAGGTCCTTCGGTATTACGCCGAACGCTCAATCTGCCACCGTAACGTAATCGACAATAACATCGTAAAGCTTTTCGGTAAGGAACTGAAGCTCGAGCGCGTCTTTTCCGTAGTATTTTTCCATATCTTTTTCGGAGGACAAACCGTAGTAGTAGGCAAAATACATTTGATACTCGTTATAGTACTCGGCGCGTTTTTCCTTGTATTCCTTGTTTGAAAGGGAAATATCAAGCGCTTTTATGAGCGCCTCGACCGTCAGCCTTTCCTTGACTGCCGCGTACGCGGAGGTTGCCGCCTGCGAGTAGATGGAGTCATATATTTCGTCGGTCAATTTTTCCTTTAACTCGGATGCCGTAAAGTCGCTGGGAGAAGCGCCGTCAAGCTGTTCGGAAATATAGGTGTCGACATATGTTTTGTAGGTCTTTTTTACCTCTCTCATGGGATATTCGTCGACGACCGTAGCGCCGAGAATGGCCTCGTATGCCATTTCCTGCTTTATGCTGTTTTCAAGATATTCGTTGTAGGCGTCAACCGTCTCATACTCTTTTGAGGTGTAATCGGACACATATTCGTCGTCCCAATCGGGAAGGCTTGTCACCTTGGATACTTCGAATGTGATCTTGATCTCTTTGCCGATAAAGTCCTTGTATTTCTCATCGACGTCATCGGGAACGGTAAATGTAACCGTTTCCTCATAATATACGTTCTTTCCTTTAAAAAGCTGCGCGTAATCTGCTATTTTAAATATATCGTTAAAGGAGCCGGTTATATCCTCTGTGTAGTTGATATCAAACTCACCGGCGACAAAGCTGTCGGCAAATTTGTCGGCCTCATCGTCATCGGCGTTCTCGTCACCCTCGGTATTTTCATTAGCGTCGTCACCCTCGCCGCTTTCTGTACCCTCATTAGTGTCGGCGTCCTCGCCGCTTTCCGCGTCGCTGTCGCCTTCTTTGTCTTCAGTGCCCTCGGCGTCCGCCGCCTCAAAACTGTAATCGACCGAGATAGTGCTTTCATCCCCTATCTCGTTTCTTGATATCGTGACTATTTCGACTTCAAAGTCGACGATCTGTCCTCTTAAAGCGGTGGTACCGTAATCGTCGGGGAAGGTGCAGGTGATGGTGAGCTTGTCTCCTTTTTTGGCGCCGATAAGCTGATCCTCAAAGCCCTTGTTGTTCTTTTCGGGATGTTCTTCGTTCTCATATTCGCCGATAAAGCCGCCCGAGCCTATCACGAGATCATGGGGAGTTCCTTCCTCGCCTTCCGCAGGCTTGTTGCTGAGTTTATTTATTTCATCCTCGGTAAGCTGGACCGATTCGTCCTTAAGTTTGCCGGCGTAGTAAATTGCC
Organism: uncultured Clostridia bacterium; assembly: GCA_947588825.1. GTDB lineage: Bacteria > Bacillota > Clostridia > Oscillospirales > CAG-272 > CAKSQF01. The sequence goes on from CANPZU010000036.1 coordinate 10,497, forward strand.
ACGCTGTCCCCCTTCTGAACGGTTGCGTTTTCATCCGTAACTTCTTCATACAGGGAATCGCGACCCTCTTCGCGAATCTCCTTTATTCTCTCCGCCAGCTTGTCCGAGATTTGTGCGGCGCTTATCGTCACGGTTCCTTTTTCGGGAATGGTCACGTATTTTGTTGGATTATTATAGGCGCTGCAGCTTGCGAGTGTGGTCACAAGCAGCAATAATGCAATACCTGCTGCGATGATTCTTTTCATTAACGGAAAACTCCTTTGGTTTATTATACTTGCTGTAATTGTTATACTTGATAAACAAAAATTAAACTTAAAAATATGCGTACCATTTACTTATACCATAAACTGATGCAAAAATAAAGATGTTAACGACTAAATTTACTGTTTTGTAACATTTTCGTTTGACAATGCGCAAAAGATTTTTATAAACGGGAGATTATCTGCAATATGAGGCGGCTTAATCGTTATTTTTATTTTCTGTTTTTCTTAACTTTTATTTTAGCTTTCGGTTTGGTATCCGATTTGGTTTGTGTATCTGGTTCTTCTTCGCCTTTTGCAATGTCCGAATCGCTCTTTGAAGATTCGTTCTCATCATTTTGGGATTGGTCTTGGACGTAAGGATCGATCATAATCTGCTTAATCTTGGGCCACGCTGCGTATGTCGCGATAAACGAGCACAGGGAGACGGTGATCATGAACGGGAGAATGACGCCAAGCGGTATATAGAGGATGGCTATGACGAGATTTAGAAAAACGACAAGAATTATGCCAAGCAGCGCGAGCAGATTGCGTTTTATGCCGAGAATTGCGAAGATAAAAGCGTTTTTAAGGATTTTTGGAATGGAAAGCTTAAAGGTTATAAGCATTAAATAGATGTAAAAACGCATGATGAAATATATCACAAGGAGGCTGACGCTTATAACGATAAAGACTCCGGACACGCTGAGCGAGGCGTTGAGGTAATAAAAGAATATGTTGTAAAGAACAAGTACAACAAAGGCAAGGTCAAGAACTCCCATGATAAATTCCTGACGCAAGTTGCGCCGGATCGCGTACCAAAAATCCTGCCAAATAAACACGGGTTCGCCCTTTACTATGTTTCTGTGAATATAGGTCGTACCCACCATTACCGGCCCGAAGGTTATAAGCAGTATAACGATTCCGGCAATAAGGACGCCGGCGGCAAGAGGCGTCCATAGGTTTACATTGACGGTCACACCGTATACGCCGTATAGAGCGGCGCTTGCCGGGGTGAGCGCTCCAAGCTGCATTGCGCCGTAAATGGGGGCGAACTCGGGACTCGCCGGGGCAGTGGCGTGGACGTGCAGGTTTTGGCTCAGCGCCAGCATAATGATAAATATTGAAAAATTACCGAAAACAAAGAGCAAATTGACAATAAAGATCCTGTTGAAATTGTGCCAACAGAAAGGGAAAAAATACTTCAACGTCCTTTCATGCCACTCTCCGTCGTTATCGGGAAGGTCGTTTCTGCGCGAGTAAATAAAATCAAACAGATTGAATTTCTTTTTCTTTTTTTCGGGCTGATCGTCTTCAAGATCGTCAAACCGGATTCGATCGTTTTTGGCCACGTTATTCTTCCTTTCCTTTTTACATATCTCACATATCGTACACAGTAAAGCAAGCCGACATAATCAAACGTTCAAAAAAAGCGGCGGATCGGTTATATCAGCGCGAGCAGTATGTGCCGCAAAAGCTGTATAAAAAACACGTCCCCGCAGTAAAACAGGCATTTTGCAAGGTAATTTAAAATTTCCTTGTGAGAAAGATGATTTTTTTCACATATATATTTTACCGAAAAATCGCCGCTTATCCTGCATGTACAGCAGAGAAAGACGAGCACACCGAGAGATGACAGGGTGTGAATCAGGTAGATATCAAGGCTGTAGGTTCCCGCGAGTATGTATGTCGCCGAAAAGCCGGTAAGCGCGGCCTTTATTGAAAGGGTTATAAGCCCCGCAATCTCTCCGAAAAAGCAAAAGCCCAAAAGGGAAATGATAAGAATATATCTTAGCTCCGACTCAAAGCAGGATATGAGCGAAAAAAACGGGGAATCGGTGTCAAAGGCGGAGGTTAGATCGGGCGCGGGAATTCCCGAGATCGACCGATTAAAACACGCGTAAACAGCGGCGCCCGCGAGAAATCCGACGGCGGCGAAAATGGCCGGCATAAGCCCTCTTGCCGATTTGTTTTGAAAAGCAATAGGTTTTATCATGGCGTGACAAAGCACCTTTTTATTTGAAATGTGAGCAAGGCCCATGTCATTTTATGATAATATGAGAGTTAAATATTACCGCGCGTTCTCCGAAAGCGTTTCTTCGGGTTCGGAATTATTTTCAGATAGACTTTTTTCAATAAGATCGGAAACTCCGATTTTGGCGTAAGCGACCGCTTTGCATATGGCGTTGCACAGGGCAAGAGCGTTTGAGGAGCCGTGAGACTTTATGACAGGCTTTGAGATTCCGAGCAGAGGAGCGCCGGCGTGCGTGCTGGGGCTCATAGATTCCTTAAAGGAAGAAAGCTTGTTTATTACGAAAAGGCCGCCGATCTTTCCTGCGGCGGAGGAAAATATATCTTTTACAGAGGAGGAAACGAATTTTCCCATTCCTTCGATAGTCTTAAGTACGATGTTGCCCGAAAATCCGTCGCAAACCACAACGTCGCATTTGGCGGGCGGGATGTCCTTTCCCTCTATATTGCCTACAAAGTTTATATCTCGGTTTTTTCTGAGATCTTTGTACGCGTCAATGCAAAGCTGCGTGCCCTTGCAGTCCTCCGCGCCGATGTTTAAAAGCCCCACTCTCGGCGTTTCTATGCCTAAGACCTTGTTCATGTATATGGAGCCCATTATGGCAAACTGCGTCAGATGCTCGGGCGTTACGCTGAGGTTGGCGCCCGCGTCAAGAAGAAGCACCGGCGTTTTCATTGGAAGAAGGGCGCTTATTGCGGCGCGATGGACTCCGCGTATACGTTTGACATATAAAGTGGCGCCGGTATGAAGAGCGCCTGTGTTTCCGCAGCTGACCAGCGCGTCTCCAATACCGTCTTTCAGCATTTCAAGGGCGATTCTCATGGAAGAATTGCGCATGGAACGTATCTCAAACGGGTCGCTGTCCATTGATATGACGTCAGGCGCATGAAACACTTGACTTTCGCTTATCTTGAATTTGTTTTTTGAGGCAAGCGTCAGGATGGTGTCCGCGTCGCCTACGTATAAAATCTCGGCGTCAACTCTGTCTTTTGCCATTTGTGCGCCTTTTATAAGCTCCTCGGGGCCCTTGTCGCTCCCCATTACATCAAGAATTATCTTCATATCGATTAATTAAAACCTAAACATATTGCCCGCTTTCTTTGCGCGGTTTGAGCGTTGCAGGCAAGTAATAAAATGCAGCAGTATAAAAATTAATTTATATTTATTTATCTTACCACAAATGCTTTGCCATTTCAAGTGCTTTTATAAATAATTCTGTAAATAAAAAGGAAGCAGGTTATATTATTTAGGGTACGCGAGTTCTTAATATGTGCCTTACACTTTAAAAATCGCGCCGGACTATTGCTTTATTTTAAGAATTGAGTATAATATCAGTGTAAACCCCTTTTAGCATAAGCATAAGCATAAAGGATGGAAAATCATATGGTGAATATTGACGGAATAAAAAATTTCAGATATATAGAAAGCGAAAGATTGCTTATAAGAAGACTTGAGCGCCGGGACTACCGTGATATGTATGAATACGCGCGTCTTTCTGAGGTTACGAGATATTTGCTTTGGAATCCTCATCCGTCTCCCGATTATACAAGAAACTACATCATGTCAATCCAAAAGTGTTACAAATCGGGAGAATATTTTGATTACGCGGTGATACTCAAATGCGAGCAAAAAATGATAGGAACATGCGGCTTTACAAAAATCGACGCGGACAACAACTCCGCCGAGGTAGGCTATGTTCTGAATCCCGCGTATCATAAAAAAGGATACGCCACCGAGGCGCTCATCGCGCTGATGCGCTTTGGCATAAACGACATGGGGATAAACCGCATAGAGGCAAAATACATGGTTGGAAACGACGAGAGCAGAAAGGTCATGGAAAGGTGCGGAATGAGGTTCGAGGGTATACACAGACAGCAAATGCTTATAAAGGGCAGCTATGCCGATATAGGCGTATGCGCGCTGACTCACAACGACTTTGTCTTTAAATTCGGCCCGGACGGCGCGACCTACGCGGAAGGTCAATCCTCCTTTTTCGATCGATTTATGCAGCCGTGAAATAGAGCTATTTAACAAATTATTAATCATTTGCATGTTTGAGTATGTTACAATAGATGCAAGTTTTATCGTCAGGGTCCAAGGACCCTGACGAGTGCGGAGATGTGGGATGTTGAAGGAAAACGTTTCTCTCATTAAAAAAATTAAAAGAAAAAGAAAAAAGCTTTCCCCGATACAGTATGTGGTGGTCGGATTTGTTTTGCTTATCGCGGCGGGCACCCTTTTTCTTTCGTTGCCTATATCCTCCCGCGCACGAACCTTTACCCCGATATCAAACGCCGCCTTTACCGCCACCAGCGCCGCCTGTGTCACCGGCCTTTCGGTTTACGACACCATGACGCACTGGTCGCTTTTTGGCAAGATCGTGATACTCACGCTCATTCAAATCGGCGGACTCGGCGTCATGTCAATGGCTGTTCTTTGGGCGCTGCTGCTGAAAAGATCGTTATCTCCACGCGAAAATCTTATAGTTTCGCGCTCGCTGGGACTCAGCGGCAGCAACGACGCAGCGACCCGTCTTATGAAAATAATCGTTTGCGGTACTTTTTCATTTGAACTTGTCGGCGCGATTGTCCTGTCATTCAGATTTATCCCGCTTTTCGGAGTTCGGGAGGGAATATTTAAAAGCGTGTTTCACTCCGTCTCCGCATTCTGCAACGCGGGATTTGACATTATGGGAGGCTATCATAAAGGCAGCAGCCTTTCGGCGTTTTCCTCCGATCCTCTCGTGCTTATCACCGTTTCGTGCCTTGTAATAATCGGAGGCGTCGGATTTATTGTCTGGGCGGATGTTTTTACCGCGTTAACGGTAAAGCTTAAGGGTAAAAATAAAGTGTCGCGTACGGGTACATGGCTTATTACCGAGAGCGCTTCAAGGCTTTCCGCGTATTCAAAATTTGTCATTCTGCTTACCGTCGTGCTTTTGATATTTGGAATGTGCGTAACTCTTGTTTGCGAGTGGAACGGGGTCTTGGCTGATATGAAATTAGGGGACAAGCTGCTCAATGCATTTTTTCACTCTGTATCCCTAAGGACCGCCGGCTTTTCCTCTTTTGACAACGGTAAAGCAAGCGTTCCGGTCAAGGTGATGTCCGTTTTTTGGATGTTTACGGGAGGCGCGTCAGGTTCAACCGCGGGAGGAGTCAAGGTCTCGACAATCGGAATATTTATATATTCGGTGTTTGTTATAATGACGACAGGCAAAAATAAGGTCGTGATTTTCAAGCGCAGGATAAAAGAAGAGATGATTCTTCGCACAATGGCTATTGTTATCACCGGCGGAGCCATAATCTTTGCAGCTTCCTCGCTTCTTGTGTTTGTCGGCGACCTGACGCCTATGCAGGCCCTTTACGAGTCTGTTTCGGCTTACGCAACCGTAGGGTTGACATTGGGGGTTACCGCAGGGCTGAATTTGTTTTGCAAGGTGATTATAATGCTGCTTATGTTTTTGGGCAGAGTAGGTATTCTCACCGTGTTGCTCTCGCTGGCCTCAAAATCCGCTCGCTCAAAAGATTTTATAGATTACCCGGAAGCGCACTTTATGATAGGTTAGCGGAGAAATGACGGTTAAATTAAAAATATTTATTTAATTTTTTATATTGGAGGCGATTCTTGTGGAGTCATTTTGCATAATAGGTCTTGGCCGTTTCGGTCAGACTGTTGCCGTAGAACTTGCCGAGAGCGGACATCAGGTCCTTGTAATAGACGATAGGGAAGAAAATATAAATAAGATAGCGCAGTTTGTCACCGACGCCGTGATCGGTGACGCAACAGATGAAAATGTGTTAAGAGAAGCGGGCGTGCGTAACTATGACACCGCAGTCATTTGCTTTTCAGACAGGATACACGAGACCGTAATAATATCCATGCAGCTTCGCGAGATGGGGATACGGCGGGTCATAGCAAGAGCAAACAGTGACATAGAGTACAAGGTGCTTCAAAAATTGGGAGTGGACCGCATAATTTTTCCGGAAAGGGACATGGGCGAGCGTTTTGCAAATATTATTGACAAGCACGACGTGCTCGAATACCTTCGCTTTTCGGACGAGTATTCGATTGTGGAGCGCAAGATTCCGAAAAATTGGGTCGGTTTCAACATGATACAGCTTGACATAAGAAAAAAATACGGAATAAACGTTATCGCCGTGCGCGACTCTCAAACCGGCAAGATCGACATATCTTTTTCGCCGGATAAACCGTTCGGCAAGCAGGACATCATTATTCTAATTGGTTCCAACAAGGCGATCGAAAAAATATCGAAGGCCAATTGAACAATATAAGCTATAAACAATATATAATAATATCAAATTAAGGAGTCGAAAAATGAACACACTTATTTTTTTAGCCGCTGCTGACACCTCAGGTCAGGGACTTTTCACCCTTATAATGCTTGTCGCCGTGGTTGTAATCTTCTACTTTTTTATGATTCGTCCTCAGAAGAAGCAGGAGAAGGAAACAGCGGCAATGAGAAACAGCCTCAGGGTGGGCGACGAAATCACTACCATAGGCGGAATCATAGGAAAGATAGTCAGCATCAAGGACCCCACATGCATAATCGAGACGGGAAGAGACGGAACCAAAATACGTATTCTTAAAAGCGCCGTAAAGCAGGTGGATGTACCGGCGGCGGCAACCGTTGCGCCTCCCGAGGAAAAGGAGGAGGCAAAGGAAGAGCTTAAGGCACCCGAGACCGACGCGTCGGAGGCTGAAGAGAGCGCCGAGGCGGTAAATACCAAGCCGGATAAAGAAAAAAAGAAGAAGAAAAACAAATAAAGCGCAAAGAAGCGAAGAATAAATAAAGGATCGCCCGCATAAAGTGTTATCGTAACGGGCGGTCTTGTTCTTTTTTCTTTTTGCCTGCAAGACTTTGCTTGCAGATGTCGGCGCTTGCCGCCATCAAAATCGGAAAGGTGTCTTTGCAATATGAATAAAAGTCTGATTTCAAAAATACTTTTTTCTTCCCTCGGCGGCCATGCCGCGGCGATTTTGTTTCTTGCTTTGTCGAGCGCGGTTCTTATGAATTTCCGTAGCACCGAGGGCATACCGCTCTATTTCGGATTTATTGGAATAGGAATCGGAACGCTGGTATGCGCCTTGCTTGCAAGGAAGAACGGTATAGGGCTCGGAGGGGCGTTTGTAAGCGGATTGCTTTATTCGGCCGTTCTTGCTTTACTTTCCCTTATCGCGGGTAAGGAAAGTGAAATTTCAATCGGCGCGCGTCTCGGAGTTTTTCTCATGGCGGCGATAATTATCGGTCTTGTAAGCCTTATTCCCGCTTCGTCAAATAAAAATACGCGCAGCGCCGTGAAAAAAAGGCGCTCGGCACTCAGCAAATATATGGATAAAAGATAAAAGATAAAAAACAAGAGAAGATAACTCTCCTCTTGTGTTATCATGCAATGTCAAATGCATCTGAAAAAGAATAAAGCGCCGCGTTTAAATTTTTTAATGCCGGCGCGATTTTTCTGTCTGTGGCGAATTCGCGCAGCGCGGATAAGGTTATGAAATATTAAATCATAAAATATAAAAAGAGAAGAGAGCGCATGGTCGTGTATATGTAAAAAGATCGCTGAGCAAACTATGATCGGGGATTTACAAACCCGAAGCTTTGTGATATAATAGGAGAAAAGATATGGGCTGTTTTCGTGATTTTATCACGGGCTTTCTTGCCACACTTATTGTCGTGGGAGGCGCGGCGGGACTTATTCTGTATCTTGTCAGATAACACTTTGTGAGGTTGCGCCTTATGAGGCTTGATAAAATGCTTGCCGATACGGGCAGGTGCACGAGAAAAGAAGCGGGTAAGGCCGTGCTTTCAGGAAATGTCAAAGTAAACGGTCTTGAAGTCAAAGACCGGTCGTATAACGTTGATCCTGAAAAGGACGATGTGATGTTTTGCGGTGAGAGAATCGTCTATCGCCGCTTTACATATATTATGCTCAATAAGCCTCAAGGGGTAGTAAGCGCCACAAACGATCCTATGGAGAGAACCGTGCTTGACCTTCTGCCAAGCGAGCTGAAAAGACAAGGGCTTTTTCCCTGCGGAAGACTTGATAAAAACACCGAGGGACTTTTGATACTGACAAATAACGGTCCTCTGTCTCATTTTCTTCTTTCTCCGAAATTCCACGTTCAAAAAAGATATTATTTTACAGTCGAACGTCCGCTTTCTCTTTCCGACATTCAAAAACTGGAGAGCGGAGTTGACATAGGGGGCTATGTCACAATGCCAAGCAAAGTCGACATGATAAGCGAGCAGGAAGGGTATATAACAATAAGCGAAGGGAAGTACCACCAAATAAAGCTTATGCTCGCGGCCCTGTTAAATCGCGTGACTTTTCTAAAAAGAGTGAGCTTCGGTCCCATTATTCTCGATCAGGGCCTTGAATGCGGCGAGTATCGACATTTGACAAAGGATGAGGTAAGCGCTCTGAATGAGTGTGTCTTAAAGTGAATTTTAATATATTAAAATATTTGCCTTTGAAATTTGGGCTTGAGGGATATGAAAACGCCCATATATTGTGCAAACTGTACAAAAGAAGAAGTGCAATTTTGGGAAGAGAGCGACTACAAAAAATCGCATTTGTGTGCTAAAATAGTAAACAACAAATAACAAATACGAATTATCGGTATGCTCTGCGGCGTACGCGATTCAGGAGGTAAAATGGCAAGTTTATCATTCAGACACATTTACAAAAAGTATCCCGGCGGAGTCACCGCCGTGTCCGATTTCTGTCTTGAAGTCAAGGACAAGGAATTCATCATTTTTGTCGGACCTTCCGGATGCGGAAAGTCGACCACCCTGCGAATGATCGCCGGACTTGAGGAGATTACCGAAGGCGAGCTCTTTATCGGAGACAGACTCGTAAACGATATCGCACCTAAGGACAGAGATATTGCGATGGTGTTCCAAAACTACGCTCTATACCCTCATATGACCGTTTTTGACAACATGGCCTTCGGTCTTAAGCTTCGCAAGGTTCCCAAAGAGGAGATTAAGAGAAAGGTCGAGCAGGCCGCAAAGATTCTTGATATAACCCACCTTCTTGACAGACGTCCGAAGCAGCTTTCGGGCGGTCAGAAACAGCGTGTGGCTCTCGGACGCGCTATCGTTCGTAACCCGAAGGTATTCCTTCTTGACGAGCCTCTTTCCAACCTCGACGCAAAGCTTCGTGCTGCCATGAGAACAGAGCTTACAAAGCTCCACAAGAGACTTGGAACCACATTCGTATACGTTACTCACGACCAGGTCGAGGCTATGACGATGGCGACTCGTATCGTGGTTATGAAGGATGGTATTATCCAGCAGGTCGACACTCCTCAGAATCTGTACGATCTGCCCTGCAACCTCTTTGTCGCACAGTTTATAGGAACTCCTCAGATGAATTGCGTTGAAGCTACTCTTGTTGACAAGAATGGCGACGTTTATATCAGTTGGGGCGCAAACATGATAAAGCTTCCCGCCGAGAAGGCCAACGATCCCGCTCTCAAGGATTACATAGGAAAAGAAATCGTTATGGGTATTCGTCCCGAGTGCCTGCATGACGACGCTGCTTCCATCGAGAGAATGCCCGACTCGCTTATCACCGCAACGGTCGATGTCACCGAGCTTATGGGTTCGGAGATTTATCTGTACTTCACCTCTGAGGAACAGAACTTTGTCGCGCGCGTTTCGCCCAGCAGCACTACAAGATCCGGAGATGTGATAAAGATTGCCGTTGATACATCAAGAGTTCACATCTTTGATAAAGATACCGAAAGATATATAATCCACTGATAAAAAAGCCGCACAGGCGGTAATATATGCAATAGCGTAAAGAAAGACCCGCAAGGTATGGAGACATTCCCGGCGGGTCTTTAATTTTGGCGTTATTTCAAGAGCGGTTGAATTTGCTTTCCGTCAAGCGCGAGCATGAGCGTTTCCCCGATCATCGAAAAGTCGCAAACAAGAGAGGCGGGCTTTGCAATGGGGTCGTCTTGACCCAACGGGACAAAGAAAACGTTTTTACGCGAGAGCATGATGCCGATGTTTTGAAGATTGCCGGAAAGCGCGTCGTTTGTGGCAAGAGCTATTACCAAAGGGCGATTGTTGCGCAGATGCGCTTTTGCCGCCATTGTTACAGGCGTGTCGGTTATCGCGCATGCCATTTTGGCGAGAGTGTTTCCGGTGCAGGGCGAAATAATAAGGGCGTCAAGCTTAATTGACGGACCTAAGGCCTCGGCCTCGGGAATGGTGCGGATTCCTTTTTTGCCGCATATATTTTCAATGCTTTCGATAAAGCTCGATGCCTTTCCGAACCTTGTGTCAAAGGCCTGAAAGGCCGGGCTGAATATCGGAAGTATTTCATATTTTTTTGCCAGTTCCTCAAGTACGACTATGGATTTTTTCACGGTGCAGAAGGAACCGCAAAGGGCGTATCCTATTTTCATCGTTCCACCTGCTCTTTGTCGAAAAGACATCTTTTTACCGTCCGATAAATAAGCGTTCCCGCGCTTTTCGGACTGTAGAGCGCAGGAAGAGAGGGGGCGTTTATGATGTTTTCATGGGACTTTGACACTCCCGCAAGCTCAATAATGAGAGCGCTTTGCCTCTTTGCGTATCTGAAGTGTTCGCATATTTGCTTGTCGGGCACGGTGTTAAAGAGAAAATCACAATCGCAAAGCACCTTTTCCGTATTTGTGTAAGGCTCATAATCGTATCCGCAATATTCGATAAACGCTCTGTCTTTCTCGCTTCTTGCAAAAACAACGACCTCTGCGCCAAGCGCATCAAGTGCTTTGGCAAGATATTTTCCTATTCTACCGAAACCGAAAATACAGCATTTTGAAGAGCATATCGCCACATGACTTTTATCCGCCGCGATAGACAGCGCTCCTTCCACCGTGTACCTTGCGTTTTGCCTACAGAAATATTCATCGCTGCCATAGTCGAGCACCGAAAAATCACAACCCTCGAAAATCTCTCCCGTAAGTCCCGCGCATACAGTCGCCGTGTCGGGAATAAATTTTATAATATCCCTGAAAAACAGTCTGTGATCGCAAAACGGGGCGTTCAGCGAGTAGCCGTCCCGAGATAGGGGAATCGGCAGGATGACAATATCGCTTTTTGTGAGCGCATCGCTCAATGTCATGGCTTTTGTATATTCCGCATTTTCCGCAAACACGGCGTTGTTTGCATACACCGCGCATTCGTATCCCGCCAGTGCAAAACAGTTTGCCGCATAAAGCATACGTGAATCGCCGCCGATCACGGCGATTTTACTTTCGTTGATATTCATCTGAGATGACCACCTTGCTTCACAATGAAGTTTGCTTCATCTTTTTTTATTGACTTAATATTTAATATATTAAAAACAAAGAAGCCGTAATAAACAGCTCTTTGATATAATAATATGCAAAATGTCAAACAAAGTTAAAAACATATGAAGGCGGAGAACCGATCACGCTCATCACACAATAGGCTTATTACAAAGCATTCGAATTTATAAAAGTATAAAAGCTGTTTTAAATTTGTTAGTCGTCATTGATTTTTTATTGGCGAAAGGTTCTTATATTTGGAGGGCAATGACAAAGAAAACTAATGAAACTAATGAAACTAATGAATAAACAAAAAAAGAGGGCTGTCGCAAAATTACATTTGCAACAACCCCTTGCCGCACAGTGATAATAAAAAGGGCAGAGCAGGCGATTATTTTTTATATGTACTATAAGCGTAATTACGCAAAATATGAATAAAATAACATTTTTCCAATTACCGTTGTTTCTTCTTTTGATCATCTCCGTCATAAATAATCACGCTGTTTTATTTCTTCTTCGTAGATTTTATTTTTTAAACTGTCCTATTTGATATTGCAATTTATAATGTATTATAAAAAGGGAATTTCACTGTAAATTTTAGAGTGGAATTCAGTCTGGGAATTTATGCGTGTTATAAAAAAGTATTGTAGTAATGAATATTATTTTCAAATGATTTACCTGAAGCATCAAGATATTGGGCATATAAGGAAAGGGATAATTAAAATACATTGACAAGTTCGAAATAATGGTGTATAGTATAGCTAAGAAAAATGTCCTAAAATGTTTATATAGTCAAATAAAGGAGGAAACTCAATGAAATCAGAAAAGCTCTTTCGATTTGGCATAATCGTTGTCACATTGATCGTGATGAATGTGTTAAGGGGCTGGTTTATCTTTAATGTGATTATGTCGGTGTTTGCATCTTTTATGGGTGACAGCAACTTGACTTATATCATAGCGAGTATTACCACAACAATCGTGATAGGCATATGCACAACACTTCCGCTTTATTGGGGATTGAGAGAAAACGCCGAGGAAAAACGACGTTTTCTTGCACACTTTTCGGAACACGAATACAACAGCGCAAATTTGAGCTCCTACTTGAAGAAAACGAAGATCGTGAAGCAGGATACGATTGTATTTTTGGTTGCTTTATTTATAGTGCTTGTTTTTCGATATACCGTGTATATCCTCTATTCACCCTATTACATTATTGATTTTGTCCTCGAATTTGTAATTATCTTCGGTGTTTATCTTCTGTTTAATCGATTCGTGCGCCGCAGGCTGTATGATCATTGGGAATCGGGAAGAATGTATAAAGGAAAATAAGAGAAATTTAAGACGCAAATTTTGGTGCGAAGATTTGTGATTTGAATGATAAACTGTTTAAAAGAATAAAAACCATTATATTAAAAAAAGAAACAGTTATAGAGCCCTCACCCTTTGGATTATATATCAGGAGATTTTCTTTCGCTTTTTCTGCGCACCAACCATTTGGCAATTCGTAATTCAAATAATTTTGATGATTACAACTTCGGCTATTTTAGCGATTATAATCTTCTGAAATTAAAAGGTACTTTAAAATTCTATACCCCCGAGTTCCGATACGTCCTCGTTTTCAAGAGGGTAGAGCCGTGCGTCAGACATAAACACGGCGCCAATAAACAGTCTGCTGCCGTCAGGACGGTAAAAAGTGGGGTTTTCGGGGCAGATGCGATTATTTGATTCAAGCAGTTCTGAAAGCTCAAGTTCCCGACTGTTCAGTATCTTGATAAGCTCGGCAAAGCATTCATCGCTCAAAAGATAATACTTGGGTCTGTTTGCATATGTGTCGTCACCATAATACGGCGGGATAATGGCTGGATGATCTACAGCAAAGGGAGCGAGGCTGCTTTCAACAAAGCTTGTCCTTCCCTCAATCGGCCTTTTGGGATAGCTCAGCGAAAAATACTTACAATATCTGCGGCAGACACCAAAAAGCCTTTCTGCCCTTTTTATACATTCAGCAACATCGCAGTCATATCTTAAAAAGTATCTTCTTGAAACAGCACTCCATCCGGGAAGGGAAACAACTTCGGACACATCCTCATCCTCATTTACATAAAGTATAAGCTCGCCCTCATGAATATTCGATTCAAGAAACACGCTTCCGTCCGGGCGGTAAAAGGTGGGGTTTTCGGGGTTATTGTACTCACCTATTATCTGATACCACTCAAAAATACTTTTTGCAGAGCAAATGAGTATTTCGCACAGCCGAGGGCAAAGGCGATAATATCTCACGCCGAGTTTTTCGTCCCAATCAGGCGCATTGTGCGCAATACCCCGGGGCGCTCTATACGAAAAGGTTCAAGCATGTCCTTTTTCTCTTGAGACACCTCGTCTTTACCCCAAAGCATATACTCAAAGGAAATAAAAGAGCAGTATTGGGCGCATAACATTATAAGCTTCTTATAGTTTTCCCCGTCTATATCGCAGCTTTTTTCCGTGTTGCTCCAAGGATCGTATAAACTGTCTTTGAACTCATATCTTTTCATCGATTTTTTATCGCAATTCATGGTTAGTGCCTCCTTCCAAACCAAAAGTGAAAAGCTTTGTACTTTCCAAAATCATGTCCGATAACATGATAATGTGAATAATGACCATTCGTTTGTACCCGATAAAGTCCCGAACTGTGGACATGTAAGAGCCCTCATTTTTGAACCTTTCGGTTGCCGGGTCATAATATCTGCTGTTGAGTTAGTAAAACCCCGTCTCGGCCTTTGTTATGTACTCGGAGGAGCCGCCCCTTTTGGCATTTTTTATCGGCGGGATTTGTGCTATGTACCGCCAAGCATCGCCTTTTGGGGACAAAAGACAAGGTTTTGGGATGGTAAGCCCTTGAAGGTTTCAGGAATATTTCTGACAAGTGCCGCGGTAACGGGGCGGCGATACCTGCTGGGATGATGCATTTAATAAATCAACAATTCTACATTACCCAATAGTCTCAGCAATTACTTCTTTTGATACAATATGCAATTCATCTCCGGAAAACATTTGAAACAGTAGGTAAAGAGAGTCTTCCATATGTTCATTGTACTTTAAGAGATAATTCTGCAAGTATGAAAAATCTTCTTCCATTGTTAGTGAAATGATTGTCTCACGATTTCCAGACCATTCACCTTTAATTGCAAGTGCAACTCCTATATTGAGGAAGGTTAAGTCAATCTTAACATCAAAAATTGGATTAAATAATTCAATTTTAATGCTATCTTCTCTACAGTTATATTTGACATTTTTCAATTTTGCATCATGAACATAACTGTTGTATAAAAACTCTTTTAATTCTTTTGTATTGTTTTTGTTAAATCTCGGCATTGTATCCCCCGATTATTTGTATGTGAAATAGATTGTTGCGTAAGGTTCAGGCACAATCATTCCTGGGTAATAATGTCCTGTTCCGTGTATATGGTAATGTGGCCCATTTGAATAATTAGGATTTTCATCCCATCGAAACACTTCAGTATTTGTGAGTGGATCCATCCAACTAATAAATGTTCCGTTAGTTGTCCCGGCTTTAGGCACTTTAACTAATCCAACAGGATTAAAAGTGTTTGGATCAGCTGGGAAAATCACAGGACTGTCAGGTTCCTTTGGAATAACTATAGCCTCTGATTTTTCTTCGGCCTTCGGAATAGAAATAGCCGGAGCCTGTGCTGCTTGATAAATTCCATATATACCTTGTCCCGTAGAAACAAAACCATCTGCATTAATCCACCGACCGATCGCAGGATCATAATAACGGCCGGATACACAGTAAAACTCGAGCCGCCCCTTTGGGCGTTTTTTATCGGCGGGATTTGTGATATGTACCGCCAAGCATCGCTTTTTGTCCCCAAAAGGCAAAGTTGTTGGGATACTCCCAAGCCCTTAAAGATTTCAGGAATATTCCTGACAAGTGCCGCGGTAACGGGGCGGCGATGCTTGCCGGGATAGTGCAGCTAATAAAAACAAGACTAATTTTTATTAATTATTACATGCGTTAACTTTACAATAGTGGGACAATAATACTCCTCCATATCATATCCCGCTTTAATTAGTTTGTTTCTTATAGCTAAATAATGTTGTATTTCTTCAATTGATTCTGCTAATCCATATTGATTAAGTTTACGCATAATCGTTTTAAAGTTGGCTTTAACAGTATCTTCATCCATGGTAAGATCATCATACAGGCAGGAAGTTGTCATATCAGCATCAGCATAATCAAAACCCAACACTTTTTTTACCGAGAGATTTATCGCCGTAGTAACATCGGGATTCGTACTTTCTATCTGCAAACAAAAGGTTGAGATATTTAAATCTTTACAATGTTGCTCATATCTTTGCAAATAATTCAAATCAGGCACTACCCATAATCTCTTATCCTGATATCCAAACCACCTTTCTTCAGCTTCGTTAGTCAAATTAACTGAAGTATCATCTGATAAGCCTTCTAAAGGCCAAGTAATGTAGCGACCAATGCCAGAATAGTTTTTTAATTTATTCTGACAATCTCGTTCCATAAAGGACTTAATTATGAACCCGTTTTTAAATAATTTGTTTTTCATTTTCGCACCTTCAAAATATTGGAATGTGGTTTACAGGACCAATATGTGCATGAGGCCCTTGACTTACTATTCCACGTCCGATATGACCCATATCTATTCGAGGGTTTCCGGGTAAATTATATTCTTTTGCCCATTCAACGAGAGTCTTTGCATCATCCATTGAAATGCCTTTTTTATTTTCCTTTGCTAATTGTATAACGGCATCTTGATCCGGCGTGTTTTTGACGCCGCATACATTATGAACGAGTATTGACGAATCGCCCACGAAATATGTATGAAAATCAGCGACTTCAAAGTTATACACCTTGATAGGCGATTCCAGCAGCTCATGTTGTGTTTTCTCTACAATAGCGTATTTTCCACTTTGAAGAACAAGAATGTCACCTGCGCGAAGATAAATGGCACCAGTCCAACCCTTTGTCGGCACATAAAAAGGATGCTCAGGCGTTGTAATTATTTCTTCTCCATTTGCAAATACATGAACCAGTTCATCCGTTTCGTTAACAAATGTCTGAACAACCTTTTTAAGCTCTTTCTCGCCGGTTTCCGGGTTTTCTGACCAAACTTTGTCTCCGGCATGTATATCCTCAATGGCTACATGTCCGACAGATGTTAGTACCGCTGTCCCCGCAACAAAGCACACACTGCTCGTTATACCGCCTTCAATTGCGCCGGTAATTGCGCCGGTCATAAAGCCCGTGGCAGCGCCGTCCAATGCTGCTTGTCCTGCACCGCTCCAGCTTCCTGTTTGTATTCGATGTGTGATTGCTCCTGTTACTGCTCCCGAAACTGCGCCGCTCACCGCTCCGATGATCGCACCCTGAGCAGCACCTGCTGCGACACAATGTATCGCTGCAGCAACCGTTCCCGCAGCTGCACCACCGGTTGCAACTGTTACGGCTACTGCCGCAACAATCACAGCCGCTCCTATCGCAATCTTCGCCCAGTTCGGCAGCGACCAGTTACCATTTACATCGGTTCGATTTACAGGATTATTCAGGCAATAGGCAAAGAGGTTATAGCTTGCAAA
>CANPZU010000037.1 GCA_947588825.1 uncultured Clostridia bacterium
ATGTATATACCGGATCGGAAATTTCTATTATTTTTTCAATTTCCAGTGGCAATTTTAATTGATATGGTGTATAATATATTTCGTGGTTTTTTTGTTTGTTCACAATTCAATTATACCACAAAAACGACTGCTTGGCTATCCCTTCGGATGCCTTGCAGTCGTTTTTTTTCGGCTGTTTTTTTACAGCCCCTTTGCCCTTTTACGGCTTCCAAAACCGTTAAAACCGATATAATCTAATCATAACAGTATGATAAGAATAAACATAAAAACATAGCGGCGCACCTTGTCATTTGTACTTTTTGTACAATTTTAAAATTATTATATTGCAATATAAAACAAAAAACAATTACATTTTGATATAATGGTATTAAGTAATAAAATAATAAAATGGTGCATCGTACCCTTATGCGATATTATGCAATATACCAACCGTCAGTCAGCTTCTTACTCATATAATATAAATTTAAACGGGGGAAAAAAGATGAAAAAGCACCAAAAGCCGAACATAATGTCCGTTATCTCCTTTGCGCTTGCTTTGCTTATGATATGTCCTCTTCTTCTTGCCTCATGTAAATCAAATAAGCAAAACGACTCGCAAACGACGTTAAAAGACAGAAAGAATCCCGAAGAATTCGCATATAAGGGCGAAAAGATACTGCTTTACGACTCGTCGGTAAAGCCGGTCATATATGTCGACGCAAACGATTACAAGCAGACCGTCAGAGCCGTCGGCGATCTTGCCGCGGATTTTGAAAGAGTCACCGGAGAAAGGGCGGCAACGGTAAACACTGCCGACGCTCTTGCGGACGCTGGAATCGGAATAATAATCGGAACGCTTGGCCACAGCGAGCTTATCGACTCGCTGAACGACGAAGGAATAATCGATCTCGAAGGTATCAAGGGAAAATGGGAAGCCTATTCCATTATTGCGGTCGATAATCCCACAAGTGATCTTTCGCGCGCCATTGTGATCGCCGGAAGCGACAAAAGAGGCACAATATACGGAACCTACGAGCTGTCCGAGCAGATAGGCGTTTCTCCCTGGTACTACTGGGCCGACGTCGCAACAGAGCATAAGGACAAAATCGAGCTGCCCCTGAGTTCACTCGTGCAAACAACTATGCCCGATGTGAAGTACCGTGGAATTTTTCTCAACGACGAAGAAAATTTTACCGCTTGGACCTCTCGGTTTTTGAGCAAGAAAAGTCCCGGAACACCCAACCCGCAGGCTTATGCACACGTATTTGAGCTGCTGCTTCGCCTGAAGGCAAACACTCTTTGGCCTGCGATGCACGCCGCTTCCGACGCCTTCAACAAATACAAAAACCCCGATACAGGCATTTCCTACAACGCCGAACTTGCCGACTCTTACGGTATCATAATGTCCGCGAGCCACTGTGAAATGATGCTCAGAGACAACGAGGGAGAATGGGTCGACTGGTGTGTTGCAAATCAGGGAAAGTATAATCTGCGCATGGTGGGCGGAAGCTGGTACAATTCTTACGATTACACGGTAAACGCCGAGGCGATGAACGCATACTGGGAAGAAAGAGTCGCCGAAAACTACAAATTTGAAAACATCTACATGATAGGGCTGCGCGGAGTCCATGATTCGGGAATCAACTGCTCCGCCCTATCGGACACCTCCTACAGGGGAAAGGCGACCGTTGTAAAGAAGGCGGTACTTGCCCAGCTTGAGATACTTGAAAAGTACGAAAAGAAATATGAGGAAGAGACGGGCGAGGCGATAAAATTCCAAACAGCCTACTGCGTTTACAAGGAGGCCGCCGAGTACTTTAAGTACGATATCGGTCTTCCGTCGGACACCTGTCTTATGTACGCCGACGACAATCACGGATATGTTCGCTCCTTTGTTTCAGAAAAAGACCTTGAAAAATACCAAAGCTTCGGCATGTACTATCACGTTTCATACTGGGGACGTCCGGCAAGCTACCTGTGGCTGAGCAACACGCCGCTTCAGATAATAGCAGAGGAAATGAGAAAATGCTACTACACCGGAAACGACGACATGTGGATACTCAACGTCGGAGACATAAAACCAGCCGAATTTAAGGTGGAATATTTTATGGATCTCTCTTGGGATGTGGATTCGCACACCGAAGACAACACCGAGGAATATACGGTGAAGTTTTTATATCAGAATTTCGGTTTTGACGAGGACGCCTCAAAGATGTTCGCGGCCTCTCTCACCGATTTCTATCAGATGATGCGCAACTATTATCCCGAGATAATCGACAAGCATACAAACAACAATAACAACGTATACAGCGTCGTAAATTACGGCAGCGAAGGCTTAAGGGTTCTTAACAATCTGACAAAGATATACAATCAGTCGCTCGTCCTTTATAATTCACTGCCCGAGGAAAAGAAAGACTCCTTCTACGAGTTATTCCATTACACAATTTATTCCTATCTGCTCAGTATAGAAAAGCACGTATACCGATATATGAACGAGCTGTGCTATAATCAGGGGCGCTATGCCGCGGCAAATATATACGCCGATCTCAGCGAGAGCGCGTATTTCAAGATACTCGACGAGGTTGAATACTACAACAACACTCTTGCCGGCGGCAAATGGAACAAGATAATGAATCCTTACAACAGCGCGATACCCATGCCGGAGGGCGCTCCTTTGGTGAAGCGTGCCTCAGAATGGCAAGCGTCGGGAACGCTCGGTTTTGCGGTCGAAGGTCAGACTTTGCTCACAGACGAGGTAACTCTGCGTTTCGGAAGTCTTAACGACAACATCCGCTTTATGGACATATTCAGCATGGGCAGCGCCGGAGGAAGCTTTGCGCTCACTGCTCCTTCATACGTCATAATCACCGACGGCGACGGCAACCGTCTTGCCGGTAATGAAAACGGAACATATGTTGTTTACGAAGGAAACATCGACGTTGAAAAGCGCTTTTATCTCTCTATCGATTGGGACGGTTTCACAGCGGGAGAAACAAAGAACGACGCAATCACACTGTCAAGCGGCGCAAATTTATCACAAAGCGTGAATATCAGCGCGACAAAGCACGCTCTTGACCCGTCGACACAGGACATAAAAGGTTATTACGAGGAAAACGGCCTTGTCTCAATCGAAGCGGAACACTATACCTCTAACGTCGCAAACAGCTCCTTCGAGTGGAAATATATCGACGGACTTGGCAGAAGCGGCGGCGTTATGAGCGCCTTCTCGCAAAACAACAACGGTTTTGAAAACGTGCGGCTTTCTACATCCTCTCTTTCAAAAAATGCTCCTTATCTTGAATATAAGATTTATTTCACGAACACGGGAACGTACTACGGCATTTTCTACAGGCTGCCAACCCTTAACGAATCGGCACAGGGGCGCTCATATTGCAGCACGGGATGGTCTCTTGACGACTCGCCCGTAAATATTCTCTCCGGCACAACGACCGCGGACGACGCAGATCACAGCGCTTGGGGCAACATGATCAAGATGCACATTGAGCAGCTCAGAATGAATATAACAATAGACGAACCGGGATGGCACACCCTTCGGATATACATGATCAATTCCCTTCAGGCATTCGATATGATCGTGTTTAACCAAGATCCGTACGTAGTCTCACGTCTCAACTCCCCGGAAACCTTCAACACCATCTCATGGACCCGTCCCGAAGCAGGCGCTCTTCCCGAGACGTCATTTGAAGATGTTACGTGGATAAAATACTCAAATCTTCTCGACTTCACAAGCGCCTCCGGCCCGCTCCAATCGGGCTACACGCGGGTAAGCCCAAACAAGGGCTCACTTGACAAGGACGGCTGGGAGTGGGTATCCGCCGAAGGGCTGACCGCATATACGCGCACAAGCGAATCTAAGAGCCCCGTAATAGACAACGGATTTATTTACAAAGATTCACAAGCAACGCTCATGCTCAAAGTGCCCGCAAATGTCATGCTCTCCTTCACGGTATCCGTGGGAGACCCGGCGGGAACGCTTTCAGCCTCCGATATGAAGATATCAAGCGGCCAGAACGTGCTTCTTGACAAGATAAACGTTTCGGGCAAGAAGGTCTGTCACTACAGCTTTACGGCAAAATCCGACGAAAACGGCATAATAAGCCTAACTTTCTCGGGAGAATGGATTGTCGGAAGTATTGAGATTTACCAATATTCAGACAGCAGTGTAAGCGGCAGTGTATTTATGCCGAGCGATAAAGGAAACATAATTATAGACGTTGAGAGCGCTCTTGAGCAGTCGGAATTTGCAAACACCTCGGAAAGTACCGACAACAAAGGATTTACCTGGTCCAAGGTCGCCGGCATTTACGGGGACGCCATGTTCTTCGGACCCAACACCGGCTCAAGCTATTCTTCGACAAGTCTGACGGGAAGTCAAAGCGCGAAGATGAACTTCACCGTCGAAATTCCCGAAAAGGACACATATTCCATATGGGCGCTTATCAAATGCTCGGGACTGGACGACGACTCAATAATAATGTCGCTTGGCGGCAGGGCGGCGCTCGTTGTCAACGATCTTGACGCGACGGACGGTTTTGTATGGCAGAAGATCGGTTCTTACACGGTGAACGCGGGCGAGACAACGCTCACCGTCATGGGACGCGAGGACGGTATGGTAATAGACAGAATCATAATACATCCCGAGAGTTCCTCGGCAATGGAATATGACGGTCAAATGTGCCGTAAATAAAAATAAGAAAAAATAAGAAAATAAGATAAAATAAAAATCACGCGACGCGGCATAAGGGACGGCGGCCTTGCCGTCCCTTCAATAAAAAGACGGAGACTCATCTATGCAAAAAAAGACACACCGACTTATATCTTTAATTTCGCTTTTGCTCATTTTTTCCCTTTCGGTATCATGTTCTTCGAAAAAGGGCGGGAATACCGACGGCTCGCAAAGCGTGACCGACGGGACGAGTATGACCTCAAACGATTCCGATGACAAGGAACCCGAGGTAAATAATACCCCCTCCCAAAACAAAGTCACTCATCCCAAAGCCGCCCCAACGTCTGTCCCTCAATATATAAAAAGCATTTCTAATTTTTCAAAGATAAAAGGACACGATTATTGCCCGACGTCGTACAGCAGCGCCGCGAAAAGATACGTGGAGGGCTACAACGGATATTACAACAACACGGGCAGGCTTCACCTTGACTCTTCAAAAATGAAGGTGCGCAAAGCCGATTTGCTTATGAGTGAGCTTTCCTTATATATCGACAACGGGTCCGCTTTCTATATTTCTTCCCCGAATCTCGATGTAACTCTTTTCATCAAAGGCCAAAACACTCTTTCCTCGAAAAACTCGGTCACCCTCAACAACAACAGCGGAATGAATGAAGATAACATGAATTACAACGCTTGTTCCACCTTAAGGCTAATGGGGGTCGACGGGAAAACCTCGGACATACTCTCGCTGTTCAGCGATTACCGCACCTGTATGGGGGGAAGAATAGTTATAAACAACTGCACTCTCGATCTTTCCCATGCAGCCCTTACTTCTTACGCCAATATATGCATTGAGAGGGGCGCAAAGGTCGTTTTCCCGAACGGTTCTGCCATATCTCTTTCAAGCGAGCTTGACAGCGACATATATTTTTCCTGCGACCTTGAAAAGCAAGAAGTAAGAGTTTTTCGTACAAATGAAAAAAAGAAGATAGATACGGAAATATTCCTTAGTACGGGAGAAACCGTACATCTTGACGGAAAAAGCGGAGAGATTTCCTTCAAAATGCCCTCTCCCGGCGTCACGCTCTCAATGGAAAACGACTTCTGCTCGCTCAATTGTCTTGTAAACGGCACAGAGATACCTCCGATGATTTCAAACGGAAGCTATACCTTCTATCTTCCAAAAGGAAGCGATCTTACCTCTCTTGAGCTTTCGTGCACTCTCGGTTCGGGATACACCCTCAAAGTAAACGACCGTACGATTAACAGCTCCTGTAAGTTTACGGCAAGCGCCTCGGACAAGGGAGAACTGGAGGCAATTTTCACCGACCCGTCGGGAAAAACTCAGGTACAAAAATACAGATTCGTTTGCTCGTCCGCAAACGTGCTCTATCTGCAAATAGACGAAAGCAAAGGCAGCATAAACGCTATGAATCACGACATCGCTCACAATACCTATTGCTACGGAAGCCTTGCTTACATCTCCGAAAATCGCTCTCAAAGCTTTGAAAGCTACTTTTCGCTCAAAGGCAGAGGAAACGCGACATGGGAGGACGAAAAGAAGGGGTACGCCATAAAGCTTTACACATCGGATGCCTACGATAAGAAATTAAAAGTCGACATTGAAGGAATGGGCAGCTCGGCAAGCTGGTCGCTTGTCGCAAACCACAGAGACAGAACACTGATAAGAAACGCGCTGGCATACACTCTCACAAAGAAGCTGGGTATGGATTACTGCGTCGACTATGTATTTACCGATTTGTACATGAACGGTCAGTATCTCGGCCTTTACATGCTCTGTGAAAAAATCGAGACCGGAAACGGGAAAGTGGAAATAAAGGAAGCCACTGCGGATAATCTTGAAGGAGGTTATCTCCTTGAGTTTGAAAATCATGCAGACAGCAATCAGTTAAGGCTGAGGGCAAGCCGTCAAGCCATAACAATAAACGCGCCCGATGATCTTGAAAGCTACCGTGCAATCATGAATCTGCTGAACGAAGCGGACGCCGCCCTGCAAAACGCCAACGGATACAATTCCTCAACGGGAAAGTACTGGTACGATTATATCGACATAGATTCGTTTGCAATTTTATGGATGGTCAGAGAATACACACTGGATTATGACGCAAACGTCAATTTCAGATTTTACTATGACCCGAACGACGGCAAGTTCCACGGCGGACCCGCGTGGGATTTTGACAATTCCATGGCTCGCGCAGCCGGTATTTACGCCTCTCCCAACAGTCTCCTTATCCCTAACGGAAACAGAAACAACAAATGCTGGCTTACCCGCCTTGTGAAATTTGACAAGTTCAAAAACGCGCTTTTCGAGCTGTACGACAAAAACTCTTATCTCTTTGACAACGATAATGAAAACTCGATATACGCGCTTGCCTTTAAATACCGGGACGAGCTTGAAAGCTCAATAACCCACAATTTTGAAAAATGGAGCTCGCAGCTTTCCTATAAAAACTGGAATATGCCCAAAAATTACACATACGAAGGCCACTTTAGCATACTTACCGACTTTCTCAAACAAAGAAACGATTTTTGGAACGAATACATGCTTTCGCTGAAAAGCTGAGTCGGCGGTAACATCGGCGCATGTGTTTTAAGCGGTAAAATGAAGGTAAAATAAAAAAGCACCCGTTATCGCATTTTGCCGCGAAGCGGGTGCTTTAATAAATATATATGAAACCGTACGCCTTTTTTACGGCGCTGCCTGTAAGCTTTATCTCACTCAGGCAAGCACCTGAGGATTATCCCCTTCCGTAAAGCGAAGATCGGCGGCATACGCGTCTTCATCCGTTCCTTCCTCCTGAGTCTGCGGCGGCGCGGCAAGTCCAAAGCTTATGGTTATGGCATCGTTGACCTGCTTCATAAGCCTTTCGTCAAGATGTCCCATCTTTTCCTTCAGTCTCTTTTTGTCCAAAGTCCTTATCTGTTCAAGAAGAATGACGCTGTCCTTTGCGAGTCCGAAGGTCTGAAGATCGGAGGTTTCGTTTCTGCAGACATCTATATGCGTGGGAAGCTTGTTTTTGGAAAGTCTGCTTGTTATCGCAGCCGCAATGACCGTCGGACTGTATTTATTGCCCACATCGTTCTGAACTATAAGTACCGGACGTAGTCCTCCCTGCTCAGAGCCTATCACGGGGGACAAATCTGCGTAAAATATATCACCACGTCTTATATTCATTTTATTTTTGACCAAACCTTTCTTTATTGAGCCTTTTTGAAGATCGTCCACTCTGTAAGGTCAAGCTCGGCAATCTTCACGCTCTCCTGTTTCTTATATCTATTTTTTCCACCATACCTCAAAGTTAAACACGCTTTTTTTGTGTTTTTATTTGAACGGGCTTACTGCATTTTATGCCGAGCCGCCAAAAATTCTACTAATTTGTAAAAATGCACGTCAATCTGTTGACATAAACGTATTTTTGATATAAAATATATATATTATACAAGTAATAAAAGTCGGGCGTCCATCGCCTTTTTGCGCCTTTATTTTGTGAAAAACGAGCGTTGAGCACCCTTTCGGAGGAAATGTATGAGTGAGGAAAACAATATTAAAAAAGGCGGTATATCCGTACAGACCGAGCATATTTTCCCGGTCATAAAAAAATGGCTTTACAGCGAAAAAGAAATATTTCTAAGAGAAATAGTATCAAACGCCTGCGACGCGGTCACAAAGCTGCGGCGTCTTGCCGGGCTCGGACAGTTTGACGACACAAACGAGAAGTTTGAGATCAGGGTCACGCTTGACGCAGACGAAAAGACTCTGACCGTCTCGGACAACGGTATAGGCATGAACGAGGAAGAAATTGAAAACTACCTATGCAAAATAGCGCTGTCGGGAGCCGCTGACTTTATAAAAAAGTATGAAAACGAAAACGGCGGGGACGGTATCATAGGTCACTTCGGCCTTGGCTTTTACTCTGCTTTCATGGTGTCCGACAAGGTGGAGGTCATATCACGCTCCTTTGACGGTTCGCCCACATGCCGCTTTATATGCTCGGAAAACGGCGATTACACCCTTGAAAAGTGCGACAACGAGAGACAAAGAGGAACCGACGTTATAATGTATCTTTCCCTTGAGGGAGAGGAATATCTTAAAAAAGGCAAAATTCGCGAGATACTTGACAAATACTGCGCGTTTATGCCCACTCCCATATATTTTGACGACGGCGAAGAACAGGATGAATCGAAAAAAGAAAACGACGATCAAAAAAAGCAGGATAAAAAAGATGCGGAGCCGATCAACGACGTATGTCCGCTTTGGCTGAAAAACGCCTCGGACTGCACTGATAAAGAGTACGTCGACTTTTATCACAAGGTGTTTTCCGACTACAGGGACCCCCTGTTTTGGATACACATAAACGCCGATTATCCCCTTAATTTTAAAGGCATACTCTTCTTTCCTCCCATAAGACCCGAGTTTGAAAATATCGAAGGACAGGTCAAGCTTTACTACAATCAGGTCTTTGTCGCGGACAACATAAAAGAGGTGATACCCGAGTATTTGCTGATGCTCCGCGGAGTTCTCGACTGCCCCGAGCTTCCTCTTAACGTCTCCCGCTCATACCTGCAAAGCAACTCGTATGTCACAAAGGTTAGCGGACACATAATAAAAAAGGTGGCGGACAAATTAAATTCCCTTTACAACACTCAGCGCGAAAAGTACGAGGGCTTTTGGGACAGCATCAAGATATTTGTGGAATACGGCTGTCTGAGAGATAAAAAGTTTTTTGACAGAGTAAAGGACGCTATCCTTCTGACCACATGCAAAAACAAGAAAGTGACCGCCGCCGAATACCTTGAGAGTGCCAAGGATACTCACGAAGGCAAAATATATTACGCCACAGACAAGGTATCTCAGGCACAGTATATCTCGATGTTTGAAGACAAGTCTATCGAGGTCGTGCTGATGAACGGACCCGTTGACATGCAGTTCATGTCGCTTATCGAGGAAGAACTGAAGGTAAAATTTTTAAGAATAGACGCCGATCTTGCAAGCGCTCTCAAGGGAGAGGGCGAAGCCTTCTCAAGCGAAGGGCTTGAAGCGCTCTTTAAGAAGGTCAGCCAAAACGAAAAACTCACCGTGAAGTTCGAGCCTCTTGCAAACGAAAATGTCCCCGCGCTTTTGAACGTTCCGGAGGAAATGCGCAGATATGAGGATATGATGCGCTACTATTCGGCAAACGGCGAGGAAACGCCTTCCTTTGCCATGACCGGCGCCACACTGATACTCAACAGCTCGTCCCCCCTTGTAAAAAAGCTTGATAGCGTATCGGAGGATGACAAGAAGGAGCGCGTCGCTTCCCAAATATGGTCGCTTGCTCTGCTTGCTCAACGGCAGCTGAGCGCGAGCGAGCTTTGCTCATTCCTTGAAATGAGCTATAAAACGCTTGAAGATTCCATCTGATTTGCAAAAGCCAAAAACAAAAAGCAAAGATCAAAACTTTATGTCAAATACCGCATACGGCATATAAGCTCGATGCGCAAGAAAAGGATCTGCGGCAGCTATGGAAGAGCTTTTTGACATATCCGAAAATCAGGATATAATCTTATACAATCTGAAGCAAAATAACAAGCAGATCATAAACGCCCTTAAAAAGCGACTGCTGTACACAAGAGATCTTGCAAAGCTAATAATAGGCGGTGAGGAAAACACCCCCATCGGACTCATTTCGGAAAATACGGCCGAAAAATTCAATCTTTTAAGGGAACAGGCGGGCCTCGTAAACGAAAATGCGAAAGATGGCAGCCTCTTTTACAGGGGAGTTTTTGAGCTGCTTGACACAGAAAACGCCGCCTTACTTTGCAGACATATGGCAAAAGAACTTGACAACGCCGATCTGCTCGCTCCCAAGAAGCCTGCAACCTCAAGGGTCTGCTATTTCAGAAACAGATTCAGCGACCTTGCCTATCTCGCGTTTTCAAAATATCTGCCCGAGGCGACCGCCGATTACACCCACGACTACGAGTCGGCATGCGAGGGAGTCTACAACGGAAAATACGATTACTGCATACTTCCCTTGAGCAGTTATTCGGACTCCGTCATGACAAGATTCATTGACTTTACGGAAAAGTACGAGTTAAATATCTCCCTCTCGTGCAGGATTCCCATTCAAGACGAGGACTTTATGTTCTTTTGCCTTCTTTCGGGCGAAAACGCTCGATTTGAGGGAGCAAACCGTTTGGCTCTTACGGTAATCCCGGGAAGTTCGTGTCCGCTTTGGAAATTTCTCTGTGCCGCCGAGCTGCTTGGCGCTAAATGTACCGAATGTACCTCTCTGCCGGTACGCATGTATTCGGAGAAATCGTACTTTACCCTGTTTGAGCTTGACAACTGCGACGTAGGGGCCTTTTTACTGTATTTGCAGCTTGCGCTTCCCGCATATATTTTAGACGGTATATACAAAGAAATTTAGAAACAAAACAACCTAAAAACATATATTCTCATTGGAGGTATAAATTTAAATCAATGAAAACCTACTCATACAAGACAAGAGGCACCTGTTCGCGTGAGATTATAGTATCAATAGACGACGCAAATGAAAGTATATATGAAGTAAAGTTCATAGGCGGCTGCAACGGCAATACCAAAGGTATAAGCGCCCTCGTCGCCGGAATGAAGATAGACGACGCGATATCTCGACTTGCAGGAATCGACTGCAACGGAAAGGGCACATCCTGCCCCGACCAGCTTGCAAAAGCACTCACCGAAATAAAAAACGATATCGCCTGAAAGCGCAAGTCTTTATCTTAAGAAAGGATTTTATATGGATTACTTAAAAGAATATAAACGCTGGCTGGAGAGCGACGCGGTGGATGAGGCCACCAAGGACGAGCTGAGATCGATCGCAAACAATCCAAAGGAAGTGGAGTACCGTTTTTTCAAGTATCTTGAATTCGGCACGGGCGGTCTGCGCGGAACAATGAACGCCGGAAGCAACGCCATGAATGTTTACACCGTAGCCCACGCCACACAGGGACTTGCAAATCTCATAATCGCCGAGGGCAAATGCTCAAAAGGCGTCGTGATTGCAAGGGACAGCAGAAACAACAGCTCTCTTTTTGCAAAGGTCACCGCCGAGGTCCTTGCCGCAAACAACATAAAGGTCATATTCTTTGAATCGCTGCGTCCCACGCCCCTGCTCTCCTTTGCGATAAGAGAGCTCGGCTGCATCGCGGGCATAAACATAACCGCCTCCCACAACCCCAAGGAATACAACGGCTATAAGGTTTACTGGGAGGACGGCGCTCAACTTTCGCTCGAAAAAGCGGAGCTTGTTTCCTCGTATATCAAAGAAACCGACATTTTTAACGATGTAAAGCGCGTCGACTTTGACAAGGCGGTCGAAGACAACGATATACAGATCGTAGGTACGGAAATCGACGACAAGTACATTCAAAACGTCATTGCACAGCGCGTCGACAGCAGTATCATACCCGAAATGGCGGATGAACTCAGCATAGTCTACACTCCTCTGCACGGCGCCGGATATCGCCTTGTCCCCGAGGTGCTCAGGCTTTGCGGCGTAAAGCATCTTTTTACCGTATGGCAGCAGATGATAAGCGACGGCGATTTTCCGACCGTTTCCTCCCCAAACCCCGAGTACGCCGAGGGATACACGCTTGCTCTTGAGCTTGCAAAGAAAACCCCCTGCGACCTCATAATCGCAACCGACCCCGACGCGGACAGATGCGGAGTCATGGCTCCCGATCAGAACGGAAACTTCGTGCCGCTTACGGGAAATCAGTGCGGCGCGCTGCTTCTTGACTATATCCTTACTGCATACGAAAACACAAACACCATGCCAAAAGCGCCTTATGCGGTCAAAACCATCGTCACGACCGAGCTTGCGACAAAGATATGCAGGGAGCACAATGTCGATATATATAATGTGCTGACAGGATTTAAGTTTATAGGCGAGGTCATAAAAAATCACGACGATCTCGGCAAGGGTCACTACATCTTCGGATTTGAGGAATCCTACGGCTATCTTAAAGGCACGTATTCACGTGACAAGGACTCGGTAGTCGCCGCAATGCTGTTAACTGAAATGACAGCGTATTATAAGAAAAAGGGTATGACGATATATGAGGCTCTTATTGCGATGTTCGAAAAGTACGGTTATTACGCCGAAAGCACCGTAAACGTCACATATAAGGGGCTCGACGGCGGTATAAAAATGAAGGAGCTTATGGAAAAAATAAGGAAAGCGCCTCCTGTTGAGATCGCCGGTCTGAAGGTCAAAGAGATACGCGACTATCTCTTTGAAACGGTTGAAAACAAAATAACGGGAGAAAGGACCAAGACCGATCTTCCCGTTTCGGATGTGCTTTATTTTTTGACGGAGAACGACAATGTGGTCGTCATAAGACCCAGCGGTACCGAGCCGAAGATAAAGCTTTATCTGCTTGTAAACAGCAAGGACGCTCAAAGCTGCGACGATACTCTAAGAAGCTTCAGGGCCGCGGTGGAAAACTGGACAAAATGACAAAATAAAAAAACAAACGCGACTTTTTGATTGAGATATTATATCAACGCTTGAAAGAACGTCAAAGCACAAAATTTTATTCCCGATTTACTCCCTTCTTTTTGCGCACGGAAAAGCCGAATTTTCCAAGCCTTTTGCCGAGTATATAATATTCCCCGTGCGAGTAGGCCACAAGCTCGGCCTTTTCAAGAGTCAGCTTTCCGTCTTTTCGCACAAGATCCTCGCGCACGTCCACGCCCACGATATCGGCAATAAACATGTCGTGCGAACCAAGCTCGATAATGTCAGTAACACGGCATTCTATCGAAAGCGGACTTTCTGCGATAAGAGGCGCTCCTATCACGCTGCCCTTTTCGGGAGTAAGAGAGCACGCTTTGAATTTGTCTACGTCCCTTCCCGATCTGACTCCGCAAAAGTCCGCCGCTTTTACAAGCGCGGCGCTTGTGAGATTGACGCTGAACTCCCTGCTTGCTTTTATTATCTCGTGGGAATATCGGCTCTTTCTAACCGAAATATAAGTCTTAGCGGGCTTTGTGCAAATTATCCCGGTCCAACCCACGGTCATGATATTTCCTTTTTCCAGGCTCCCGCAGCCAACCATTACGCAGGGTACCGGCGCCAGCAGCGTCCCCGGCTTCCATGAAATTTTGCTCATGATATTTCCTCGCATTTTTTCAGTAAGTCTTTCCTTAGGTAAATATGATAACATTTACTCGGCAGGAAATCAATAGACATTTAACTGTTTTTTATTCTTTTTTGTGCGTCCTATTGTTAATTTTTTATACCGTATAAAAAGTGTCGATTTTTTGCATTTTTTCTGATATAATATAAATATACAAATAACAACCTGGAGCGCGTTTACTAACTTAAAACTTATGCCGTTCCGTTTTCGGTCGGTGTAATAAATAAATTAAAAGGAGAACAAAATTATGGCAATTAAAATGAGAGCGGTTTATTACGGAGACAAAAAACTCCGCACACTTGCTGAGGCGATAAGCGAAGGAGCCGAGAAAAAAGCGGACACTATCCCTCCCGCCTACAATGTGGAAAAGGTGAGGCTTCTCTTTGTATGCATTAAGGGCAAAAGTAATTTCTCAGACACCGTGATGAGATTTTTCACGGGACTTGACAAATCCCGCGCCGACAATGTCGCTTTCATCGTTGAAGGAAGCGCAGGAAGCGCCGACAAAATCATATCGGCCGTCAAGGAGACGGGGACAAACGTCATTGACAATGTTCTTTACGTAAAGGGCGGTCTTTTCGCATCCGCAAGCGCAGCGGACATTGACGACGCTAAGAACTGGGCGCGCGGAATAATAAGCTCGATCACGGGTTGACATAACCTTCCAATGCGTCCCAAAATGTTTTGTCACAGCGTTTTGACATATCGCCCGACGCTTATTATCTCAAATGATTAAAAAAAGCGCATTATTTAGGAAAGGAGGGCTTTGCACAGCAAAGAAATATTCAAAATCATGAAAACAAACAAACTTACGGCTATAACATTACTTATTGCTTTGATATTTCCAATCGCCGTATCCGCCGTCGCGGCCTTTGCTATGGGAGATAATATCCTCCCTGCCGATGAAAACGCGCTTGACGCCACGGAGCAAGGCCCTTCTTTAAGCGATCTGACCTCCTTTGAAAAAAATGACAGGGATACCGGCAGCAACACAACCTCATATTTGCCCGATGAGGAGCCGCAGAACACAACCTCCTCTGCCCCGCTTGTTGATGAGACCACTCCAAGCATCTCAATAATCACAACAACTCCGGAAATATCGACGACGACCCCGGATATTCCCTCAAATACGACGCCCGAGGCTGTGACAACTACAAAAGACCCAAGGCCGACAAGCACATCCGCAACGACAAAAACGACTCCAAAACCATCCGGGTTTCCCGACCCGATACCGGACGGCAGCGTCTCAATGGGTACTCCCGTGCTTTCTACCCTTTCGCCGAACACACAAAACAGCCAAAGCGCCGTCCCGAACGGAGGGCACTCTTCTTTGTACAACACAACCGTCTCCTCAGACGCACATCCCTCGCTTGGAACGACAGGCAGTACAAACGCACAAAAAGAGCTAATATCGGGCAGACTTGCAGCCGCCCTTGCGGCGGTCTTCGCCTCCATGACGGTGATATCGGTATTGTTTTTCGTATTCGCAAAAAAAGGATGAGGCGTACCGTCGTCAAATTTGATATGATATGGAAGAGCTGAAAATTACCACATTCGGAACATTTTCGATATCCTGCAACGATATAGTGATCTCAGAGCGCGACAACCGCACTAAAAAGATTTGGAAGCTCATCAAAATTCTCGTCGCCAACCGAGGCAAAAAGCTGACGTACGAGGAAATAAGCAGAGCGGTTGGCAGACGCGAAGGGGTCGATAGCTTTTTATTTGTAAAGACACTGCTTCACAGAGCGAGAAACACGCTCGAATATCTCGGGCACGCCGAGGGCAGGAATCTCATACTTCAAGATGACGGCTGTTATTTTTGGAACACCAAAATAAAACAGACGGTGGACGAGGATATTTTTTGCCGCTGCATAAAAGACGCAAAAGAAGCTCTCGACGGCAAAGAGAAACTGCGTCTTTCTCTTGACGCTCTGAAGCTTTACAAAGGTTACTACCTTGACAGGGCGTTTGAGGACATTCCTTCTATTGCGGATGCCATACAAAATTACCATCTCTTAGCAATAAAGACCTTCGAAGAGGCGGGAGATTACATGCTTTCCCAATCAATGCAGGAACAGCTTTGCGATCTTGCGCTCAGGCAAATAGAGATCGATCCCTATCAGGAAGTATTCCACTATTATCTCATAAAAGCGTGTGTCGACCTTGGAAAACACGAACGTGCCCTTACCTACTATAACAGGGTGCATGAGCTTTTCGAGGGAAAATTCAAGGTGGGGCCTTCGGACAGAATACGGGCGCTTCATCGTTACATTTTAAGCGGCGGCCGTCTTGATTTTGACAGCGTAAATACAGTAAAAAAAGAGCTGCTGAAGCCTCTTTCCGACAATGAAAAACCGCTGTTTTGCGATTACGGCACCTTCGGACTTATTTGCCGCTCGGCGTACTTGAATGAGAAAAAAATCCGTGCGAGAGGTCGCGCAAATCTGCTGCTCTTTACAATCTCTCCAAACAGCGAAAGGCAGACGCCCGGTGAAAGCCTGATCAAACGCGCCGCAAAAGACCTTAAACAAATACTCAGCGTATCTCTTTCAAAAAGCGATATTTACACCTCGTACAGCGCCGCTCAGTTTGTCGCTCTTGTCTGTGACGGCGAGCCTTCATCCGTAAGCAAGCTTACAGATAACATAGAAAACGCCTTTCATTCCCTTAACGGGTCAGCTTCACTGCGTCTTTTAGTTA
Organism: uncultured Clostridia bacterium; assembly: GCA_947588825.1. Classification (GTDB taxonomy): domain Bacteria; phylum Bacillota; class Clostridia; order Oscillospirales; family CAG-272; genus CAKSQF01. Next base: position 16,556 of record CANPZU010000037.1, read on the forward strand.
CTTTTACCGATCTGACCGACGATCTGTAAAAAGCTGACGCCGAAAAAAATCGTCTGAAAAATACAAATCATCCCCATTTCAGGCCTTTGGGCCGGCAAGGGATGATTTTTCTTTTTTATTGTTTTTGTTGAAAGACACCGACAAAACCGTATCAGTGATAGAAAAGTATTTCTTTGTATGTCGGGAACGGCCAGTATTTTTGAGAAACGATCGTCTCAAGGCTGTCCGCTATACTTCTCAACTTTTTCATTGCTTCAAGCGCCTCGTCTTTGATCATAAAAGCCTTTTCCTCAGCGCTTCCTTTGATTTTTGAGTGTACGAGCTCAAGCTCCTCGCATGCGTCCATGAGAGAATCGGTGAGAGAGGATATCTTCAAAACAAGGTTTTTTTCGGTTTTACCGACATCAACGCCAATTCTATTTTTGGCGTCGGCAAGCTCGGTAAGCTCTTTTGTATAGGAGAGGCATGCGGGGATTATCTGCCTTTTTGCCATATCAAGCATGGTGAGCATCTCAATATTCACCACATTGACATACTCCTGAAGCATTATTTCCTGACGGGAACGTATTTCCTTTTCGGTAAACACCTTATGTTTTGTGTAAAGTCTTATGTTTTTGGGATCGGACATATGGATAACGGCATCGGCCGTTGTCCTGTAGTTGCACAGACCTCTGGATTCGGCTTCCGCGACCCACTGATCGGTATAGCCGTTGCCGTTGAAAATGATCCTCGAATGCTTTTTGAAGGTCTCCCTTATAAGCTTTCTTGCGGCGGTCTCTATGTCGGGCTTCTTTTCAAGCCTTGCATAAAACTCTGAAAGCGCTTCAGCCATTATGGTGTTGAGAACAACGTTTGCATCCGAAATGGACTGGCTCGAACCTACCATTCTGAATTCAAACTTATTTCCCGTAAACGCAAACGGCGAGGTGCGATTGCGGTCGGTGGTGTCCTTTACAAATTCGGGTATGACGTCAACTCCAACGTGCATGAGCGATTTTGCGGGCCCCGTGTATTTCTTGCCGCTGACTATTGCGTCCACGATCTCGGTAAGGTCGTCTCCGAGGAAAACCGAAACAATGGCGGGAGGCGCTTCATGCGCGCCCAGTCTGTGGTCGTTTCCGGCGGACGCCACTGATATTCTCATAAGATCCTGATATTCGTCTACCGCCTTGATTATAGCTGCAAGGAAAAGCAAAAACTGAGTGTTGCCGTAGGGATCCTTACCGGGCTTGAAGATATTTTCTCCGGTGTTTGTTGAGAGCGCCCAGTTATTGTGCTTGCCCGAGCCGTTTACCCCCTCAAAGGGCTTTTCGTGCAGCAGACAGACAAGATTGTGCCTGAGCGCAACCTTCTTCATTATCTCCATAACAAGCTGGTTTTGGTCTGTCGCCACATTTGTGGTGGTAAAAACGGGAGCAAGCTCGTGCTGCGCGGGGGCCGCCTCATTGTGCTCGGTTGTAGCGTAAACCCCGAGCTGCCAAAGCTCTTTGTTAAGATCGGCCATAAAAGTCTTGACCTCGGGCCTTATTGAGGCAAAGTACTGATCGTCAAGCTCCTGACCCTTGGGAGGCTTAGCGCCAAAAAGCGTCCTCCCGGTATAAACAAGATCGTCTCTTTTGTCAAAAAGCTCTTTGGGAATTATAAAATACTCCTGCTCCGCTCCCGTGGTTGCTTGGACTCTTGTCACTTCCTTCTTTCCGAGAAGATTAAGCAGCTTTACCGCCCGCATTGAAAGCGCCTCTATCGAGCGCAGAAGGGGAGTTTTTTTATCGAGCACCTCTCCCGTGTATGAACAAAAGGCGGTGGGAATACACAAAGTATTATCCTTTATAAAGGCATAGGAGGTTGGATCCCAAGCGGTATATCCTCTTGCCTCAAACGTGGCCCTGATGCCACCCGAGGGAAAAGAAGAAGCGTCAGGTTCTCCTTTTATAAGAGATTTGCCGGAGAACTGTTCGAGCACCGTTCCGTCAGGCTGTATATATATAAACGAATCGTGCTTTTCCGCGGTTATGCCCGTCAGCGGCTGAAACCAGTGCGTGTAGTGTGTACATCCTCTTTCAAGCGCCCAGTCTTTCATGGCATTTGCCACCACGTTCGCGACGTTGATATCGAGCTCTTTTCCCTCAGATATCGTCATTTTAAGCGCCTTGTACGTATCCTTCGGGAGACGTTCCTGCATCACGCTTTCGTTGAAAACCATGCTGCCGAACAACTTTGCTATTGTACCCATGTTATATTTCCCTTTTGCCCTTCTTTAAATAAGTAAGTAAAAATCCTTTGACCGAGAGTGTTTTGCGCGGTCTTATACATTATACACAAAACCGCTCCGATATGCAATAGTTTTTGCAAATTTTTATAAATTCTTTTATAAAATTAAAATTCTGAGTTACATTTTCGGTTACATTTTAAATATATGACTTCTAAAAGCGCCTTTAATGAAAATATAAAGCCTTTCGATGCGCATATTATAAAACCGCTTTATAATAAAAAATATTCGCAAAAACGCTTAAACATAAAAAAGGACGGCAATTTTAAAATCGAATGTGCAAAGCGCTTAAAGCTTTATATCCTGATAATATAAATTCATATAATTTTAAGTCAAATTGCCGTTGGCACTTGCAAAGGGCGCCGTGTTGTGATAAAATATCCATGACAGTTAAGAAGAAAGGACGCTTATTAAATTAAGTAAACGCGATATGTCAAACACAGAGCAGGAAATCTCCAAAAGGAGGACCTTCGCGATAATATCCCACCCCGACGCCGGAAAAACAACGCTCACCGAAAAGCTGCTGCTTTACGGAGGCGCAATACAGTCGGCCGGTTCGGTCAAGGGAAAGGCGGGAGACAAGCACGCCGTATCCGACTGGATGGAGCTTGAAAAACAGAGAGGTATCTCGATAACATCATCGGTAATGCAGTTTCGCTATAACGGATTTTGCATAAACATACTCGACACCCCCGGGCATCAGGACTTTTCTGAGGACACCTACCGCACTCTTATGGCCGCGGACAGCGCGGTCATGGTCATAGACGCGGCAAAGGGCATCGAGCCTCAGACAAGAAAACTCTTCAAAGTCTGCGCCATGAGGCACATTCCGATTTTCACATTCATAAACAAGCTTGACCGCGAGGCAAGAGATCCCTTTGACCTGCTCGATGAGCTTGAAAAGGAATTCGGAATAGGAACATACCCTATAAACTGGCCGATATCCTGCGGAGTGACCTTTAAAGGAGTTTACGACCGTAAGGAAGAGTGCATTTTAACCTTTGACAATGCCCACGGAGGAAAAAAACGGCTTGAGGCCATAAAATGTTCCATACGCGATACCGCCGCCCTTGACGACCTGATCGGCCAAGAGCTCAGAAAGGAACTTTGCGAACAGATAGAGCTTCTTGACGGGGCAAGCTATGACTTTGACATGGAAAAAATCAAAAAAGGGGAGCTTTCTCCCGTCTTTTTCGGATCGGCACTCAACAACTTTGGAATAGAGCCCTTTCTTGACTACTTTCTGAAAATGACTCCTCCCCCTCTGCCGCACGAAACAAACGAGCGCACTGTGGATCCCTTTGAAAACTCTTTTTCCGCTTTTGTCTTTAAGGTACAGGCCAACATGAACAAGGCGCACAGAGACAGAATAGCCTTTATGCGCATATGCTCGGGAAAATTCGAAAAGGGAGAGGAATACTTCCATGTGCAAGAAAACAAAATGATAAAGCTCTCTCAGCCTCAACAGATGATGGCGCAGGAAAGGGAAAACGTCGAGGAGGCGTATGCCGGCGATATAATCGGAGTATTCGACCCCGGTATATTCTCAATCGGCGACACCGTCTGCGACAAGAACATGAAGGTCAAATTCCGCGGTATACCCACATTTGCTCCCGAGCATTTTGCGATAGTCGAGCAAATCGACTCAATGAAACGCAAACAGTTTGCAAAGGGCATGAATCAAATAGCCCAAGAGGGTGCGATACAAATATTCTTCTATCCCGGTTCGGGTATGGAGCGCGTTGTGGTGGGAGTCGTCGGTATGCTGCAGTTTGACGTGCTCGAATATCGCTTAAAGGACGAATACGGAGTGAGCTTTCGCAAGCTTCTGCTTCCCCACCAGCATATACGCAGAATAATAAACAGCAACAAACCCATTGTTGAGCTTACTCTTGCAACCGACACCATCTGGGTACGCGATTTCAAAGAAAAGGACCTGCTTGTCTTTCCAAGCGAATGGAGCATAAAATGGGCGCTTGATAAAAACCCGGGACTTTCCCTTGCCGAGTTCAACGAAAATTGAACCTTTTAAAAAAACAGATAAAACAATAAATATTTCAGTATACGAAGTTTCCCGGCAAAGTGGTCTCGTGAGAGCTGTTGTCGGGGAGCTTTTTTAAATTTCTCACAGATAGCGGCACAAGAGTCTTGCCGCCGAACCTTGTATTGATATCGTCCACCGCGTCGTCGAGCGCTTTGCACTTTTCAAGCGTGATGTAGTCGGTAAAAAGATCGGTCTGAGCGACGCTTGAGTCGCCGACAAGATTTATCGCCGTCACCGTAAGAGCCCTCACCGGACGCCTCCACATATAGCAGTCTTCAAATATCGCGTATGCCGCCATTGCGATTTCGTGCGGGCTCCTTGTACTGTTTTTGAGCGCGCATCTGTGATTTTCATAGCACATGGATTTATCCTTTATACCGAGGGAAACGCCGTTTGCAAGCAATTTATGCGCCCTCAGCTTATGTCCTATGTCGCGTGACAGCTCAAGCAGCACAGGGCGAACCTCCTCTTTACAAATAAGATCGGCCTTGCAGGTTATACCGTGGCCGACGCTCTTTACGGGAAACTCAAAATCCTTGTGCATTACGGGGGCGTGATCGCAGCCGTTGGCGTAAGCCCAAAGCATTCTGCCCTTAACGCCAAACATCATTTCAAGAGTGCTCTTTTTAAGCTTCGCCATATCCCCAATCGTGACTATTCCGCAGCCGACCAGTTTTTTATATGTCGCCCTCCCGACAAAGAGCAGCTCACAGGCCGGCAGCCCCCACAGCATGCTCTTAAAGTTTTCCCTGTTTATAACCGTCACCGCGTCCGGCTTTTTCATGTCGGAGCCCAGCTTGGCAAAGCTCTTGCAAAAGGACACTCCCACGCTCACGGTAAGACCGAGTTCCCTTTTCACCCTGTTTCTTATGTCGTTTGCGATAAGCTCGCCGCCGCCAAACATCCTTTGGCTGCCCGTCACGTCAAGCCAACACTCATCAAGGCCGAACGGCTCGATAAGGTCGGTGTATTGCGCATATATTTTACGAACCAGGCTTGAAAACTCTAAATACATCTCATAGTGGGGTTCGGAAATTATAAGCTCGGGACATAATCTTTTTGCCTCATGACACACCATTCCCGTCTTAACGCCCGCCATTTTCGCCTTTTCTGACTTTGCAAGGACGATGCCGTGCCTGTCCTCGGTACTTCCGCAGACGGCAAGAGCCTCCCCCTCGTATTCGGGGTGCAGCACCGTTTCGACCGATGCGTAAAAGCTGTTGAGATCGCTGTGCAGTATGACTCTCTCTCTTTCCATTCTAAATTCACTGCCTTTTTCCGTTAAGTCATCCGAAAAACATGTCTTTTTCACGAACGGCAAACCATTTGCCGCTGCAGCGCTCATAGTATATCTCCTTTGATGCGCCCTCTATTAAAACGGTATACTTGATAGGCGCCACCGAGGGCACCCCCGCCGGATGCATCGAAGTTATCGATTTTATCTTTGTTATTTCAAAACGCTTGCCGTCATGCAGCAGCGCGCGGGGTATAACGCTTCCGTCTTTTTTTATAAACGCCAGCACCTCAAGAGGTACTCGACTGTTTTCCATAAAACTCACGCCTTTCGCTCAATATCAAATACTTAAAATAGACGGCCGAATCTTTTAAAATCACTTTGTTTACATGCGCCGCAAAACACGGTATTCGCACCGTACGTATATATTATATAATACGAACATTTGTTCGTCAAGACCTTTTTTGTTTTTTTTAATTAAAAAATTTTGACATAAAATAATCGACTTTATCCGCCTTTTATCTTGACGAACGTCTTAAAAGGTAATATAATAGATATAAAAGAGATAAAGATTGTTTTGAAAGGAAAAAATACAATGAAAAACGCTATGCCCATAACAAAAGAAGCGCTGAACGACTTTGCCGACAGCTACATAAACGACAGTAAAAAGCAAGCGATGACTCACGTATTTTCCAAAGTGGCGCTAAACGACCTTGCTTTTGACCCCGTTGCCGCAAAAAGGATGCAGTTCAAATTTTCCATCGACCACAAGACAATGTCCGCGACAAATCAGAAAGGTACGGGACGCTGCTGGCTTTTTGCCGCCACAAACGTACTGCGCGAGATTATCGCCAAGAAAAAAAATCTCGACGGATTTGAGCTTTCACAATCGTATCTTGCCTTTTGGGATAAGTTTGAAAGAATAAATTATTTTCTTGAAAGCGTGATCGACACTGCGCATCTTCCCGACGGAGACAGGACGGTCGACTTTATAATAGGCGGCGCGATAGGGGACGGCGGACAGTGGGATATGTTCGTCAATATCGTCAAAAAGTATGGCATAGTGCCAAAGGACGCGATGCCCGAGACCTTTCAGTCCTCGGCTACAGGCCAGCTCAACGACTATATAAACAAGTACCTTAAGAAAAAAGCTTATGAAATAAGAAGCGCGATTGCAAAGAACGAGGACGCGAAAAAGGTGCAAGATATAAAGAAAGAGGCCCTTGATGCATGTTTTTCTTTCCTTTGCGAGTGCTATACCCTTCCCCCCGCCACCTTTGACTTTGAGTATGTCACAAAAGATCGCGAGCACAAGATCGAAAAGGGCTATACTCCGATCACCTTCAGAGATGAGATGATAGGCGATATGCTCGACAATTATGTCAGCATCATAAACGCTCCCACAAAGGATAAACCCTACAACAAGACATACACCGTTTCATATCTCGGAAATATAATAGGAGCTTCGGATATCGTCTATCTCAATCTTGAGATGGAAGAATTCAAAAAAATAGTTATAGAACAACTTAAAGACGGAGAGCTTGTATGGTTCGGCTCGGACTGCGGCAAGTGCGCAGACTCCGCAAAAAGAGCATGGGATGACACGCAGTACGATTATACCCTGCTCACCGGTCTTGATTTTAAAATGACAAAGGAGCAAATGCTCGATTACCATGTTTCTCAGATGAATCACGCCATGGTCATAACGGGCGTAAACCTTGAGGATGACAAGCCAAACCGTTGGAAGATCGAAAATTCGTGGGGCTCTGAAGGAATAAACGGCGGCTACCATATGGCCTCCGACTCTTGGTTTGACCTTTATGTTTATCAGGCGGTAGTGCACAAAAAGTACCTTGGCGACAAGGTCAAGCTGCTTGAGGAAAAGCCCACAGTCCTCCTGCCATGGGATCCCATGGGAAGCTTAGCGGACTGACAGCAAGCTAAAACTAAAACGCGGCGGCAAATAAACAAAAACGGCAGCGACAACGAATCGATCTAAGGGCTGATTATACGCATGTACACGCGTACAAAATCGGATATATCGAAATATCAAAGCGCTGCTCCCCTCAAAAAGCTTCCCGCCGTATCGTTTTTCGGCTGCTTTAGCATAAAGCAGCCGAATGTGAAATTCTCGGCAAAAGCAAAGCCCACCTTTTGGCGGTTGGACATAGGGATTTGCAAAAACAAGTAGATTTCTGTTGACAACCTTCAAACGGCGAACAAAAAAAGGAAACAGCCATATAAGAACATTTTTCGTTCTTATATGGCTGTTTTTTTTGCGTTTATGCTCAGTTTATCGAATTTGACAGAGGGTTCGAGTACCCCCCTGTTTTTTGCTTTATATAGGACAGCAGGGACTTGACAAAATGAAATTGTGCCAAAGAAAGGAAATGAGCTATGAACGTATTGAAAGTACAGCAAGATTATCTTGCGCACATCATGACAGACAGACTCCACCATTTCTGCATTGTCGAGGGGGACGATGACCGTATAGGACTAATGACTCCCTACGCAGTGTACTTCATACCGAAGGGTATGTTGTACATTGACATCACAAAAACGGGAAGCCGGAGAGGACTGCGGTCTCTCACAGCCGATTTCGATAAGAGCGCGCCGGGCGTGAGGACAGGACTGTGTCGGGAAGTGAAAGAACGAGGGTCCAAGAGAAAAATGGAGCGTGTTGAGTCCAAGAAAGGCTATGCGTGGCTGGATGTAAAACTCACGAAGTATTTCGATGACACAGCTACATTCCATGTGTACGACAAAAAGCATGCAGTATATGTGACTGAGTATGACCAGATCGTTGCGGTGATTATGCCTGTAAAACCAAAATGGGAGGAGAACGAAAATGAAGAATCATGATTTTCCTGCAAATGTGATCGAGTTGCTGCTCGGAGAGGATGCAGAAGCACCGGTTGATTTTGTTGGAACGCTGTATTACGTTCTTTCCGGGCTTAGCACAAGAGAGGCTGAGACCTTTATCCTCTACTACAGTACCGAAATGGACTATTCCGACATCGGTGAAAGGTATGGGGTAACAAGAGAACGAATCAGGCAGATTGTCGCAAAGACTACCCGTAAACTACAGCATTTCTCTCGCAGGACATTATTGGAGGTAGGCATTCGTGAAAACATGGCAAGTATAGAAGTAAAATCCTATACGCGCGGCTATGAGGACGGCTATAAAGACGGCAAGGAAAAAGCAAAAGCGGAAGCAGTGGGAGCCGATGCCTATTTGCAGACACCGATTGAAGAACTTGATCTTTCAGTTCGTACATTCAACTGTCTTGTAAGAGCAGGGGTACGTACTGTTGGTGATGTAGTAGACATGGGAAAAGAAAAGGTCATGATGATACGTAACTTAGGCAGGAGGAGCTATGACGAGCTGGTGAACAAGCTGGTAAATACCTACCACCTGCCACGTAGCGAATGGGAGATAAGTACATGACAAAAGAAGTAAATTGGTTCGCAATCCGTTTGAAAAACGTGCGGATGTCGAAGCATATGACTTCCGCACAACTTGGTGAAAAAGCTAACCTCTATCAAGGGACAATCCGGAGGTACGAACGCGGCAAGCTCAAACCAAGAAAAAATACAGTGATTGCGCTATGCAATGCCCTTGGTGTTGCAGAAGATAGCCTGACAGACACAGAGCAGATAAAACTGGAAAAAGCATATGTAACCAGTGGCTTTTCTGAAAGGATGAAAGCCGCCCGCAAAAAGAACAACACGTCGATAAATAAAATCGGAAATATGGTCGGCTTGTCAGAGTCAGGCATCCGCCGCATTGAAAAGAGACAATCTACACCAACTCTATCAGCAGTTGTAAGTCTTGCTGCTTTACTCTCTGTGCCTCTTGATTGGTTACTATATGACGAGAAAAAGGGGACAGAGCAAAAAGTGAGAATACCCACAGGAAAGGCCGTTACAGAATCCGGCATGGCGTTGGATGCGGAGGAAAGTAACAGTTCAGAGGACAACAAGTATTGCCGTAGCTCAAGCAAACCCGTTAATACCATGATGAAAGAGCTGGTAAGCGAAATAAACGCCGAATATATTCTTGCATTGCCGCACGAACGGGCGGTTAAGTTGATAGATGGTATTGTAAATGATTGGATGTACTGGGTAAAAAAGGCGGTTGAATTACGTATCCTCATTGAGGCACATGAAAGGGTTGATAAAAATGCGTGAGATTCTTTTCCGGGGTTATACATACGAGCTTGGTGATGGTCGATGGGTGTATGGAGATTACTCCCCTGAAACCGGGAAGTATATGGCCTGCATATTTCCTCAAAAACCAACTGATTTATATGACGAGTATGCGGCTATTGGGGTTGTCCCGGAATCGGTTGGTCAGTTTACCGGGCTGAAAGATGGACACGGGCAACCTATATACGAGGGTGACATTTTGCGTGATGAGCCGAGCGGCCTTGAATACCAGATGCTGTGGTTCGATGAATACGGTGGTTTTGGTTTGGCAAACCGCTACGGAAATATGGATGTAGAATACGTTGACATGTATGTCAATGATACTGTGGTAATAGGCACAGTTTACGAAAATCCTGAATGGTTAGAAGGCAAAAAAATTGAAAGCTGCGTATTTGATGAAGGTAACCGTTGCATTGCTCTTAAACGCCGTGAGTGCGATGGGTGTTCTTTCAGAAAAACACATCGAGAATACATGGACGGGGAGAAAAGACGGAAAGGAAGGCTGAACAATGAGACTTATTGATGCAGACGAGTTGGTAGCCTTCTTGCATAGGAAGGGCGGATGCGATGCTCCAAAAGATTCATGGGCTGATGGATGGGACACGGCGATCAATGAAACGATTGCACATGTTTTACTTATGCAAACAAAGGAAGCAGAGCATGTGAAACATGGGGAATGGGTATATGGTGAAAATGATATACCTCACTGTTCCGAATGCGGGAAAGAACCGAAAGAAATATCACAATATTGCCCGCACTGTGGAGCAAACATGGAGGTAGATTGAAATGCTTGAATTTATCGTAGGCGTGATGGTGGGAACAACCGTTACAATCCTTGCCATTGCACTTGTGAACAGTAATGAGAAATGAGGTGAATGAAAATGTTGGTACCAGCAATCAGCAAGGAAACGGAACTGATCGATAAATTTGCAGTTGAGATTTACACGTACAAATATTTCTGGTTTTGTGGCTATCCTTATTATAATAGACCACCAGAAATCAAGGCGGAGGATGGTTTTTACCAGTATGCAATTGTCAATTCAGATGAAGAAGTAGTTGGTTATCTTGCTTATCGCATTGATACATATACAGACTGCGCACAAGATTTTGGGCTTTATAGTTTTGGAGATGGAGATGTAACGGTCGGAATGGACGTGCTTGCAAAGCTCAATGAACTTGTATCACAGCACAGGCGTGTGGAGTGGAATGTAGTAGGAGATAATAAAGCCACAAAAATGTATGAACGTTTCTGCACGAGACATGGCGGCAGTGTATGCTCACCTGTTGTTGAGGTGGTATACCTGACAGGAAAACGGAAACAGCCTCTGCCCACACATGTCACTGTCCAT
>CANPZU010000038.1 GCA_947588825.1 uncultured Clostridia bacterium
GATAGGTCGGAGATGTAAGCGGAGTAATCCGTTCAGTTGACCGATACTAATTGACCGAGGGCTTGAACCTCTGTGTTCAAGTTCGCTTGTTCGATTCTCTTATTCGTTTGTCTTTCTATTCGGGTTTAATGATTAACACAGCCACCAAGGACAAATTTTGTGTTTGTTTGGTGGCTGTTTTGCGTGTTAAAAAATAAAATCGATGTAAAGGTTTATTATGATCATATATGAAGACGAGTCGGAGGCGCTTGAGAACGGCCGGGGAGTTATCGTGCCTTTTTTAGTAAATGAATATAAATCAGAGATCGTTATCGAGGCGTACGACGGTGCAAGGGAGCAAATAAGCTGCATACTTGCCCGCTGCGGCGGTTCATTCTTTAAAAAAAGCTCGATAGACATTGTCGACTCTCTGCTTGAACCTTATGTAAATAAATTGGGCTATTACAGGGAAATCTCCGGCAAGTACAGATGGTACCACATATACGGGGCAAGCAGTGCCGACGCTTTGAACATTTCGGCCGTCAAGAAAAACACCGTTCTTCTCAATAAGGAGCATCTTGATTTAAAAAATCTTACAAGCTTTGACCTGAAAGAGCTTCTTACTCTGCAGTATCCGAGTGCGATCGTGCTTGAGCAGGGTATGGCGGTTGCGCTGGCCTCGGTGAACCCGTGTCAGGAGGGGAAAAGAGTGCTTGAGGTAACGGTTGAGACTGCTCGCCCTTTCAGGCGTCTGGGGTTCGGCATCTCGGCGGTAGTTAAGCTTTCTATGCATCTTATCGGCTTAGGATACACTGTCAACTATGTTTGCAGCAGATACAACCGACCCTCAGTTTTGCTTGCCGAAAAATGCGGATTTGAAAAGATGGGCAGGATTTATGCGTATACTGCCTATAAGGATATGTAACGAAAGGTTGTGAAGGTAAATGGCATTTGATTCAGCAATGGTGCGCGCCGTAGTGCTTGAGCTTGATTCTCTGCTTATAAACGCGCGTATTGATAAGATTCATCAGCCCGAAAAGGACGAGATACATTTACTGCTCAGAAACAACGGTGAAAATTACCGATTGGTTATCAGTTCCTCTGCTAACAACTCGCGAATTCATCTTTCTTCCATACAAAAAGAAAACCCTCCGACCCCGTATAATTTTTGCATACTCCTCAGAAAGCAGCTCACGGGCGGGAGAATAAGCGCCATAGAGCAGCTTGGTTTTGAGAGAGTAATAAAAATTACCGTTGAATCAAAGGACGAGATGGGTTACGTTCAGATACGCCGCATTTACGCGGAGATTATGGGCAAATATAGCAACATAATGCTGACCGATGAAGATGATAGGATACTCGGAGTAATCAGGCCCGTGGACTTCACTACAAGTCAGAAAAGGCAGGTTCTGCCCGGTATGAGATACGAAATGCCGCCCTCTCAAGACAAAATATCTCCGCTTCACGAGACAATGGAGTCTTTTATCGGCGCTTACGGCGCCGTATACCCGGTGCCGTCAGTTGACAAATATCTTAGCTCGAGATATCAGGGACTTTCAAGGTTGAGCGCCGCCGAGATAGCATATAGAAGCAGAAGCGAGCGGCCGGAGGACTTGTGGCAGTCGTTTACGTCTTTTATTGATATAATAAAAAACGGCAAATTTGAGCCTGTTGTCTTATACGATGAAAATAAAAAGCCGCTTGAATACAGCTTTATTCAAATCAAGCAGTATAACGGCAGTGCGACATGCGCGGCGTTTTCAAGCGTGAGCGAGGCTATTGAGATTTTTTTTCGCGCCCGCGACAATATCGACCATACAAGACAGCGCGCCTCTGATCTTTTTAAAAACATAAACAATATAAAAAACAGACTGAATCGAAAGACCGCGCTTCAGCGGGACGAATTGGCCTTGGCGGCGAAAAAGGATGAATATAAGCTTTACGGCAACCTGATAAATGCAAATATATGCTCTATAAGGCGTGGCATGAAAAGCGTAAGGCTTATCAACTATTATGAGGAGAGTTGTCCCGAGATCGAGATATCGCTTGATGCAAGGCTGACTCCTGCGCAGAACGCGCAGATGTATTTTAAAAAGTACGCCAAGGCGAGAAACGCGTCTGTAATACTTGAAAAGCAGATAGAAGAATCTGCAAAGGAGCTTGAATACATTGACAGCGTTCTTGACAGTCTTACGCGCGCAAAAGGGCAGAGCGAGCTTGACGAAATAAGAAACGAGCTTGAACATTCGGGCTATCTCGGCAAGGCGGCAAAAGGCAAGACAAAACCTCTGCCGTATAAGCTTCAGACAAAGCCCGCCGAGTACAAAACGAGCGGAGGATACAAGGTGCTTTGCGGGAAAAACAATCTGCAAAATGACATGCTGACATTTAAAAGCGCTTCAAAGCTTGATTGGTGGTTTCACGTCAAAAACGCGCCCGGCTCGCATGTCGTGATGTTTTGCGCGGGGGAAGAACCCTCGGAAAGGGATTTTACCGAGGCAGCTATGATTGCCGCTGTAAATTCGTCTCTTTCAGAAAGCAAGCATGTCGCCGTGGACTACACTCAGGTAAAGAACATAAAAAAGCCGGCGGGGGCCAATCCCGGATATGTAATATATCACACAAATTACAGCGCCTATGTCAACTCGGATGCCGAAATTGTAGATAAATTGAAAGTAGATTGATCAAAAACAATTGACATAAATAAAAATTGGTACTATAATTTAATATAGAGTGTTATTGCTTTGCAAAAGGACGGGCTCATGACATAAGAGAGGCGGTGATTTATGTGCAGGAACTATGGGACGTGTATGATTCGCAGGGAAACAAGATAAACGGCAGGGTGTCCGTTCGCGGCATGCACGATCTTGGCAGAACCGAATACCACCTTGTGGTATATGTGTGGATCATAAACCGCGATAATAAGCTTATTATTTCAAAAAGGCAGAAGGGAAGGACCTTCGGCGGCTCATGGGAGTGTACCGGCGGGTGCGTTCTCATGGGTGAAAGCTCGCTGGAGGCGGCGGTAAGGGAGGTCAAAGAGGAGCTGGGACTTGAGCTTGACCCGAGCAACGGCGAGCATTTTAAGCGCTATCTGCGTAACTATCCTATAGGCGCAAAGGCGATTTGCGACGTGTGGGTATTTAGGCAGGATTTTGATTCAAATGATTTTAAGCTTCAGGTCGAAGAAGTCAGTCAGGCTAAATTTGTGAGCAAGAGTGAGCTTAAATCGCATTTTAAATCAGGGGAATTTATAAAACGGTATCCGTATATAAACAAGCTTATTGAAAAATACTGCAAATGACAGAAGATCCGATCTTCTGTCATTTGCTTTTAAAAGGCATATTTCCTTCATATATTGTAGTGATCCCGTTTTGCGGGAAAACGACGGCGAGAGTGTGAGGCGGCAAAATGAAGTTATTAAAAGAAAGTGAGTATTCGGAAATAAAGTCAAAGCATATTGTTGTTATGACGTGCAGGGTGGACTACCTGACCTTAAATGACGTACCGGGTGCCGACGCGATAAATCCTTTTTTGAAACAAATTTCTGACAATGTTCAGGAGTATGCGAAAGGACGGCTCGCCGAAAGGGAAATAAAGCTGTATGAGGCGGACACAAGCAGGAAAAAACGGCTTTACGAAATGGCCGTTCCTTTTGTGTTTTCAATGAGAGGCGAGACTGTGGCCGACAGTTATATAAATGTTGAAATGACCGTCGAGTACAGGGAAAAGAGAAGCAAAAAATATGTCGTCCTCTCCCTTGAGGACGGCAAAATAGAGGGTATAGAGAGCTTTTGCAAAAGGCGAGCGGTAAAAAAGTATTTGAAAGATGATTTTAAAGTCACAAACACTCAGATCAGCATTTTTCATAAGGGAAAAAGCATTAAACTAAGCAGGGATTATGGGACAAACGACCTCTGATCTTGACGCCGCTTTGATATTCGCCCTGCGAGCCGTGCTTTAGCTCGAAGCTGTTTACATGAATAGTTTTTCAAAAAATATGTGTTGACAATTTGTCTTTTTTGTGATAAAATGTAAATTTAAAGAATGAAAGGATGTGATAAAATGGGAAAAATAGATTTAAACACTGTAAAAAGTGCAATTTTAAGCATAAAAACCGGTTTACTTTGTTTAATATTTATCGCCTACGAATTATACGCCTCAATTCTGTACACGATGGTTGTTATTGTGTTTTATGCAGCGAACGATTCATTCTATTATCCCAATAATGTCGCATTAAATACTGCCTTCATTTATTGTATGATAACAGTGGAGTTGGTACTTCTGCTATGGGGAATGACAATGCTTGCCGCTCGGTTTATAGCATCACCAAAGCAATGGCTTATAACGCTTCCTTGCCAGTTTGCAATATACGCGCTGGTCTACATGTTTTGCTATTACTCTTTGGTTGACAAAATGGGTTCCGTATTTTTAGCGCGTATCCCAATCGTCACAGACACTTTTTCAGGTAATGCTTTAGTCATGTTTTTATTATTCTGCGTTGAAATCCTTATCATTCAAGCGCTTGCTATGGGAATAAAATTTTATAAAGAAAAGCGCCAAAATAGGCCGAAGCCTGTTTTGGCTCTGCCGGAGAGTGAGTAAGGCTTTCAGTGTTATCGCAAAGCATTTGTTAAATGATAAATGAAAAACATTGCTTTATTTATACTTCCAACCGAGAGAATTATTATCCTCTCGGTTCCTTTTATGAGCGGGCGTAGAGGCGTGATAACAAGAAAGCTGCACTGTTGCAAACGTTTTTTGATTTTTCTCTGTACAAAGCTCAAATTCTTTGGTATAATGAAGACGCGCATTAATAAGCGTTAACACGAATATTTTTCTCGCTCGGGCAATATATTGTAGCAAACGATAAAGAGCTTGGAGGAGAGTATGTTCATCTATTCGGTAAAAGCATCAAGTATAAAATTTTTCAGCGTCTGTTTTCTGTCCGTGGCGCTACTGGTGGCGCTTATAATACTCGTACCCGCATATGAGCCTGTGAGCACCGAAGCACTTGGAAACGTAAGCTTTGATAAAATCAAAACAAACGAGGATCGGATCAGCTTTCTGTCACAGTTCGGATGGGAGGTCGACAATACCCCTCTTGAAAGTGAAAAAGTGACCATTCCGGGGGAATTTGACGCGGTTTTCGTTGAATACAACAAAATGCAGAAGACGCAGGGACTCGATTTGTCAAAATACAAACGCAAGGACGTTATGAGGTATACATATCTTGTGGAAAACTACCCTGATTACGAAGGAAAGGTGTATGCTAACATTTTGGTTTATAAAAACCGCGTAATAGGCGGGGATATCTGTTCGGCGGCCGCCGACGGCTTTGTTCAGACATTTGAAGGAAAATAGTTCTGCAATTGCAGATAGATTGCGAATAAATTGCAGATAAAAGAAAGGAAAGTTTATGGAATATATATACGTTGCTACCTGCCTGTTCGGACTTGAAAAGCTGCTTGGAGAGGAAATAGACGCGCTGGGCTACAAAAGGATAGAAACCATTGACGGGCGCGTAACTTTTTCGGGGGACGAGCGCGGGTGCGCGAGGTGCAATGTGGGGCTCAGATTTGCCGAAAGAGTTTTTATAAGAGTGGGTCAGTTTGAATGCGACAGCTTTGAGAGACTGTTTGAAGGGACCAAGGCGCTGCGTTGGGAAAACTATATAGGCTCGCTTGACGCCTTTCCCGTTAAGGGGCATTCGGTAAAGAGTAATCTGTACAGTATTCCGGACTGTCAGGCAATTGTCAAAAAAGCGGTGGTGGAAAGGTTAAAAAAGGCGTATAATATATCGTGGTTTGAAGAGACAAAAACAAAATATCAAATAGAGTTCTTTATTTTAAACAATGTGGCAAGTCTTATGATCGATACGAGCGGTACGGCTCTTCACAAGCGCGGTTACCGCCCCTTTTCAAATGCCGCACCCCTTCGTGAGACTCTTGCCGCCGCCCTTGCAAAGCTGGCAAGACCGCGAGAGGACGTGCTTTTTTGGGATCCGATGTGCGGCAGCGGCACTATCGCAATTGAGGCGGCAATGATGATGCAAAACATTGCTCCGGGTATAAACAGAAGTTTTGACGGTGAAAATTTTGCCTTCTTGCCCTTAAAATCGTGGAGCGATGCAAAGATCGAGGCAAGAGATAATATCGCACGAGAGAAAAAATTCGAGGCGTATGCCTCGGATATCGACATTGATTGCGTAAATCTTACGCTTGCAAACTGCCTTAGGGCGGGGATTGCCGACTGTGTCAGGGTGTTTCAAAAGAACGCGCTTGAAATTGCTACCAAAGGGCGAAGGGGAACTGTAGTTTGCAATCCCCCTTACGGTGAACGGCTTATGGAACGCTCCGAGGCGGAGGCGCTTTATGTTAAAATGGGAGAGCATTTTGAAACGCTTGACAATTGGCAGATATACGTTATCACTTCTCACGAAAATTTCGAGCGTCTTTACGGTCGGCGGGCAGACAAGGTAAGAAAGCTGTACAACGGTATGATAAGGTGCAATTACTATCAGTTTTTCAAAAGGCGGGGAAACAATGGGTAAGGAAGTCAAAACAAACGCCATGAGGATTCTTGACAGAGAAGGCGTCAGTTACGAAATAAATCTATATGAGTGCCGTGAATTTGTAGACGGCATTCATATTGCAAATATGCTCGGACAACCCTATGACATATCCTACAAAACTCTTGTCGGAGTGGGAAAGAGCGGGGAATACTTCGTTTTCGTCATTCCGATAGACCGGGAACTTGACTTTAAAAAGTGTGCCGCGGCGGCAGGCGAAAAGTCAATTGAGCTTATCCATGTAAAGGATATAACCAAAGTGACGGGATATATAAGAGGCGGCTGTTCGCCTCTTGGCATGAAGAAGCAGTACAGAACCTTTATAGACCTTTCGGCAAGGAGTAAGGAAAAAATAATTATAAGCGGCGGGAGAATAGGCGCTCAGATTTTTCTTTCTCCCGAAGATCTTAAAAAGGTTGTTTGTGCGGAATTTGTCGACGTTTTGAGATGATCTTGATGATTTAAAAATGTCAAATCCGGCGTCTTTTATCGGCAGTGAAAATAAATCGGCTGCTGCAAATCGGGATTTGCGGCAGCCTTCTGTAATTTTATAAGCTACTTTGTGATATAAGGACTTTTAAAGTTTGCTTAGCGGAGTCTCCATCATGTCGCACATAAATCTTGCCATGTGGTCCACGGATTCTTTTTTGCCGCTCTTCAGCCATTCTATCAGAATGTTGTAAACGGCTCCGGCGTAGTAGTGCCGCTTATAGATTTTGTCGTTATCCCGGTTAGAAGGGGGAAAGGTAAGGAGCATGTTTTTGTTTATGGCGTCGAGTATGAGGTCCCCCATGTGAGCGTTGTAAGCGACAATCGCTATGTCGCTTATCACTCCGAGACTTTCAAAAAGGATTTTAAAGTACGCGAAATTGTCGTTGCTCACTCCGCTTCCGGCAATAAGCTCATGAATGTTTGCGGCGATGTCGTTGACATATTGGATTATTATGTCATCCTTTGATTTGTAGTTTCTGTAATAGGTCATCCTTGACATACCGGATTTTTTTGCAATGTCAGTAATGGTAATGGCATTGTAATCCTTGACCTTCATAAGCTCAACGAGGGCGGTGACTATGCATTCTTTGGCGAGACTGTTATATGGCGTCATAATGCTTTCCGCGCCTTAAAAAGGCACCCTTTCTTTAATCTGATTTGGCCGCATCGTTTGTGCCGCTAACTGCCGTAATTGTCAATCGGTATGTAATAATACTCATCACATATGATTATACAATAAAAGATTTTAAAAGTCAATATACACAACTAAAGTGTGCAGAAAAGTATATCCTCGCGTCCGTTATCGCTTTCTTTGAAAGCGAGATGTCCTATTGATATTTGTCTTGGATGTATGTGATCTTCGTTTCTGTGGGTGTGATAAACTATCAGCATATTTTGCTTACTGTCAAATGTCACGCAGTGGTGTCCCGTGCCGCAGAGTTTCTTTCCGTCTCCAACCAAAATGGGGTTGCCGGAGTATTTTGTAAACGGACCCTGCGGATGCTCCGAAACGGCGTATCCGACGGCGTAAAATTTGCTTTCATAGTGACTTCCCGAATATGTAAGGTAGTAAAGGCCGTTGTGTTTTATCATGTAAGGCGCTTCCGCGACCTTGGCCTGATGGGATTCCCAGGGCTCTTCTGCAAATATCGCCGCTTTTTCGGTCTCGTAAATGGGGGAAAGGTCCTGATTTATTTCCATACTGTAGAGTCCGTATCTGTGGCCCTCTCGCCATGTTACGTAGTATATGTAAATATGTCCGTCCTCGTCGCTGAAAATGTGACCGTCTATGGTTTTATCAAAAAGCGGCTTGCCAAGGGGAATGAACGGACCTTCCGGCGTGTCGGCAACGGCAAAGCCTATATGCTCCGCGACCGTCGCGAGCATCACATAGCGTCCGTTTATTTTTTTTACGTCCGGCGCCCAGTATCCGTGTTGAAACCAGGCGTTTTGAAAAACAATTCCTTTGTTTTCCCAGTTTATAAGGTCATTTGAGACAAGCAGCTCGTATCCGGCTTTTACATGGTAGGAGGTGGCGTAAAAATAATATGTCCCGTTTTCGTAAAGTATATCGGGGTCGGCGTATCCTATAAGTATAGGGGAGGGGTATTTCATATTATCACCCTTTCTGCAACATGAATTTACAATTTCAGTATAACAAATCAATTTTAAAATGTCAATATGTTTTTATTTAATATAAATTTCTCTGCGGAGTTGAATTTTTAAATAAATTGTGCTATTATTTTTATAGTTAATAAAGTTAATAAAATTTTTCAGAGGTACTGATATGAAAAACAATTTTGTAATTTCGGCATTTGCGGACGAGGCATCGTCTCTTTTTACGGATCAGATAGAGGCGATGAAGAAAAACGGCATACACTATCTTGAAATGCGCGGGGTCAACGGACGCAATGTGGCTTCCATGACTCGCGAGGAGGTAAAATGCGCGGCGGTTATGTTGGAAAGAGAGGGACTTGAGGTTTGGTCCATCGGTTCGCCGATAGGTAAAATAAGGATCGGCGAGGACTTTGCTCCGCATTTTGAAAGCTTTAAGCGCATACTCGACGCGGCCGTGACCTCAAATGCAAAATGCATAAGGCTTTTCAGTTTTTACGACGTTCAAAGCGATGAACAGGCAAACGAGGCGCTCGAGAGACTGTATAAAATGTCAAAAGCCGCAAATGGCAGCGGAGTTATTCTCTGTCATGAAAACGAAAAGGGAATATACGGCTATGATATTAAAGGCTGCCTGAGAATCGTTCGGGAGCTTCCCGAAATAAAAGCCGTATTTGACCCTGCAAACTTTATTCAGTGCGGAGTCGATACGAAGGAGGCGTGGGACGCGCTCGCACCTTATGTTTACTACCTGCATATAAAGGATGCTTACGCGGACGGACGAGTGGTTCCCGCCGGCAAGGGAATCGGAAATCTGCCGTACATTATCGGCAATTTCGGAGCAAGAGGAGGCAAGGTGCTTTCGCTTGAACCTCATCTTAAAATATTTAAGGGCTTTGAACAGCTTGAAAGAAACGGCGAAAGCATAGACGAAGGTGCCTTTTGCTATCCCGATTCGATGACGGCTTTCGACGCTGCGGCCAATTCACTTAAGGATGTTATAGCGTCTCTTTGATCTGCATTATCATTATATAAATCAATGTGAGGGTGTGGAATGATATGAAAAGGACTTTTTCGCTCTTTCTTGTTTTGACAACAGTGCTCTCGCTTTTTACTCCTTTTGAAGGTTCGGACTCAAGGCAAACACGTTTTACCTTGAGTCCGATTTATTATAAATGTCGGTTTACACATGGGCATCTTTAATCAGGCAATAAAAAACAATATCTGACTGCTGCCATAACTTTCATCGCACGAATTTACAAAATATCAAAAAAAAGATGTGTTTTATGTTGTAAAATATATAAAAATAACTTAGTAGATTTACGAGAATTATATTTATGACAAAAAAACTTACGGCGCTTTTGTGCCTTATAGCTGTGATTCTTGCGCTCGTTTCATGTGCCGGCGTAAGTGACGAAGCAAAAGACCTCCACGTGACGGGCGGCGAGGACCCTTTATACAACGCATCGGGAGTACATACTGACAGCACCTTTGTCGTGACAACCTCTCCGAGTATTACCGATGAAATACCTGAGCCGATCCAACCCGATACAGATGAGAACGGAACATATATGTTAAGCGGCGCCAATGATCTTATTTGGCTGTCCTATTATGTAAATTATCACAATGAGCTGATTGATGAAACCTTCAGGGTCAGGCTGGTAAACGATGTGGACCTTTCTTCGGTGTCCCAATGGATGCCCATAGGTATGAACGGTTCCTGCATGTTCAAGGGTACTTTTGACGGCGGCGGCCATACCATAAGCGGCCTCAGAATGGGAAGCCGGGATAAGAGCGCCGGAAACTACGCCGCGCTTTTCGGTATAACTCTCAACGCACGGATAACAGATTTAACAGTCAGCGATTTTGTCATTTACGGGGATAATTTCGTATCCGGGATATGTGCCTCAAGCGGCGGAGTCATTGAAAACTGCGTAAGCGACGTCATACTTAACGGCAAGACAAATCTCGGCGCCGTTTGCGGGTTTAACAGCGGGACGATAAGAAACTGCGAGAGCCGCGGCGAAATAAACGGCAGCGACAACATGATAGGCGGGATATGCGGTTATCTTTTCAATGCGACAGTCAGCCGTTGCAATAATAACGCCAAGGTCACGGGTCAGACCTGTGTCGGGGGTATTGCCGGCTATGTCGACAAGGGATTTATCGAAAACAGCGCCAACGCCGCGCAGATAAGCGCCTCCTCGTATGCCGGTGGGATTTGCGGCAGATGCGACGCGGATAACAGTTATATTTATTCGGACGAGATTTCAAGTCTCGTTTATAACGGGAGCAACAGCGCCGATAACGGTATAATAATCAGGTGTGAAAACACAGGCGACGTAAGCGCCGCCACAATGCATGCGGGCGGCATAAGCGGATATTCAAACTCATATATAGCCTTTTGCACAAACAGCGCTAACGTAGATTCCCGCACTCTTGCGGCAGGTATCAGCGCCGAGTCACACAACGGCGCGTTTTACGGCGTTACAAACAGCGGAAGCGTGCTCACTGAAGATGGGTATGCGGCGGGGATTGTGGCTGTGACTTATTCTCCCGTCGTCCTTGCGCTGAACACGGGCGATATAGTAAGCGGCGGCAGCAATGCCGGCGGGATATGTATTGATGCCACAACAACGGACATTGTGTCCTGCCTTTGCGCGGGAAGCGTCAAGGCGCAGGAGATGGTTTCGGGAGTGTGCTGCATAACTCGGGGAAGGATAATCGGCTGCGCTTTTCTTTCAAAGGCGGAATATTCAGATAAACAGTCCGCATCGGCGATTCTGACGCAGGCAAACGGCGAAGGCGTCGTCGTGCTCGATTCCTTTTATTACAAAAACGCCGCGCCGAGCGTCATTCCTTCCGCGCTTGGTAACGATTCATGCCGGCAGATAAATCAGAACTATGTAGACAGCGGAAATCTTGCCTACAGTATGAGCGCGTTTGTCGACGGAGGCAGCGCGTTTTGGGGGTTCGATCTTATGAATCCGTCAAAATTACCGATTATCACCGAGGATACGCAAATAAAGGTTTATAAGGTCACAAAATACTCGCGCTGTGACAAGAGCGGAAACAGCGAACAAGTCCTTTCCAATTCGGAATCCGATATAGTTCCCGAACACGCATATAGGAATGGAATATGCACAGTTTGCAAGGCACAAGAACCCGAACAGAGCGACTCATAGCATAGAATATTTATACAAAAATCCTGCTACTATATAAGTGATTTTCGGCGTATAAAGCGCGCGCCTGTATACAATTGCCGCCGCAGATACAGATTATAATTATAGAAGATATAGATATAAAAGAAAAGGGAAGTCTTGCTGCCTGTAAAGGTCGAGGCTTCCTTTAACTATATATGTAAAAGACAAGCGTTTCAAGAGGACAAGCACAAGTATATGCAGCAAACGCAAACCTTTACCGATATTTTAATTTTGAATTTTTTGCGCGGTCGAAGCGCCTTTGCGGCGTCCGGCGTTTGCTGAAGATGCACCGTACTATTTGAGTAATTCCCGATAGATTTCGTAATCGACATCTTTCCAAACATCGAAGATCACTTTTATGTCACCTTTGTATTGACGTACCGTGTTAACGGCGATTTCCGCCGCCAAAGCGTTCGGAAAATGAAACTCACCCGTTGAGATACAGCAGAAAGCCACGCTCCTTATTTTATTTTGTCGTGCCAACTCCAAACAGGAACGGTAGCAGGAGGCCAGCAGCTCCCGATCTCTTTGCGTTACGTCGCCGTATATGATCGGGCCAACGGTATGTAGGACATAATTGCAGGGCAGGTTGTAGGCGGGCGTGAGCTTTGCTTGTCCGCTCGGCTCTTTTTGTCCCTGTTTTTCCATGATTTCGGCACAGGCAAGCCGGAGCTGCACCCCGGCGTAAGTGTGAATACAGTTGTCAATGCACGCGTGGCAGGGGGCGTAGCACCCGGTCATACCTGAATTTGCGGCATTCACTATGGCGTCACAGCGAAGCGTTGTGATATCTCCCTGCCAAAGGTAAATACCGTCTTTAACGGGCGTAAGACATGAAGCGTCGGTAATGCCCTTTGCGGCAATTTCATTTTGCAGATATTCGTCCTGTACAGAAAGAAAATCGTCATTTATAGGATGCGGCAAACGTATGTTCAAAAGAGAGCGGAGAAGCCGCCTTTGCTCCGTTTCATTTGGCGGTAAATCAGTTTTTTTATACTGCGGCCGCTCTTTAAGAAGTTGTTTAATTAAAAATTTTCTTCTTTCTGCTTGCGTCATATTACCCTCTCTTTTCTATTGCCTTTACCGGGCAAATTGCAAAGCAGTTTCCACAGTGCAGGCAGTGGTTTTGTTGTATACGGTAGGGCTTTCCCGGCTCAATGCACCGCTGGGGACAGTTTTTCAAACACTTGCCGCAGCCGATACATTTTTCAAAAATGACATACCCCTTTTGCGTGACATTTCCCGCGCCGATAATATAGCTTTCCCGGAAAATCGGATTTGTGCCGAGATTAAAGTATTCGATTTCGGCGTCTCTGATCTCAAAGACGATTCCCGCCGGCTTTCGAGTGTCGCCGGGATAGACATTGGATAGGTAGGGCTGCTCAGCAAAGATCGTGTCGATCCACTTTTCCTGTTCATCCTTTGGAACGGGAACCGCCTTTGAGGAAAGACGAATCATCTCTTTATACTTTGTGTAACCCAGCACCTGCACACGACCGTCTCGCATAAGTTCATCGCAGAAGGCTTTACCCTTTGCGGTAAAGAAAATGATCCTGTCCGGCTCGTAGTGGATGGCGGAAATATTTCGTATCTGCGGCGCTCCGTTTTTGTCCACTGTGGCAAACGCCAGTACGCCGACGTAATTTAACTTTTTCAAACAGGTCTTTGCGTCCATATCGCTGCTCACTCAATTATCTTACTTCGGTTTTCTTTTCTCGGTTTTGCCTTCGGATATTCGCCCTCGCAGTAACCGAGCGTCACAAAGCAGCGGGCTATGTAGTTTTCCGGCACACCCCACTCCCGCAGCAGCTTTGCGCCTGCTTCGTGATCAAAGGTCTCCTCTGCACGTGAGACGATGCAGGACGAGATACCGAGGTCAAAAGCCTCCATCAGCATAGTTTGGGCGCAGCAAAAGGCGTCAGGGATACTGAACAGAAAATCCTTTTGGGCAAACACGATACACAGGGAGGGCGCGCCGTAAAAGCCGCTTTTGATGGTCTGATCGTCGATTACGCTGGGCTGCTCCTTGGATACATACGACCCGATCAGCCTGCTGCGGTCAAATCTCATCATATTCCACATGCCCAAACGTTCCACCAACTCACGGTTGCGGATGCCGATAATCATACTTCGCTGACCGCCTCCCGCATTGGAGGCGTAAGTTCCAGCTTCTATGATTTTCTCAAGATCCTCCAGCGGAATCTGTCTATCCTGATATTTGCGAATTGAGCGTCTTTTTTTTATTTGTTCCAACAGTTTCATAATTCAATCTCTTTCCAGCATTGCGGATCTGCCTCATAAAAGTCGCCGTTTGTGCCTTTTGCTACGGCGGGACAACCGCGGCACCAAGCTGCTATCTCGCATTTTCCGCATTTTTTGAATTTGCCATAGTCCCGATACCGTTCCATTTCACATACCCACACGTTGGCGAGTCTGTCAGTAAAGATATTGCCGACTTTGCTGTTTGCCACTCTGCGACAGGCGTACACATCGCCCGTCGGAAGAATGGTAATGTGACAGTTGCCACAGTTGCAGCCGCCGTAAATCACGCCTTCCTCCGCCGATTCGGGAATTTTAAAAGCTCCCGTCTCATACTCGTACAGCGTCCAAAGATGATCTTTTTTGCAAAAATAGGTGTCGCAGCCGGCTGCTTCATATTGCCTGAATTTTTTGTCGCAGATTGCCAGCAGTTCACGGTACTCCAGCGGACTCATGGAAGCGTCCAAATCGCCTCCGCTCGGCACATAGCGGGAAAAGGCGAATACATTCGCGCCCGCCTCGACCACGGCGTCAATTATGCCGGGAACTTCCATTCGGTTCGTTTTTGATACCGTTGTCATGATCACGCTGCGTATCCCCGCGCGGTTTATGCAGCCGATTTTTGAGAGCGTACAGTCATAGGAGCCGGGTTTACGGAACCAATCGTGAGTTTCACGCAGACCGTCAAGTGACAACTGATATTTTTCGCAACCGTAAAATTTTAACATTTTGCACGTTTGGTCGTTTAGGTGATACGGATTCCCGAGGATAGTAAAGGGAATATTGTGTCCGTGCAGCATCTCAAGCAGCCGCCAAAAATCCTGATGCAGTATAGGATCGCCGCCGGTTATATAGAAATACGGCAGACGTTCATACATTTCGCAGAAGTCAAGGCAGTTGTAAAAGGCTTTTTGCATCTGCTCCCAATTCATTGAATCAGGTTCTTTGCAGACATTTCCCGAAAAAATATAGCAATGCTTACACCGCTGATCGCATTCATCTGTGATGTGCCATTGAAAAGAAAAATACTGCTTCATACGACGATTTTCTCGCTTTATATAAATATAAAACTGACTTTACTTAGTAATAATAATCGAAGATTCCCGGCAGGTCGTTCCCGCCGGGAACATTTGCAGCGGACAGAAGATATTACTTCTTGTCTGAAGCGCCGCAGGCTGTGCCGCAGGCGCTCGGTTTTACCTCGGGCTTGTCTGAAGCGCCGCAGGCGCTCGGTTTTACCTCGGGTTTGTCTGAAGCGCCGCAGGCCGTGCCGCAAGCGCTCGGCTTTTCCTCGGGTTTGTCTGAAGCGCCGCAGGCCGTGCCGCAAGCGCTCGGCTTTACCTCGGGCTTGTCTGAAGCGCCGCAGGCTGTGCCGCAGGAGACCGGCTTTTCCTCGGGTTTGTCGGAAGCACCGCAGGCTGTGCCGCAGGAGACCGGTTTTTCCTCGGGTTTGTCTGAAGCGCCGCAGGCGGCCGAAGGCGTTCCTTCTTTCTTTTTGTTCCATTCAAACAGATTTGAAAGCGCCATTATGATATCCTCCTTTTTGGAACAGAAAAGCTTTTGCTTTCTTGTTTATTATTATACAAAGTTTTCAGCTCTTTTCAAGTACGCACTTTTTTATGGGGATGCTTACCTTTTAGTTACTATTGCCCTTTAAAGGCATTTTCACACGAAAAAAATTTTATAAGCTTATGGGAAGACTTGATTTATAGGGAATGCTGCATTATAATATAAATATAATAGTTATTTTATTATGGAGGAGTTTTATGAAAACCAAGGCCGAACTTCTCCCCGAATGTCCCGTAGCGATGACGGTGCAGCTTATCGGCAACAAATGGAAGCTGTTGATTATACGCAATCTGCTGGAACGCCCGTGGCGGTTTAATGAATTACAGAAAAACCTCGAGGGTATCAGTCAGAAGGTGCTGACCGATTGTCTGCGTTCGATGGAGGCGGACGGGATCATAACCCGCACTGTTTACCCCGAAGTCCCGCCGAGAGTTGAGTATGCGCTCTCCGAGCTTGGGAAAAGTCTTAAGCCGATTCTTGATGCAATGAAAGCTTGGGGAGAGGGCTACAGCGCCCTGAAGGCGTGACAAAAACAAAAAATGTCCGACACGATGCCTTTATCTCATGCCGGACATTTCATTAAAGAAGGTATTGATCATCGTAATTTAGGTGCTTTGCTTGTATTGACGGTATCTTCTTGCAACCTCTTTCATATCTGCAAGCATTTCTTCCTTGTACTTTACATTTCCGCGCAGCAGCAGGGAAGGATGGTAAACTGCGCTCATTTCAAACTCTCCCTTTTTGACCCATGTCCCGTGTTCCTTGGTTATTTTATAATCGGGCTTTATCAGTCTCATTGCCGATATTCTTCCTAAACACACTATCATTTTAGGTTTGATAAGGCGCACCTGTTCTCTTAAATAACCTATGCACTGATCCTGCTCGCTTTCCTCCGGGTCGCGGTTTTTAGGAGGGCGGCATTTTAACATGTTGGCAATGTACACATCCTCACGGGGTATTTCAACCACCTCGAGATATTTGTCAAGCAATTTACCGGCTCTTCCCACAAACGGAATCCCCATCTTATCCTCGCTTTCACCGGGGGCTTCTCCCACAAACATAAGGATTGCGTTTTTGTTTCCCGCGCCGAAAACGGTATTGGTTTTGGTGAGGCCAAGCGGGCAGAGAGTACAGCTTTTGCATTTTTGTTCAAGCTCTTCCCAAGTCATTTTTAACTTCCTTTCATAGTTCTTTGAATACAGACGCTCTTTATTTTTTATCGCCCGATGAAAGAAGGGCGAGTTTTTTTGTCGCGGGTGAGCTGCAAAAGCAGGTGCAGTGTTCGCTTATGTAGCAGGAGGCCATCTCGTCTTTTATGAGAGTGCCGAATTCGCAGAGAATATCTGAATACGATATGTCGTTATATTCCTTCTCTTTATCCATCACTTCGGGGCAGGACAGCACAAGATAATACGTGCCGTCATTGTAGAAAGCGGCGCTGTCATGAGAATAACCCATGTCGCAGAGCACTCGGCATGCGCGTATCATCGAGGTCAGTCCTACAAAGGAGTATACGGAGCTGTTTATTCCTGCGATAGGGTCCCGTACGCATACAACGCTTTCTTCCCCCTCTGAAAAGATTCTGCTGACAAACATCTCACATCCGCCCGCAGGGGAGGAAAATATCTGTATAAACACACGGCTCTTTGCTGCGTCAAAGCCGGAGCTGTGCTTTGCATCGTCAAGAATGCTCCAAAACGCGCGTCTGGTTTCGGTGTTGTCATAGCTGAGATCCTCGCAGCTCAACGAGTATTTTTCAAGATCTTCATATGTAAGCGAGATTTTTATCTTAGAATTGCTTATAGTTATTATTTCCATTGCCGCCTCTGAAATTATCGATTTACTATACAATATATACATTTTAATAAAAATGTTGCAAGTCAAGAAAAATGATCGGTCGATCTTTTTTCAAACTGCATAAGTATATTATAAATCATAATACAGGCAAAATAAATAATAATTTTAAGGAAGGGAGCATGCAAATTGACAAACGCTCTTGAAATAGGAAAATACGTATGTTATAATGACAGTAAGTAAACTTACAAATTACAAAACGGCACGCGCGTTCTTGTACGCCGCCAACCGTATATTATTATAACACAGATCGCTTTTGATTGCAATAAGTGAAAGGGAGCATTGTATTTTGAAAAAAATATTGCGTTTTATTTTGTGCCTTGTTTTGGCTCTTGCTTGTGCCTCGATAAACATAATGCCCTTTTTTACATATGATTATTATGAATGGAGCACTGTGAAGGACGGGAATGAAGGCAAGTTCGATAATGATGAAACAGAGAAAACAAACGATATGACCTCGCGCTTTGAACATGAAGCTACGTTAGAACCTGTGACAGACGCGCCGACTACCGACAAGATCGTCGCAGGAACGGAAAATATCCCCGATACCTACGGCTCTGATGCGCCTTCGGTGACCGACGAGCCGGATTTGCCGCTTAAAACGGGTGATAAAGAAACGTCAAAAAACGGCGCTATACGCCCGCCGGTAACGCCGAATACCACAACAAAAGCGCCGCAAAATCCCGTGACCGTGACAAGCACGAGCGACAAACCAAAAACGCCCGACACACTTTTGCCGCCAAAGAAACCTACGACAAATGCCGAACCGCCAAGCGAGCCCGTGACCACAGAGCAAAATTCTCAAGGCGATCCCGAAACGTTTACGACCTCAAGTGGAAAAAACAATGACGAGCCTCAGACCCCGGGTACTTTTACTCCGCCGTCAATTGGGCCCGAAGTGTATGAGAGAACGCCCATAACCGATGAAATTCGCGGCGTGTGGGTGGCATCCGTATACCGTCTTGACTATCCTTCGGCGTCAAAGCTTTCGGCGCAGTCCCTGAAAAACGAGCTTCAAGAGCTTGTTGACAGTGTAAAGGCACTGGGCATGAACGCCATTTTCTTTCAGGTTAGACCAACGGGGGACGCGCTTTACAAATCAGAGATTTTTCCGTCATCTCACTGGGTAACCGGCACTCAGGGCAAAGCTTTTCCTGACGATTTTGATATACTCGAATATCTTGTCGGGTATGCTCACGAAAATGACATAGCCGTACACGCTTGGATCAACCCATACAGAGTGACAAACGTCAAATCGACGGTGCTTTCAAAGGACAATCCCGCAAAGCTCCACCCGGAATGGACCTTTACCATCGACGGCAACATATTCTACAATCCCGGACGTCCCGAGGTCATTGACCTTATACGCAAAGGCGTGGCCGAGATAGTTGAAAATTACGATGTTGACGGAATAGTGTTTGACGATTACTTCTATCCGAGCAGCGATGTGTTCCACAACAAGAATGAAAAAAACGATCTTGATTACGGCACATATGTCAAGTACAAAGGAGATTTTGACGATATCGGAGATTGGCGGCGAAACAATGTAAACATGTTGATAAAGGGCATCTTCGAGACGATCAAAAGCATCGATCCCGACTGTCTTTTCGGCGTTTCGCCCGCGGGAATATGGAACAATAAGAGTGAGACATACCCTTCGGGAAGCGATACGAATGGAATGTGCGCTTATCAGCGGCTGTTTTGCGATTCGCTCGCTTGGGCGAACGGCAGATATATCGACTATCTTTCACCGCAGATATACTGGAGTATGGATAAGCCGAACGCTTCCTTCAAGGTGCTCGCCGTTTGGTGGTGCGACGCGCTTTCAGTTTCGGGCACGCCGCTTATAATAAGCTACAACGCTAACGATCTTTCAAGCTCGGAAACGCTTAAGCAGGTGAAATTTGCCCGCTCGCAGGATAATTATTACGGTTACATGCTCTACCGTATGGAACTGATTTTAGGTTCTGAAAGCCGAATGGATGTGATAAAGGAGCTTGGAGTCTATTTTAAAAAAGATGACTGACAAATCGATAAAAACATAAGTCCTTCGGAAAGCAGCCGGCATTTCTGCACGCCCGTTTATTTGATATGATATATTGTGACAAATAAGAAAGCCTCGCGCGGGTCAATCTGTCTGTGCGAGGCTTTTAACGCCATATGCCAAGGTTTGCATATGATAATATGATAATATGATAATATGATAAAAAGGCCGCCCGTAAAACAGAGTGATTTACGGGCGACTGTCGTTTAGTCAATATAATATTTTGTTTTAAACTCTTCCTTAATCTTTACCACAAGGATTATCATAAGCGCGATGAACATAGCGCGCGCCAAAAATTCCACAAGCCAAAAGTCGGGCAGCAGTGCGCTGAGAGCCGTTTGTATCGGAACGCAGACGGCGCATACGACTCCAAAAACAATCGTGACTTCAAGCAGAATCAAAAGGGATTTCGCAGGGTGAAATATATCGCCGGAGGAAGAGCCGGTGTGATCGTTTATGATATTCTTAAGGAGCTTTCTTATGCTGTTAAGAAGGATTATCATAAATACCGCTTCCACGATTGCAAGGAGGACCGAACCGTAGAAAAGGTACAGAGTGTCAAAGGAGGTTTTCATCTGTGCGTCAAGTACCTCCGCAAATGAAGCGGCAAGTCCCTCGTCGCTGTTGGCAAGGTGAGTCAAAAAGAATGAAAGCACAAAGTAGAGATTGTAAACCCATATGACAAAGGATATAATGGCGTATATCACCGAGAATTTAAATGCCTTTTTGGCGACGCCATTGTAAATGGGGATAAGTGAATAGCAGGCGATTGCAAACATAACTCCGCAAAGAGCTCTCGGTAAATAATTTATCCCGTCAAGGTTGAGCGAAACGCAGAAAATAGCGCCGATTATAAATGAAGAAAATGCAAAATAAAGCTTCTTTTTCAAAATGAAAAGGGAATCCTTCCCCAAAGCGTCCTCATAGTCCTTCTTTAGAGATTTCATATACTCTTTGTTTTCGGAGAGCCCTTTAAAGTATTTTCTCAAAGTCACAAACCAATAGACGCCAAAGATAAGAACGACTGCGCACGCGAGAGCGGTAAATATGTCGCGGTAGTCCGCCCAAGAGAATATGCCGTTTTCGGTAACCTCGCCGTATGTTCCGGTCGAAAGCAGAGTGAGATCGGGAAGAATGCAGAACACCGCCTTTACGGCGACAAAAACTATGGTAAGCAAACGCACATAATCTACGCTGCCTTTTGCGGGAAGCTTTGCTTTTTTTCCATCACCGATCGACGGCTCATTTACGAGTGCGTCGTATTCGTCAGTGTCTGCCGATGGGATCGACGTATAGGCGATGCCGTCAAACATCGCGGCAAACGCTTTGGCAAAAAGTGCGATCTCAAAAACGCCGAAGGCAAAGGAAAAAATAAGATACCACACCATGTCATTGGAGCCCACTATGAAGTAAAGAAGCAGACAGGGAATCTTTACTATTTCGATCCAAAGCAGCCTTTTAAAGGAGACGTACGCGCTTTTGAAATTTTGATTCAGCTCGGTACAGTTCATTATGCCCCTTAGAATAAAGGCGCAGCCTATAAGATCGGGAAGGACGTCTATTATGTTGACGTTTGGGTTAAGCAGAAAGAAAAGACCGATTATAATATATTTTATATTCATTTGTAGTCTCCTTTCAATATTTTTGTTTTTTTATTTGTTTCTTAACTTTTTAATTATTTTTTCAAATATGCTCTCTTTCGCTTCCGGGTCTTCCTCGCCCTCATAGCATATGCGCACATGACAGTTAAAGCAGAGAAAAACGTTAAACAGCAGGGAAACGTACCAAAAAATCGAATAAAAGAGCGCGATAAAACCCATTTGTCCTTGCGTGAAGCTGATTATAAACAGGGACACTCTCGGTATAAAATACAGAGAGGAAAGGACCGTGGCTGTTACGGCGTATTTTGCCACCTTTGAAAGCTCCACCTCTTTGGCAAGCTCCCTTATGCCATAAAAGACAAGTATGTTGAACAAAAACACAAAGAGATCGCGTGCTATTATGCAGTATCGCATAAGATTTGAAATAAACGCAAGTCCTTTTCCAAATATGGCGACAATGGGAAGCACGAATGAGAGAGAGCCGAAAACCATCATGATACAGCTGACGACCTTGGCGTTTTTGAAGCCCGAGGAATATGGCGAGAGCTTTCTTGTCGCTATGAACATCAGCACATAACCCAAAATATCGGGAAAAATGTCAAAGCCGATATTAAAACTGCTGTTAACGCTCACGCCGTAATCGATAAGCATGGTGTAACCGAATAAAAGAATTCCAAATCCCATTTTACTATCCGTTTCAGGTAAATCAAGAGTTTTAATCGTTTGAGGTGAGGCCGCAGCACTTTTTGTACTTTTTTCCGCTCCCGCAAGGGCAAGGTTCGTTGGGGCCAATCTTTTTTACGATCCTTGGAGTGCTTTTTTGAGGCGTCGGCCGGGAGGATGCCGACCCTGCCTGACCCTGTCCGGTTATTTTGGCGACCGACGCGCGCTGTATCGCCTTTTCTCTCTTGAATACCGACAGAACTGAGCGGACCGTATCTCGACGTATGGAATCTATCATTTCGTCAAATAAATCCGCGCCGAGTATTCTGTATTCGTTGAGAGGGTCGCGCTGAGCGTACGAATTAAGACCCACCGAGCCTTTAAGGTCGTCCATGGCGTCAAGATGATCCATCCAGTGAGTGTCTACGCTGCGAAGCAAAAGTACGCGTTCCACCTCTCTCATATCCGTTGGGCCGAACATCTCCTCTTTTGAGGCATAAACCTCAAGAGCGCGTTTATTTATAAATTCCTTAATGTCCGTGACGCTTATTTTTTCAAGCTCTTCTTTTGAATATCTGAGGTCGTTGTCTTTTAGAAGATACCCGTAAAAATACGCTCTCAGCTCGTCAAGCTGCCATTCGCTTCTATCTTCCGAGTCACAGTAGGTCTGTACCGCCTGATCGATTGTCTGAGCGATCATATCCATGATCTTGTCATGCATGTCCATCCCGTCAAGAACCTCGCGGCGTTGCGCGTATATAAGGTTTCTTTGTTGGTTCATCACGTCGTCGTAAGCAAGGACGTTGCGCCTTCTTGAAAAGTTGGTGGATTCAAGCCGCTTTTGCGCATTTTCGATCTGATTTGAAAGCAGCTTTGCGTCGATTGGCTGATCGTCTGGAAGTCCGAGCCGTTCGACCATTCCCATTATCCTCTCGCTTCCGAAAAGACGCATAAGGTCGTCCTCAAGAGACAGATAAAAGCGAGACTCGCCGGGGTCGCCCTGACGTCCCGAACGTCCGCGCAGCTGGTTGTCAATTCGGCGTGACTCATGTCTTTCCGTGCCTATTATAAACAGACCTCCAGCCGATTTGACCTGCTCCGCTTCGGGGGCAATGGCCGCTTTGTGTTTTTCAAAAAGCTCGCGGTATACTTTTCTCGCCTCAAGCACATCTTCGGATACCGACATGGAGGAGCCCACGGCAAGGCCGATTATTTCATCTTCGTAACCGAGCTTCTTCATTTCCTGCTTTGAAAGGAATTCGGGGTTGCCGCCGAGCATGATGTCCGTTCCGCGTCCTGCCATGTTTGTGGCTATGGTAACAGTGCCCAGCTTGCCGGCCTGAGCGACTATCTCGGCCTCCTTTTCGTGATACTTGGCGTTGAGCACGGTATGCTTTATGCCGTTCATTCTGAGCATCTTGGAAATTTCTTCAGACTTTTCAACCGAGACGGTACCGATAAGCACCGGCTGTCCCTTTGCGTGACACTCTTTTACCTGCTCTAATATCGCGGCGTATTTGCCTTTTTTGTTTTTGTATACCAAATCGTTGTGATCGATCCTTATCATAGGCATGTTTGTCGGGATCTCGACAACGTCAAGGTAATATATTTCCCTGAATTCCTCCTCCTCGGTTTTAGCTGTACCCGTCATACCCGAGAGTTTTTTGTACATTCTGAAATAGTTTTGAAAAGTTATCGTGGCAAGGGTCTTGTTTTCCTTTTCGATCTTTACGTGTTCCTTTGCCTCTATAGCCTGATGCAGACCGTCGCTCCACCGTCTTCCGGGCATGATACGTCCGGTAAACGTGTCGACGATCAGAACCTGGTTATTCTTTATCACATAGTCGACGTCAAGCTTAAAAACGCCGTGCGCCTTGAGCGCTTCGTTCACATGGTGAGCAATTTCCGAGTTTTCGGGATCGGCGAGGTTGTCGATTTTAAAATATTTTTCCACCTCGCTTATTCCCTTTGCGGTAAGGACGGCGGTCCTTGCTTTTTCGTCAATGATATAATCTGCGAGAGGATCGACTTCAACCTCGTCGGTTTGCTGCTTCTCGTCAATTTCCTTTATTTTAAAGGATCTGAGTCTTGAAACAAGTCGGTCGGTTATCTCGTAAAGCTCGGTTGATTCTTCACCTTCGCCCGAGATGATAAGTGGCGTGCGCGCCTCGTCAATGAGGATGGAGTCCACCTCGTCCACAATTGCAAAGGCGTGCGAGCGCTGACACAGCTGGCTTTTATAAAGCATTCTGTTGTCTCGGAGATAGTCGAAGCCGAATTCGTTGTTGGTTCCGTATGTTATATCGCAGTTATACGCCTTCTGTTTTTCCTCTCTGCTTTGATCTTGTATTATAAGTCCTGTGGTAAGTCCGAGAAAGCCGTAAACGCGTCCCATCTCTTCCGCGCCGAGGCGGGCAAGATATTCGTTGACCGTGACGATATGAACGCCTTCTCCGGTGAGGGCGTTAAGATAGGCGGGCATTGTGGCGACAAGAGTTTTACCCTCGCCTGTTTTCATTTCGGCGATCCTGCCCTGATGTAAAATTATGCCGCCCATTATTTGAACTCTGAAGGGCCGCTTGTTAAGGACACGGTCCGCCGCCTCGCGCACAAGCGCAAAAGCGTCGGGAAGGATGTCCTCAAGCGTTTCGCCTGACGCGAGGCGTCCTTTCAGCACATCAGTCGTCGAGCGAAGCTCAGTGTCGGTCATTGCGCCGTACTTTCCGGCAAGATTCTCGGTTGCGACCACGTATTTTTCTATTTTTTTAAGCTCTTTTGCGCTTGTTGTTCCGAATATTGCATTGATAAGTCCCATTGTTTTTTACCTCGTATATATAATCAATCAATTATACTATATTATTTATTAAATTACTATACCAATTTGTAAAAAATCTTGAAAATCGGGAAAATGACTGATATAATATAGCTGTAATATGTTTATTTTCACTTCGTACGTAAAATATTCACAATTATTTACAAAAGCGAGAAGTATGACAATGCACATCAACATAGTTTTGATAGAGCCGCAGATACACGCAAACACGGGAAACATAGCTCGCACCTGCGCCGTGACGGGGGCTACTCTTCACCTTGTGAAGCCGCTCGGCTTTTTGATTGACGACCGTCATTTGCGTCGGGCCGGGCTTGATTACTGGGACAAGCTCGATATAAAATACTACGACAATACCGAGCATTTTTTCAAAGTAAACGGCGACAAGCAGCTCTATTTTTTTTCCGCAAGAGCAACTCGTGCCTTTTCTTCGGTAATTTACCCCGGCGAACCTTATTTAGTTTTCGGTAAAGAGGATACGGGTCTTTCCGATGAAATAATAAACAAATATTACGAGCGGTGTCTGCGCATACCTATGAGAGAGGGAGTGCGCTGCCTTAATCTGTCCAATTCGGTTGCAATAGCTGTATACGAGGTACAAAGACAGAACGGATACAGGGGTCTTGTATGAGTCAAGGAGAGAGTAAAAATGATATTTAAGGCAAAGGAATGTGAAAACAGCGCTATACACTACATTGGAAACGGCAAAATGATGATTTGCGGGAACGGCGCCGATCTTTGGAGTATCCAGGGTCAGGCGTATTCTTCGCCCTGCTTTGGCTCGCTGAGCGTGTGCGATGTATGCGAAAGCGAAAGTACGCGTATAAGTCACAGTCTGTTCTACCGGCACGACATATATCTTAGCGATTCGTTTATGAGGATGAGCGACGGCGATATTCCCGAGGCAGTGATTGACGACTGCATACATCCCGAAAGGCAGATATTCGTGCGCAGCGTAAGAAGCGCGGCAAAGCTTCAAATGCGCCTTTTGACTCCAGCGTATGTGAGAAAATACATATACAGGTCGTACAGACTGAGAGCCGACATGACCGCCGATCTCTATGTCTACATAATTCCCGCCGGAAGCTGCTATTATGAAAGTCTGTACTGTCAAAAGGAAATAAGAATGTTGATTATGACCTTGGGCGACGTTGAAAGCGACGGCGAGTACTTTCATTTTAAAGACGGACAGTCCCATATGATTATTACCACAGGGAGCGCCAAGGAGTGTTTGGAAGATGTCAAATATGCGGCGTTATGTATGAAGAAGGGAACATGGCAAAATAACGATATATATAATTGCTCAAAGGAGCATTGGGCAAATCTTACAAAGAACTGCGAAGGCGCGAGCGAAGACTGCCTTGTATCTCTTCTTGCAAGGCAGTCTTGCGACGGCGGCATAATGGCAGCCCACTCGCTTCCAATGTCGGATATAAACTGCTTTTACTATGCGGTCAGAGCGTTTTCTGCGCTATCCCTTGAGAATAATCTTAAAAATCTTGTTGATTATTACCGTAAAGCCTTCGAAATAAGCGGTCCCGAGGTGCATACGTATTACGGCCTTAATACAAAAGACTTTATTCCCGACGTTAATCAAGGCCGGTCGGCCGCCGCGCTGCTTAAAGGATTTGTCGCCTATTTTGAGGACCATGCGCTTGAAAGCGGAGATGAAATGCTGCTTAAAGAGCTTTATTACCTGCTTATTCGCTCTATCGGCGAAGGAGTTGCCCCTTTTTGCGGGAGAGAGGCGGAGCTTGAGGCGGGTATCATACCTTTATACTTGGGCATATGGGAGTCCGGCAGCTGCCGGGCGAGCGCCGAGGCTATTGACGCATGCCGCGACTATATAGGGCTTGTGCGCAAAAAGGGACTTAAGGTACGCTCGGATTTTGCAAACACGGTATCAAAGATAGAGCGCTTTGCAAAGGATTTTCAGGATAATTTCACAAATGAAAACGCGATCACGGCCAACCGTCTTTTGCTTAAAGGAAGCCTGAAGCGGCGCAGGTTTATTTATTCGAGATGTCCGATATGCCAAAGAAACGGAAGATACGCTCCGCTTACATGGCTGGAAAAACACCCGATTAAAGGCTGTGTTTGCTGCTATTGCATGACGAGTGCAGATAAACAGGAAATCCTGCCTCCTGCCGAGCGAGTGTTCCTGCTATCAAGCGTCTGCGTCGCCCTGCTTTGCGGGCTGCTTACCTCTGAAATGCAAGAGCAGATGCTGGATCTTGTTTGCAAACAGGCACAGCAATATGTTCTTGACACGGCGGAACTCGGAATGCGCTCCTCCGATCATGATATACTTGTTTTGATGGTGCTTGAAAAATACGGCTTTCCGACAAAGAGTTACAGAGAAAAGCTCGACTATAACGCAAGCTGCCTGTCCTGCTTTTCAACATACCTTTGCGGGGCGGAGCATGTGGGCAGGTCGGGCGAAAGCTTTCCTACCGCCATGTATCTTTGGAGCAGACTTTCAAGTAAGGATTTAAATGTGTGATAATTATATAAATAATAAATACGGGAATAGCGTTTTTAAAAATGCAGGAAGAGCCTGAAAAAAGTATCTTCCTGCATTTTACGGTATGACGGGCATGCCGACGGTCTGTGGTGAAAGTCCACAAGGGCGTAGTTGCCGACGAACCCCAGAGCGACTCCC
>CANPZU010000039.1 GCA_947588825.1 uncultured Clostridia bacterium
GGCAATATATGTTTTCGTCAATTTTTGCTACTCTCGACATTTTTATCACCTCGATGATATTATAGCATATTGTGGGCGGTTTGTACACTCCCAAGCAACCCCGACAGAGCAGAGTCTCTGTCGGGGAGTCTTCGTTTTTGCAACAATGTGTAGGTTTTTGCATATTAATGTGGTGAAATTTATATGCGTACATTATACTACTAATCCGTGCAAAAATCAAGCGCAGCCAACCGATTTTTTGATGAAATCATGGAGAAATTTTGACAAAATAATTTCCGCAAAAATGTACACATTATTGCAACCACTATTTCCCATATATTGGAGGCATTCCCATGACAAAAAATATTTTCAAAAGGATTTTGAGCATTGCGTCCGCGCTGGCTATCGTTTTCACGGCTTACCCGCCTGTGATTTTTGCCGATGACGGCGGGCTATGTCCACACCACCCCGAGCACACCGCCGAGTGCGGCTATGTTGAGGGCGTATCGCCATGCAATTTTGTTTGCGAGATATGCGACCCGCCCGAGGCTTCGGATTCGACTGAACCGAGCGACACGCCCGAGCCCGAGGTGACGACCTCGCCTGAGGAGCAGCCGCTGGTGACGACTGCGCCCGAGCCGGAGCCGGCTGAGACCGTGACGACCGAGGCGATGCCCGAGGAGAGCGAGACAATGCCCACCGAGCCGCTGCCGGAGCCGGAAAGTTCCCCTGCCGAGCCAGAGATTCAGTTGATGTCGGTGAATGGTTATCATAACTGCAACGGCATTTCCGATTGGCAGGCGTGGGAAATTGATAACAGTCTGCCCACCTCGGCAGGAAATTGGTATCTTACGCAGCCGGTCACGCTCACGGGCGGGTGGACTGTGCCGGAGGGCGGGGTAAATCTCTGCCTTAACGGGCAGGCGGTCAACTGCGGCGAAAATCTGGTGAAGGTTGAAAACGGAGCCTCACTGACGGTTTATGATTGCCAAAACGGCGAAGGCATTAGCGGCACAGGCTCGCAGACTGTCAAGGTTGAATATGGTGGCGAATTTACGCTTAAAAGCGGAAAAATATTCAATAATAACTCATACTGGAAAGCGATTTTTGTCGATTACAGCGGCACGGTTGCGATTGAAGGCGGAACTGTAGAAGCTATTAACATTGCAATACACGGCGAAGAAGCCTCGGTCATTAAAGTAACCGACGGCGTAATAAAAGGCGGCAGCGACAGTTTGGTTTCTGCAATTGAGTCATCTGGTACGCTTGAAATCAGCGGTGGAAATATAACAAGTGACGGAGTTGGGGCTGTGCAAATCTCACCGGGCTGCAATTTTAACCTGTCCGGCAGTCCTGTTATTGGCGGCATACGGTTTGTCGGAAGCGCAGTTATTACCATTGATAAGCCGCTCAGCGGCGGACCGTACAGCGTTAAACTTTCAACAGGCACAGGAGAATTCGCCACGGGAGATTGTGCCGCGGAAAGTGTTGACTGCTTTACCTCGGCAGACCCGAAGTATATGGTAAAAGTGACATCTGAAGGAAACGGTTTGGAACTTGTCGAATGGCCTAATCATTATCATGATGGCGACCCAACAGAGTTTAAACCGTGGATCAGCGGTGACAGCCTGCCGACCGATCCGGGCAGCTATTATCTGACAACCGACGTCACACCGACGGGGGATTGGGATGTCCCCGGCAAAGTTAATCTGTGTCTGAACGGAAAGCATATTGAATTAGAGGATTACCATATTCAAATTTCTTCAGACGACGCGCTGACAATTTGTGACTGCCACCCAGATGATATCAACTTTCAAATAAGTAGCAACTTTACTGCAATATGTGTTGATGGCAACGGTATTTTTACGCTCAATGGCGGCTCTGTTATAGGATCGGATCAAGCGATATATTCAGATAACGAAAGTGCTGTCATCACCATAAACGGCGGCATTGCATCGGGCATGCAAAAAGCTGTTTGCGCTAAAAATGTTACAATCACCGGTGGAAGTATAGCAGGCGTGTGGGACACCGGCGTAGATGAGACTACGTCGCTTAAACTTTCAGGAAACCCGATGATTTTAGGTGGCAGCGGTAAACCCGATATTTATATCAATCATGAACACCCGATGACAGTCAGAGATCTGACAAACACTGATCCTTACGGCATTGCGATGGACACCCCCGGCGTGTTTGCGACCGTCGACGGCGGGAGCGCGGAGGATTATGTTGACAACTTCTATTCCAAAGATAATAAATACGCAGTTGTCGCCGATGGGGATTCGCTTAAGCTTGTCGAGGTACATAGGCATGCCGACGGCGAGGAGTTTAAGGCGTGGGATAAAAATGACAGTCTGCCCGACACGGTGGGGAATTGGTATTT
Organism: uncultured Clostridia bacterium; assembly: GCA_947588825.1. Lineage (GTDB taxonomy): Bacteria > Bacillota > Clostridia > Oscillospirales > CAG-272 > CAKSQF01. The sequence goes on from CANPZU010000039.1 coordinate 2,360, forward strand.
GACGAAGAATGTCTCGATTTCCGCTAACTGGGACGTCCCTGCGGGCGGGGTGAAGCTTTGCCTTGCCGGACACAGCGTTTCCTTTGACTACGGACGCATATTGCTTAATGATGCCAATCTGACTGTATATGACTGCGGCAACGGCGAGGGAATAATCTCAAACGATGACGTAACTGTGGAAATTGAAGACAATAGCAGCTTCACACTGAAAAGCGGTACAATAAATAATAGTAAGAAGGTTGGAACTACAGTTTCTGTCAGTAAAAACGGCATATTGACAATTGATGGAGGCACTGTTGAATCTTTCGTCAATGCAGCATACTCTGGATGGAATGAATCTTCAACCGTTATTAACATAAACGGCGGAGAGATAAAAGGCGGTCAAAGTGCAGTTTCGTCGTATGGAGTACTCAATATCACCGCTGGAAAGATGACAGCCACCAAGAACAGCGCGCTGCTTATTAATGGCACCTGCACTTTAAATCTATCCGGAAGTCCTGTTATAAGCGGCATCAATCCTGATACCGGCAAAAAATTGGATATAAGATTATATAATGGAAACATTCACATTAGCGAAAAACTCACCGGTGAACCATATGTTGTTGGTAGATATGGTTCGGATAGGCTGGAAAGGGTCTTTGCCACAGGCACTTATGCCGAGGAATCGATTGGCTACTTCGAGCTCGCGGATGACCTGATTGCTCAGGGATATGTGATCGTCGCCGAAGATGGCGGGCTTAAGGCGGTTGTTAAGCATGAGCATGAGGATCACACGAATTTTGACACGAAGTGGGATAGCGAAACCGATTTGCCAAGTGATGATGGAGTTTATTTCCTGACAAAAGACGTCACCCTCGCGGCAAATTGGGACGTCGGCAGCGATATTACGCTCTGCCTTAATGGGCATAAGATTGACTGCGGCGGTAACTATATAAATATCAATGGCGCCGGCTCTCTGACGGTTTATGATTGTCAAAACGGCAATGGAATTACCGGCACCGGCAAGCAGACTATCAATGTTGACGGCGGGAAGTTTACGCTGAAGAGCGGGGTAATAAAAAACACCGTCTTAGCGAGATGTGCTATAAACGTTAATCAGTCAAGCTCCGCTACTATAAGCGGCGGCAAAATAGTCCATGAAAGTGGATATGGAATAAAAGGCGCTGAAAACTCCACTGTTACAATAAACGACGGTGAAATAGAAAGTCTTTATGAAGGAATTGCCTCTAAAGGAGATGTGATTATCAGAGGTGGATCGATAACTTCCACTGACGATAGCAGTTACGCCGTTGGACTTGAGACTTATGGGCATCTTACAATTTCCGGTAATCCTATGCTAAAAAGCAATAGTTCAGCCGACATAGATCTTACATCTAATCCAATTACAGTTGATAGAGAGCTTACGGGCGAGAATAAATATCGGGTCAGCGCAGTGCGACAAAACTGCGCCTTTGCCGTTGGCGATTTTGCTGCGCAGAGTGCTGCTAAATTCACTTCTTCAAACTCGGATTACGAAGTCCAAAAGGTCGGCTCCGAACTTTGGCTTGTGCCCAAGGACGCTCATGTGCATGATGACGGGACGATTTTCCTGCCGTGGGACGGAAGCACCACGCTTACGGATGGGAATTATTATCTGAAAAATGATGTGAGCCTGTCATATTTTCTTGAAACCTCGGGCGATGTGAAATTATGCCTAAACGGACACAAGCTTGAATGCGTTCAGATTAACGTCAACAGCGGCTCACTGACGGTCGATGATTGTAGCGAAGATGAGAGCGGGGAAATTGTCAGCAATGCTATCGCAATATACGTTAGTGACGGTTCTGTCACAATTAACAGCGGAAAAATAACAGGTGCATCGCAAGGGATACTCAGTCAAAATTCTACCTCAGTCACCGTAAACGGCGGCGTGATAAAGGGACGTTCCAACGGAATCGTTTCCTACGGAAATCTAATCGTCGCCGGTGGAACGATCATAAGTGAAAGTTCTTCCGGAATAACATTCATGGGCGGTACCGATTCACAATTTTCACTTTCGGGAAGTCCGATTATTAAAGGCAATGAAACAAGTGGATATAAAGCAAGTATATATTATAACCCAATTAAAGGAGAAATAGCCATAGCGAAGCCCCTTACAGGCAAGTACACCATATACTTGAGTGTTTCCGGCGACAGTATAACTTTTGCTAAAGGTGCTTACGCTGCGGCTTCAAAAGACTGCTTCACTCTCTCCGAAGATTTAAAAAACAAGGGCTACGAAATCGCGGCGGTTGATGATACTCTCGTCGCACGGCTGAAGACCTATACTATTAAATATGAGCCGGGCGAGGGATCGGGAAGCATTGATTCTCAGACCAAAACTCACGGCAAAAATATTACAATTTCCTCCGAAAAATTCACCCGCTCGGGCTATACGCAGACCGGCTGGAAAACGGCAGATGGCGATGAATATGCTTTCGGCGCGAATTATACCGAAAACGAAAATTTAACGCTCTATCCCGTCTGGGAGAAGAATAAAATTCACTTCTATAAAAACGGTACGGAAATAGAAAGCTTGTCTCTGAAAGTCGGCGAGAGCGCGGAGATAAGCGTTAAGATAACGCCCGAAAGTGCGGTTTGCGACGCGATTAAATGGACTGCCGAAGCCGGTATTTCAATCAATCCGAACGCCGGCGAAACCGTCACAGTTACCGGCGATTCCGCGGGCGAATTTAAGCTTACCGCGAGCACTGACGGCAATCTAACGACGAAAACTTTGACCGTGACCGTCACCCGCTACGATTCCACTGTTTCCGCGGATAATCAGACCGTCACTTACGGCGATGATGTCACAATCACTGCAAAAGTCGAAAAATCCGCCACGAACGGGATTGCGCTCATGGCAAATTATGACAATAAAGTGACATTTAAGCTCGGCGATACGGTACTCGGCGAGGCTGAGGTCAAAAACGGCGAAGCCACCCTGACAATCCCCGCAACCCGCGCAAACGGCTTTGCAATCGGGGATAATACAGTCATTCTTCAATACAACGGCAGCGGGGAGCTCGAGCATTCATCACGTACGGTCACGGTTAATGTGACCCCGAAGCCCCTGAACGCGACCATCGCCGGCACGACTACCAAGACCTATGACGGCACCGTGAGCGCGGACGACCTCGGGTTGAAGTTGGAGCTTTCCGGCGTGGTTGATGGCGATACCGTGGGTGCATCGGCTGAATTTGCCTTTGATTCCGCAGCGGCTGGCAATCGCACAATTTCAGCAGAAAATGCAGCTCTGACCGGCGAGCATGTGGATTATTACGAGCTTTCAACTCCCATTCCGACCGTCTCCGGAACGATTTCCCCTCTCCCTGCGAAGATTGTCTGGAACGGTGATGAATTTGCATATGATGGCACTTCTCATGAAGTCACCGCGGCAGTGGAAAATGCCGTCGGAGGCGATGAATTCAAGCTTACATACGCCGAGAACACCGCTAAGAATGTCGGAAATTACACCGCGAAAGTTACCGCGCTCGGGAATGAAAACTACACTCTCAACGGCGCAACCGGTATTGAGCATGAATGGAAAATCACTACCCTTTCTCTTGCCGACGCTCAGGTCGAAATTGTCGGCACATACACTTACAACTGCGAAATTCAGGTCCCTAAAATCCGCGTAACCCTCGGCGGCAAAGAACTTTCAGCGGACAAGGATTATACTGTGGCATATTCCGGCGAGGTCAAAGATGTTGGCAAGTACACCGTGACTTTGACCGGAACAGGGAACTATTCCGGCAGTGCGAGCGCAGAGTTTGAAATCGCTCCGAAGTCCCTGACAGCGCGCATTTCCGGCACTTTGAGCAAAGTCTACGACGGCACGGCTAATGTTTCAAATGATGTAAAAATCGCGCTTACCGGCGTAATCGGAACCGATGATGTGAAAGCAACGTCAGAGATTTCCTACGATTCGGCAAACGTAAGTGCGGGGAAAATTGTCGCAAAAAATATTACTTTGAGCGGCGATGATTCTAAAAATTACGTTCTTGCGAGCACTCAAGCCGAGGTTTCGGGAAGCATTACTCCTGCGCCGATCAACCTGCCAAACACCGAATTTATTTACAGTGGCGAGGCAAAAACAGTTATACAGGTTAGCGGAATCGATGAGACTGTCACAGCGACACTGACGGCATTTTCGAGCGATGCCGGCGAGTATGAATATTCTGGGGTTGCCAAAGAAGGCTGCTATACCGTCGAGCTTTCAAGCGACAATTATGCGGTCAGCAATGCCGGAAAGTTGACGATCAAGCCTCTTGTTGCCGTAATCAAATGGCAGAGTGGCGAGTTCACTTATGACGGCACTGTTCATGAAGTCACTGCAACAGTGAAAAATGCCGTCGCGGGCGACAAGTTTGAAATTGCATATACTGGCAATGCTGCAACTAGCGCGGGAGATTATATCGCGAAAATCACCGCGCTCGGAAACGCAAACTACACTCTCGAAGATGCAAACGAATATAAGTGGAAGATTACCCCTCGCATTGCTGAAATTGAGTGGGTTGGTGAAAAATATACCTATGATGGAGAGCCGCATATCGTCACAGCTACTGTAAAAAATGCTGTCATGGGTGACAAATTCAATATAACATACACCAACAACACCGCGACCGAAGCCGGAAATTACACCGCGAAAGTCACCGATCTCGGAAATGAAAATTACACCCTCTCCAGTGCGACCGGGGTTGAGCACGAATGGAAAATCACGGCTGCAAGTCAGGCTGCTCCGGAGGTCAAAATCGACTTTATCAATGAAACACTTTCCACCGATGAAACCATGGAGTTCTCGGTTGACGGCGAGACGTGGCAGGACTGCACGGCGGCGATGAACGTCGCAAAAACAGGCTGGAGCGGCAGCACGATGACGGTCAAAATTCGTTACAAGAAGGACGTTGACCACCTCGACGGCGAGATTCAGAGCCTTGTGATTCCCGCTCGCCGGGCGGCTCCGGACATCTCCGAGACGGCGGTCAGCAAGTCGCAGACGGAAATCACGATTGCCGAAATCCCGGGTTGCGAGTATTCGCTCGACGGCGTGACATGGCAGGATAACAGTAGCTTCAGCGAGCTTGAAAAGGGTGAAACGTACGAGATTCATGTCCGCTACAAGGCGACTGCGAGCGCGTTTGCATCGTTCATATCTCAAAAAACGGTAGTAACCTCTTCGACGGCTGACGGTACCACCGAGCTGCTGCCCGGCGAGACGGTCGCGGCGGGCGATGGGTCAATCAAAAACCTCGGCGGCGAAATCATCATCGACGACGGGGCGGGCAATATGACGACCGTGACCCTGCCCGACGGCGGTTCGGTCGAGGTCGATGAGCAGGGCTGCGTGACTGTTCCCGACGGCGGCGAGGTTGCGGTTGGGGATAATCCGGCGGTCAGCTTGCCCGAAGGTGGCAAGGTTGAACCTGACGGAACGGTAATTGCCGATGAGGTCAAAGTCGGAAATACCGACGTCAAGGGCGAAGATGTAACCGTCGCGCCCGACGGAAATATAACTGTACCCGGCGAGGGTCAGGTAACGGTCGGCGACAATCCCGAGATTATTCTTCCGACCGGAGGAACGGTCGAGCCTGACGGAACGGTAATTGCTGATGAGGTCAAAATCGGCAATACCGATGTCAAGGGCGAAGATGTGACAGTTGCGCCCGACGGAAATATAACTGTCCCCGGCGAGGGGTCGGTCAAGGTCGGCGACAATCCCGAGATTACTCTCCCGACCGGTGGAACGGTCGAGCCGGACGGTACGGTAATTGCCGATGAGGTCAAAGTCGGAAATACTGAGGTCAAAGGCAAAGATGTGACCGTCGCGCCCGATGAAAATATCACTGTCCCCGGCGAGGGGTCGGTCAAGGTTGGCTACAATCCCGAAATTATTCTCCCGACCGGTGGCAAGGTCGAGCCTGATGGCACGGTCACGGCTGATGAGGTCAAAATTGGTGATACCGATGTCAAGGGCGAAGATGTGACTGTAGCGCCCAATGGAAAAATCACGCTCCCCGAGGGTGGAAAAGTGTCTGCCGAAGGCGAGCCGGAGAAAATCGTTCCTGCCGGTACGACTATTGAAAACGGCAAGATAAATGCTCCGGCGATTGCCGAATCTGTGGACGGCGAAATCTTGGGCGATGATATAATTCTCAAAATCGAACCGGCAGACGAGCGTTTGGAAACCGCCGACCGCGAGAATCTTAAGGACATGGCAAACGCGATTGTTCGCGAAGTTTATGACATCGAGCTGCTCAAAAACGGGGTTGAGGTCCAGCCGGATAAGTCAATCAAGTTGACGGTTTCGGCAGACGTCAGCGGCGCGAAAATGAAAGTTTTCATGCTCAATAATGACGGAAAATTCATCGAATTTGATGCGGAATTTGACACCGAAAACGGCACTTTCAGCGTGATAACCGACAGCTTGGGAATCTTCATTTTGGCCAGCGAGGAGGGGCAGATTACGTCTGAAGTCGTAGCATCAGGCGGTGCTCCCGAGGTGGAAATCGGCGACGACGACAGAAAGGCTCTTGAGGAAGATGTGTTCACCGATGAAGATGAAGCCGCACTCGAAAACGGAGATAATGTTAAAGTGATTATGAATGTTGAGGGAGTTTCAGAAGAAGATATTTCGGCTGACGATCTCGCCGAAATCGAGGCATTTTTGGACGATTTGGAGGGCTGCGAGGTTGCGGAATATGCCGACATCACGCTTACAAAAATCACCGAGGACGGAGTCACCGGCGACGAGATTAAGAGCGAGGCAATCTCAGAAATAAATAACCCGATTAAGCTTGTAATCGACATTCCCGAGACGCTGCACAAAGTCGGCAGAATTTTCTCGGTAATACGACTTCATGACGGCAAGGCAGAGCTGCTTAACGACACCGACCAGAGCGACGAAACGGTCACGATTCTGACCGACAAATTCTCGCTCTATGTGCTGATTTATCGTGATCCCGCGAGCCGACCGAGCCATGTTCACAGCTTTACGGCGTGGATAAATGTCGGCGAAGCGGGACATCTTGCAAGGTGCGCGATTTGCGGGAAAGTGATGTCGCTCATGCCGCATACAATGCTGAACGGCGTTTGCACGGTGTGCGGATATGTTGCGGTGCGCGCGCCCGCCTATCTGCCTGACGATGGCGATGTGATTGAAATTGAAGTGCCGACCCAAGGCATGATTGCCAACGAGGAAGTTGTGGAATTCTGAAAAATATGCTGCAAATGCCCCGGCTTATTCAAGCCGGGGCGTTTTATTGTATCTTAAAATCTCCAGTTTTACTGGGGGTTCAAAGCTTCAAGCTATGGATAGAAAAATAAGACCTCCTGTGATAAAATAGAAGTGGTTCGCCGGCCGCAACTATAAGACAGGAGGAATTGTCGTGAATGACAACATACACAGTTTATCACATTCAAAGTGGAATTGCAAGTATCACATAGTGTTTGCGCCGAAGTATCGCAGGAAGGTGTTTTATGGAACCAAAAGGTTGGAAATAGGCCAAATGTTGAGACAGTTATGCAACTGGTACGGAGTAACTTTGTTAGAGGCAGAAGCATGTCCCGACCATGTACATATTCTTGTGGAGATACCGCCAAAGCACTCGGTTTCTTCGCTTATGGGGTACCTGAAAGGAAAGAGCAGCATCATGATCTACAACAAGTGGGGAGATATGAAGTATAAGTATAGGAACCGTTCATTCTGGTGCAGGGGATACTATGTGGATACGGTAGGCAAGAACACGAAGGCAATAACGGAGTATATCCAAAGGCAGTTGGAAGAGGATAGAACATCAGAGCAGCTGACGATGGACGACACCGACCCGTTCAACGGGTAAGCAGTAACAGCAGGGGCGCAAGAGACCGCAGCCGCGAAGCGTCCTGTGTCGGAACGCCTTTCAAGGCGCGGCTTGTAATCTGAGCCCCTTTGGGGCGATTATTGAAATACCCCCGGCTCGGGCAGGTGTCCATAAAGAAGTTTTCAATCAAAAAATTAAATTTTGGCATCCGTCAAGCGGAATTTAGGGCGAAAATAGGGCAAGGATTATCCTTGCCTTATTTTTTATGCTTCCTCTTACCCCTACCGTGCTTTCCCAACTTGCCCAAAATCTTTGACTTGGATATTGCGCTCAAAAGCGCAGCTTTCTCGTCTGGCTTCAGAGTATTGTATGGAATTTGCAGTTGATTACAGACGAGAAACAGCTGTTTTTCCCGGTCGCTGCCCTTGAAATTTATAACCTCATCAATCTTTTTCTGAGCTTCGTCAGCAGTGTACGGCGCGTCTGCAGTCGTACTGTCCGTAAAATGCTTTTCTCTAATGTCGTTAAGAATCGAAAGCAAATCTTGTGTCAAAACGCCCTCAATATAATGCTTGTCAACATCTTCCGCAATTTCCAAAGTCCGTGCATCCAAGGCATTCTCGTCACCCGACTTTTCCAAGACTTTAAGCCTGCCGACATTCATGATAGAGGTAAATTCCTCGGTATGCATTTCTGCTATTCTATCGACAAACACTTCGGAATCAACAAGTAATCTCCTAAAGTTTTCGTGACAAAGAATCTCACAAATTAGCCTATTATTCAGCTTTCCGCTTTTCAAAACATCTATTGCTTCATCACTCAAATGCAACTCGCTAAGAGTTGTGTTTGGGTGATTTTTTGTTTCAGTCAGACCGAGCAGGTAGTCGGTAGACACTCCGTAGAACTCTGCCAAAGTTACAATCGCAAACGGACTGATGTCCTTATAATCATCTGTTTCATATTTGCCGAGAGCGGATTTTGACAAGCCTGTCTGTTCTGCTAATTCTTCCAACGTTAAATGCTTCTGCATTACACGCAGGTCTTTTAATCTTTCTGGAATCGTGAGTTTCGCGTACATAATAATCACCTCACCGTCATTATACCACAAAAATCTGAGATTTCCAAGAGCGTGGAAATTTTCGATTTTCGAGCAAATTTCCATCTTTATGGACATACGGGAAAAGGAGCGCTTTTGTTGAGCAGAATAAGAGCACATCAAAATTTGATAGTTCCGAAAGTTGGACGATACTCTCGCCCATCGAACAGAGCATAAAGAGGAAAATCGAAGCCGCAGGCAAGCCTCTTAAAGATTGGAATATCAAAATCTATCGTGGAGTGTTGACAGGCTGCAACGACGCGTTTATAATCGACACCGCGAAGAAGGACGAGCTTATTACGGCCGACCCGAAATCCGCTGAAATTATCCGACCGATTTTGAGAGGCAAGGATATTAAGAGGTACTCGCATACATTTGCGGATAAGTGGTTAATCGCAACATTTCCGAGTATGAATTATAATATAGATGACTATCCTGCCGTAAAGGATTACCTTTTGTCTTTCGGAATGGAAAAGTTAGAGCAGACCGGAAAAGAGTATATTATTGACGGCGTTAAGGTCAAAGCCCGCAAAAAGACCAATAATAAATGGTTTGAGACGCAGGATTCGATAAGTTATTGGGACGATTTTTCTAAGCAGAAAATCGTGTGGAAACGTATTGGGTCAATTCTTAAATTCAGCTATGACGAAAGCGGGTGTCTCGGTTTGGATAGTACATGTTTTGCAACCGGTGAAAATATTAAGTTTTTATCGGCAGTTTTAAATACTCACACAGGAAATTATTTATTTAAGGATTCTCCTAAAACCGGAACAGGAGATTTGTTAATCAGTGTGCAGGCTATGGAGCCTGTCAAAATACCGCTTCCGAGCACTGACACGATTAACAAAGTGAATGAAATTCTCGACGATATTATTTGCTCTTTGAACACCGGAAATAACATTTCCGATAAAGAAAGTGAATTAGAAAACATTGTCAGAGGTTTCTACGGTTTTACCGATGAAGAATATGAATTTATCGTGCAAACTGTCGAAAATAACTATCGACAGCATCAAGAATTACGCTCAATAAAAGCTATCTCCTCATCGGAAAAGCCGTAAAGCAGGTAAATATTTGAAAGTATCTCTGTATCTTTTTCCTTAGATAACGACTCGTTATTCATATCCAAGGAAAGTTTTTCGATACGGTCAAGAATGTCTTTTTCCGGATAAGGAACAGGCAAGGTTTCTATTGTGTATTTAAGCCATCTTGTAGTCCCCACTCCAGAAGTGGTTCCCAAATTTGAAGAAAAATAGTATTTTGAAATGGGCGAGTTCAAAAACGCGAGAAGATAGCCGAGGTGCTCGCCCGTCATCAAAAATGTCGTGTTTAATGTAGTAAACTTCCCATTTGTATCTAAAACGAATTTGGGATTGTCTGAAAGCTCTCCCCACACGATTTTCTGCTTAGAAAAATCGTCCATATAAGCGCAATTTCTAAGATTGTACGGAGCATCGTCCTTATCCTCTCGTTTTTCAAGTCTGTCATAATAATTATCAAGATGTGCTTTTACTGCGGGATAGTCATCAATGTTGATTCTTGCTAAACCAGTATCTTTTATGCCGTTGTGAACATTTATTATCCACTTTCCGGCAAAGCTATAAGCATATCTCTTAATATCCTTGCCTCTTAAAATCGGTCGGATAATTTCAGCGGATTTCGGGTCGGCCGTAATAAGCTCGTCCTTCTTCGCGGTGTCGATTATAAACGCGTCGTTGCAACCGGTTTTTATGCCGTAGTTTATGGAAATATTCCAATCTTTAAGAGGCTTGCCTGCGGCTTCGATTTTCCTCTTTATGCTCTGCTCGATGGGCGAGAGTATCGTCCAACTTTCGGAACTGTCAAATTTTGATGTGCTCTTATTCTGCTCAACAAAAACGCTCCTATAAAAACTACATTTTCAAAGGAGCGAAAACTATGAATTACGGGTACATTCGGGTAAGCAGTGACAAGCAGACGGTTGAAAACCAAAGGTTTGAAATTACAAATTTTGCAAATAATTCCGGACTAATAATCGACGGCTGGATTGAAGAGACAATCAGCGGTACAAAAAGCTATGACAAACGTCGGCTCGGAGCGCTTTTGAAAAAAGTTCAGAAAGATGATTTGATAATCTGTGCTGAGCTTTCACGGCTCGGACGCAATCTGTTTATGATTATGGAGATTCTTAATATCTGTATGAATAAGGAGTGCCGCGTCTGGACCATCAAGGACAATTATCGTCTCGGCGAGGATATTCAAAGCAAGGTACTTGCATTTGCATTCGGCCTTTCGGCTGAGATTGAGCGGAATCTGATAAGCCAACGTACTAAGGAGGCGCTTGCAAGAAAGCGTTCCGAGGGAGTCGTCCTCGGCAGACCTTTGGGAAGAAAATCTGACAAGGTCAAACTGTCGGGCAAAGAGGAAATTGTCCGGGATTTGCTCGCGCAAGATGTCCCGATAACCGAAATTGCAAAAATATATAAGGTACATAGAAATACTGTCAGCAAATTTATCAGGGAGAGGCTTTAGCTCACAGTGGGTTTTTTAACCACCAATCTGTTGAATATTTTATAGAGTTATGCTCATAGTAATGTCTGTGTTTCATAAGAGAATTATAAGCGTGATTAAGAATATTTTGAATCTTAAAAAGAAATGACGAAAGGAAAAGTTATGTTTAAAACAGCAAAGAAAATTATCAGAAATATGATAATGATATTCAAAGAAGAAAAGAAAGTCCCCATTCCCAATCCCATAAACGCCCCCGAACTCTTAAAAGACAAAGTCGCCCTTATCACCGGCGGCAGCGGCGGGATAGGTCTTGCTATGGCAGAGAGCTTTCTGAAAAGCGGCGCTAAGGTGATCATCGCGGGAACAAATGAAGAAAAGCTTCGCTCATGCTGCGAAAAAATCGGCGGGGGGGGGTATAACCTATCATACATAGTTATCGACGTTAAAGATGTTCAAACTATGCCTGAGAAGGTTAAAACCGCCGCCGCGATGTTCCCCGAAAACCGAATAGATATTCTTGTAAATTCCGCGGGAGTCGTCAGCCACTCGGACTTTTTGGATATGTCCGAGCAGGAGTACGACAGCATCATGGACATCAACGCAAAAGGCACGTTTTTCATGTCTCAGGCAGTTGCGAAATATATGATTGAAAACCGAATCAAGGGTCATATTTTGAACGTGACTTCTTCCTCGGCACTTCGTCCCGCGTGGACGCCTTATCAGATGTCAAAGTGGGCCGTCAGAGGTCTCACCCTTGGCGCAGCGGACAAGCTTCTGCCTTATGGCATTGTTGTTAATGCCATTGCGCCCGGTCCTACTGCCACACCGATGCTCGACAAAAACGAGGGCGACAGTATCTACCATCCCACAACTCCTGCCAAACGATATGCAATGCCGTCTGAAATTGCAGCTCTTGCGACATTCATGGTCAGCGACATGGGTGATATGATCGTCGGCGACACGTTCTACATGACCGGAGGAAGCGGAACAGTCACGCTCCACGGATAAACGCGCTCGGTTTTCTTTCATGACAAAGAAAGGAAACCGACATGAAAATTCTTGTTTTAGGCGGAACCGGCGCCATGGGCGTCGATTTGGTAAAAATTCTTGGCGAGCGCGGCGAGGACGTCACAGTTACAAGCCGCTCTGAAAGAAAATCCGAATTTAATAACGTTAAATATGTCAAAGGCGACGCGCACGACACTGCATTTCTGCAATCACTTTTGGCAGAGAAATACGACGCAATCGTGGACTTCATGGTCTACAATACCGAAGAATTCAAATCGAGGCGCGATTTGCTTCTAAACGCGACAAATCAGTATATTTTCCTGAGTTCAAGCCGAGTATATGCAGACTCCGAAACACCAATTACCGAGGATTCTCCAAGGCTTCTTGATGTGACGACCGACAGAGAATATCTGAAAACCGATGAATATGCCTTGACAAAAGCGAGGCAAGAAAATCTGCTCCGCGAATCCGGCAAGACCAACTGGACGATAATCCGTCCGTACATAACCTACAGCAGCCAGCGCCTGCAGATTGGCGTGTACGAAAAAGAGCTTTGGCTCTACCGCGCTTTGCATGACAAGACCATAGTTTTCCCGAAGGCAATCGCCGAAAAATACACGACTATGACCCTCGGCGCGGATGTTGCGATGGGAATCTCAAAGCTAATCGGCAACGAAAAAGCGATGGGCGAGGCGTTTCACATCACTACCGATAAGGTAATAAAGTGGGACGATGTGCTCGCGATTTATAAAAGGGTTTTCAAGGACGTGACGGGCAAGGAAATTAAGATCAAATATGTCGACGACCCGAAGCCGATTTATGAGGCGATGGGCAATAAGTATCAGGTGATTTATGACCGCCTTTTCGACCGCAGGTTTGATAATACAAAATTCCTGCAAGCGGCAGGCGAGTATGAATTTGAATTACCAGAAATAGGCTTGGAAAAGTGCTTGAAGCAGTTTCTTGAGAAGCCTGTGTTCCGAGATACACCGTTAAAAGTGTTCACATACATGGATAAAATTATGAGTGAACGAACATCGTTATCGCACTTCAGCAGAATAAATCGTAAAATTAAGTATGCAATCGGCAGATATACTCCGTATTTTAAAATGAAATTAATGGGAGGAATGTAATGTATAACTATCTTATTATCGGCTCCGGTCTCTACGGCGCCACTTTCGCCCAACAGGCTCATGCCGCCGGCAAATCCGTCCTCGTCATCGACAAGCGTCCGCACATCGCCGGAAATGTCTACACAGAGCGCATCGAGGGTATCAACGTCCACAAATATGGCGCGCACATCTTCCACACGAACAACAAAACCGTCTGGAATTATCTGAACCAATTCGCCGAATTCAACCGCTTTACGAACTCTCCGGTCGCGAATTACAAGGGCGAGCTCTACTCGCTGCCCTTCAATATGTACACCTTTAACAAAATGTGGGGTGTGACGACCCCAGAGGAGGCTGCCGCGAAAATAGATGAGCAGCGCAAAGCCGCAGGAATCACGAATCCACAGAATTTGGAGGAGCAGGCGATTTCGCTCGTCGGCACCGACATCTATCAAAAGCTTGTCAAGGGTTACACAGAAAAGCAGTGGGGTCGCGATTGCAAAGACCTGCCCTCATTTATCATCAAGCGACTTCCCGTGCGCCTGACTTTTGATAATAATTACTTCAATGCGCTGTATCAAGGAATACCTGTCGGCGGCTACACAAAGATGGTCGAAAATATGCTCGACGGCATTGAGGTACAGCTTGGCGTGGATTATTTGGAGCACAAAGCCGAACTGGATAAGCTTGCCGAAACTGTAGTTTACACCGGTCCGATTGATGCGTATTTCGGATATAAATTGGGCTATTTGGAATATCGCTCAGTCAGATTTGAGACGGAGCTGCTCGACAAGCCGAATTTCCAAGGCAACGCCGCTGTCAACTACACCGACCGTGAGACGCCATGGACGCGAATCATTGAGCATAAGTGGTTTGAATTCGGCAAGGACGAGCAGGGCAACGACCTGCCGAAGACAGTCATCAGCCGCGAGTACAGCAGCGAATGGAAACCGGGCGACGAGCCGTATTATCCGGTCAATGACGAAAAAAACAGCAAGCTTTATGCCGAGTACAAAAAGCTTGCCGACGCTGAGAAAAACGTCATTTTCGGCGGAAGATTGGCGGAGTATAAGTATTATGGATATGGATCAGGTGGTAGCTTCTGCTATTGGTAAAGCAATGCAGATATTATGAATTGATGTTAAATAGACACGTTGTCAGATGCAAAAAATGTAGAAGTCATCTGAAAATATTTTTAATATCATGTTCACGAAAATTAAAGGAGAGATGTTCATGAATTTACAGGAATCGAACATATTGCGAACGCTGCTAAAAGAGTCGTTTGTCAATCAGAGAATTTTAGCAGAGACGTCCGGACACAGTCTTGGCATCGTGAATCGGTCTTTACGGTCGCTGATTGAAAAAGGTTATCTTAATGAAGCAGCGCAGCTGACGGACAAAGCAAAAGCCGAGATAAAGGAAAAAGCGCCACAAAACGCAATCATTTTAGCGGCCGACTTTGGAATGAGGATGGTCCCTATCAATCTTTCAACACCGAAAGCACTTTTGGAGGTCAACGGTGAAAAGCTTATCGACCGTCTTATAAGGCAGCTTAAAGAAGTAGGGGTAAACGACATAACCGTGGTCGTCGGGTTTATGAAAGAGTCTTTTGAATATCTGATTGACGAGTATGGCGTGGAACTTATCGTCAACGAGGAATACGCAGTAAAGAACAATCTCCATTCGCTCACGCTTGTGGCGGATTGTATTCACAACACATACATAGTTCCATGCGACATCTGGTGCGACCGAAATCCTTTTGATTCAACGGAACTTTACAGCTGGTATATGGTGAGCGATCTTATAGAAGAAGAATCAAGTGTGCGGGTCACAAGAAAGATGGAGCTTGCCGTTATCCCGGAAAAAGCTGCAGGCAACGCAATGATCGGGATTACATATCTTTTGGAGCCGGAAGCATCGGTTGTACGCGAAAAGCTCAAAACAATGGATACCGAGAAGTACGCAGAATGTTTCTGGGAGGAAACGCTTTACGCTAAAGACCGCATGATTGTCCGTGCGAGAGTTGTAAAAAGTACAGATGTCGTAGAAATAAATACCTATGAGCAGCTCCGTGATCTTGACTGCGACTCAAATCAACTAAAGTCGGACGCTATCAAGACGATTGCTAAGGCGCTCAAATGTAAAGAAGATGAAATTACGGATATCAGCGTTCTGAAAAAGGGCATGACTAACCGAAGCTTTCTGTTCAGTGCCAAAGGAGACAAGTATATTATGCGGATTCCAGGTGAGGGCACGGATCAGCTTATCAACCGCGAGCAGGAAGCGGAAGTATTCAGGGCGTTATCCGGTCTCAGGCTTTGCGATGATCCGGTATATATCAATTCGCAGAACGGCTATAAAATCACAAAATTTCTTGATGGGGTAAGAGTATGCGATACTGATAATGTAGGGGATTTGAGAAAATGTATGAAGCTGCTTTCAGACTTCCACAAAATGAAGCTGAGCGTTCCGCATGCATTTGACATCTTCGGGCAGATAGAATTTTATGAATCGCTGTGGGGCGGGAAGCCGTCAATATATCACGATTATAAGCGAACGAAAGAGAATGTTCTGTCACTAAGGGATTACATAGAGCGCTCAAGAACAGATTGGTGCCTGACACATATAGATGCGGTGCCGGACAATTTCCTGTTTTACGATACGCCGAACGGCGAAGCCTTGCAGCTGACTGACTGGGAATACGCCGGTATGCAGGACCCTCATGTGGATATTGCGATGTTCTGCATTTACAGCCTTTACAATAAGCGCCAGGCGGACAGGCTCATAAGTATTTACTTTGAGGAATCCGGGCAGGAATGTACGACTGCAATTCGTGCAAAGATTTACTGCTACATCGCCGCTTGTGGACTTTTGTGGTCTAACTGGTGTGAGTTTAAGAGTCATCTCGGAGTGGAATTCGGCGAGTATAGTTTGCGGCAGTATAGGTATGCAAAAGATTTCTACAAATACGCTTTAGAAGAAATGAAGGAAGTGGGTGATGAAAACGAATAAGGTCAAAAGGGCAATCATTATGGCTGCCGGAAAAGGAGAGCGCCTTCGTCCGGTTACTTTGATAACTCCGAAACCGCTTGTTACCGTCAATGGAAAAAGGATGATAGATTCGGTTATCGACAGCCTTCACTGTAACGGAATTTATGAGATCTACATAGTTGTGGGGTATCTGAAAGAGCAGTTTAAGCAGCTCAAGGATAAGTATAGCGAGATAACAATTATAGACAACCCGTATTACGAAACCTGCAACAACATCTCATCCCTTTACATAGCAAGAAATCATCTTGAAAATGCTATCATTCTTGATGGAGATCAAATTATTTACAATGATAAAGTCCTTTCTGCTGAGTTTGAATTGTCAGGATATAATGCCGTGTGGACTGATGAACATACAGATGAATGGCTGATGAGCGTTCAAAACGGAATAGTTACCGGGTGTTCGAGAACCGGAGGCTCACATGGCTGGCAGCTATACAGCATATCAAGATGGAACGCCGAAGACGGAAAAAAGCTGAAAAAACATCTTGAAATAGAATTTGAGTTAAAGAAAAACCGGCAGATATATTGGGATGATGTCCCCATGTTCTGCTATCCGCAGGAATATCAGCTTGGCATCAGAGAGATGAACATGGGTGATATAGTTGAAATAGACAGCATTGATGAACTTGCAAAACTGGACAGTAGCTACAAAAAATATTTATAATGGAGGTAAAAAATATGAACGCAAAAAATCAAAAAGGCCGAATCGACTGGCTCATAACATTAGCACCGTTTATTCTTATAGTATGTTTGGCAGTCCTGCTACTCATATTCCCCGAACAGTCAAATGGCGTAATCAGTCAGGTGAGATACTTTTTTGGCGATACAGTAGGACTGTATTATCTCGTAATCGGCTTGGGAGTACTGGTCATTTCAGTGTTTCTGTCATTCTCAAAATACGGAAACATCGTCCTTGGTGAGCCTTATGAAAAGCCGAAATATTCGTTCTTCACCTGGGGCAGCATGATGTTTACCTGCGGTCTTGCGGCGGATATCTTGTTTTACTCATTTGCGGAATGGGTCATGTATGCGACAAACCCACACATCGCCGAGATGGGCAGCGTTGCCGAGTGGGCAGGGGTATTTCCACTGTTTCACTGGAGTTTTATTCCATGGGCGTTTTATCTTGTTTTAGCAGTGGCATTCGGGTTCATGCTTCACGTCCGCAAGCGCAACAGGCAGCGCTATTCCGAAGCCTGTCGCCCTGTGATTGGCAAGCACGCTGACGGAATTTTAGGCAGAGTCATTGATCTCTTTGCATTGTTTGCGCTTTTGGCGGGTACAGCAACTACATTTTCAGTCGCTACGCCTCTTATGGCAAGTATTATTCTGAAACTCTTCGGATTAAGTATCAGCCGCACGACCGTGACTATAATAATTTTGCTAATCACTTGCGCTGTATATACTTATGCCGTCATGCACGGATTTAAGGGAATAGGATTCCTTGCTAAACTCTGTATTTACCTCTTCTTCGGTCTGCTGATTATAGTTTTGCTCATAGGCGGGCAGGGGAGATATATCATCGAAAATGGTTTCCAAAGCCTTGGAAAGATGATTCAGAACTTCGTCGAGCTTTCTACATACACCGACCCCGCAAGAACAAACAACTTCCCGCAGGATTGGACAATCTATTACTGGGCTTACTGGATGGTCTGGTGCATTGCTGCTCCGTTCTTTATAGGCAACATTAGCCGCGGCAGGACAATCAAGCAGACCATTCTCGGCGGCTATGTCTTCGGCGTTGGCTCAACGATTGTCAGCTTCATCATTCTGGGCAATTATAGCCTCGGTCTTCAGACAAAAGGCGCTGCGGATTTTATTGCGCAATATGAAGAAAGCGGCGACCTGTACGGTCTAATCATGAATATAATTGACACAATGCCTTGTGCGACATTCATTCTGATCCTGACCCTTGTGTGTATGATTGCGTTCTACGCTACGTCGTTTGATACCATCGCATATACCGCAGCCTGTTATAGCTACAAAAAGCTGAATCCTGATGAAAAGCCGCATGCTATGATCACACTGCTGTGGTGCCTGCTTCTCATTGTCCTCCCGATAGCGCTTGTATTCTCCGAGAGCAGTATGAGCAATATTCAGTCAGTCAGCATTATTTCGGCATTCCCGATTGGAATTATTATGATTATCATGATTTGGAGTTTTATTAAGGAAGCGAAAAAGTATCTCGAGGAGAAGAAAGAGAAAAAGTAATATTAAGTTTTATAGATTTAAACAGCGCTGTTTTGCATATGTTAAACCTCCTCGAGTCTTGAGTACCGTGGTAGTCCCCCAAATTCTGTGTAAAGTACAAAAAGCGATGAAAATAGAAAAATATATGGTTAAGGAGTCCTGGTCAAAACCGGTCTCCTTGCCAACAGTATAAGTTAGAAAACCCATGTTGTCAAGGGCAGCGGGAGAGCCGCCCTTGACATTTGCGGCCGATGCTCTCTATTCCGGCATACGGTCGGCAAAGTATACCGCCATCTGAGCATGTATAAGGTACTGTCAAGTATTTTTCGCAAATTCATATAGAATGAAGTAATATTTTTGGATTATCATCCTAGGCTTGCCGAGGATGATTTAATGATGTGAAGCGCTACCTTGGAATTATTCTGCGGCCTCATCAAGATATTTCATGCACAAATATTTTTTACACCCCAGTCCTTGCCGGCGACATAGCGCAACCTCGCACAAACAAGCATCAGAGATGAGTTACCGTCAGGAAATGCACCGACCACCCTCGTCCTGCGGCGGATCTCGCAGTTTAAACGCTCAATTACGTTGTTCGTGCGAATTTTAAGCCAGTGTTGCGACGGGAAATCCATATATGTAAGCGTTTCCTCAATCCCGTCCTCAAGCTTTTTGGCAGCTGCATTCAGCTTCATTTCTCGCAGCTTTTCATAGACCTCCTTAGCCTTTTTTTCGCAGCTTCTTTGCTCTCCTGAGCGTGAATCGCTTTTAGCATCAATGAAAGCTGGCCTTGTTCCCAATCAGACTTCGCAATCGTAAACGATTGATTGCTCGTCCTCTTGGGCAAAACCCCGCGTGCATGTAAAAAGGAGGTTAAAATGACACCCAACAATACAAAATATAGCACCGCGCTCTACATGAGGTTAAGTAGAGATGACGAAAACTTCGGTGACAGCGTGTCTATAGAAACGCAAGATGTAATATGTAAAGGGGAGATTCTCCCAAAAATATTACATCATAGCTGACGGCTCATTTGCGGAAATAGCGAGTTATGAAGAAAGGAGCAGAAAAATGGCGAAAGGAGGGGCTATGGCTTACGAACTGAACGGCAGAGGTTATACCACTGTCGGCTACTATCTTCTGCCAAATATCGCGTATTGTGATGATACCTTGTATTTTGGCCGTTATTCTCGCCTGCGGCAGAAGTTTCTGAAAGAAAATCATGGCGGCGTTTATAGCGAGATGCTGCTTAGCGGTTCTCTTCGGGAACATTTTGCGGAAATCGAATTTTCCTGTCAAATGCGTTTGGAACGAATAGTTTCGACGCTTGCCAAAAGCGAGGGCGTTACTGAATCGTTAAAGGCATCAGACCAGCTTGAATGGGTCTGCAAGATGAACAATATTCGCAGCCGAGCCGAAGAAATCGTTTTGTCAGAGCTTATTTACACACTTTAAAAACTGCCCTCAGGCATAGGCTTGAGGGCGGCTTTTTATTTATCCTTGTTTCTCGACTTGTAAACATTAAACCTATTCTTGCACTCTGCGCTGCAAAAAAGATTGTCGGGATGTTTTGCCTCAAAGACCTTGTTGCGGCGCTTACAAAGCCGCAATGGATTTTTCTCATCGGTCAGCATAGTGCTGAACATCATTTGGATCATCAAAAGCAGCGAGTGGAAATCCCAGATTATCGTCGGCTTATCGCGCAGCTCGATGTGATACGTCGAAGCGTTGCCGTCAAACGCGGACATAGCCTGCCTTCAACTTTTGAGATAGTTATAAATTTCACGTCTCGCATTTTTGCGTGTGTTAAGTTGTAAATATATAATTTCATATTGAAATTTGAATTTATTTATGATACAATTTTTAATAAAATAAAGAAAGGCAATGGAGATACTTTACGCCAAATGTTTGATGAGATTTTTATTTACCCATTTGTCAATAAAGGAAAACAATATGAAAGATAAAATGATTGATTTTTTACTGGCTAATGCAAATCCGTCTATTCGCTATAGAGTAAAGACGGAGGTAAAGCACGAGGAATTATCTGCCTCCGAAAAGGATAAATTGCAGGCGGAAATTCTGAATGAGCCGATTATTCAATCTATCATAGCCTGCCAAAAGGAAAACGCTTGGCTCGGCGACGGTTTTCACGGACCGAATAAAACCGCGGGGCCTTATGAAAATCAAGAGGTGGGAACAAAATACTTGGGCGAAAAGCTTGTATACAAAGATACGCCTGTTCTGAAAAAGGCTATGGATGCCTTTGTCACCACCAAGCTGACCGACCCTTGCTATCGCACAAAGGGGAGATATTTTGACGAGTTCCGCTATGCCGCAAATGGTCAGAATATCATTCGCTGCGCCTGTATTGCCCGCGCAGGTTACGATGATGTGATTGATATATTACCGCAGATACAGTTGGCGCTTGATTCGTTTAAGCGCGTGCTTGAGGTGGATTCGATTTTAGATATAACGAGGGTCAGGAAAATTGGCGGGAAAGAGAAACGCGTATTTAACGATTACGAAAAATGGCCTTGTTATTATCATCTTGATATTCTCGCCCATACTGATTCTTGGAAAACCGAAGAAAATATACAAATGCTTGCGGAATCATTTAAACAGCTGATGCGGACGGACCGTCCGGAAAAGCAGGTCGGCGGGGACTCTTGGGTCGGCTATGTGCTTGGCACGACAGGCTGCATAAAAGAGGGGTATCAGCTCGGATACGATGAAAACGGGATACATTATACATATTTGGATAGATTAGAATGGTTATGTCGATGCGGGTTAGCACCATATCTTGAACCACTGCAAAGGGAAATAAAAATTTTGCAGAGTTTTGTCGGTAATGATGGGATATGTATGGCACCGATTGCAGAAAGCCAGTTAAAAGGATTCGGTACATACAGCGGACAACAGCTTGAAATTGATTGGAAAACCCCAACTTGGAGATTCTGCGACATAACATTTCGGGCTTTGCTGATTTTGCATTATTCGCAGGAAGCGTGATTAGAAACGCTGCCGGCGACAGCAATTCGATCATCAACCAAAAGAAATACCTTGAGGGGTATGCCGCTCAGCAAGGCTATGAAAATGTCGTCCATTATACCGATGACGGCTATTCGGGCGGCAACTGATTTCTTCATATTTGAGTGGTATAATACCAAATGTCGAGTGACGACTATCCGATAAAATCGATTTTATGGAAAGGGATATACATGTTTTTGAATACAGATTTTTTGGCAAGTGATGAAATAAAATTGGTTTTGGAAAAAACCGTTGCCGGGGATACTGAAAAGAACCGGGTTCCTGCATACCATTTTGCAATCTGTAACAATGATGGAGACAAAATGGGCAGTTGCGATTTACGTATCGGTCATAATGAAAAATTGTACTACGGCGGTAATATAGGATATGCTGTCAGCGAGAAATATCGCGGGCATCATTATGCAGGAAAGGCGTGTTTGCTGCTTTTTGAGTTAGCAAGAAAGCATAAACTGGGTTATGTGATTATTTCATGTAATCCGGATAACAACGCTTCCAGAAAAACGTGTGAATATGCCGGCGGCAAACTCTTAGAGATTGCAGAGCTCCCCGAAGATAACGATATACGCATAGAGTGCGGGGAAACAAAGGCGTGTATATACAGGTTTGAATTGTAGAGCAAAACAACTTGCGGGGAATGACTGTTATCTTCTTTTGAAGAAGATATAAAAGGTTGACAGCTTTGTGGAGCTTGTTCAAAAATACACCGACTTTACGGAGCTTACCACACTGATGATAAATGAGTTTATAGATAAAATTATTGTCAATGAACGCGGGGTTTTGTCTGCGAGACAACCGAAGCGTTTCGGTATCGCGAGGGCAGTCGAGCAGGAACAAAACCAGCTTTCATTCCCGAAGGGCGCACTTACTCACCGCCTCGTCGTCGCAAGCTACATATCCCTCGCACCTACGCTTCTGCGTAGGTGCTCACTCATTCCGCTGCTCCTCCTCTTCCCCAAAACGCAGGCGTTTCGGGAACCCCTTTGGCGGCGGTGGTATCTTGAACAGTAGTTCAAGACCGGCGCTCTTCGAGAGTAAAATCGGCTCAAAGTCGAGAAAGGAATCCTAAAATGCAAATCTATCATTTAGAAGCAAAAGTAATCAGCCGAGGTACAGGCCGCTCGGCTGTTGCAGCTTCGGCATATATGAGCTGCTCAAAAATTCTTAACGAATACGATGGCGTTCAGCACGATTAGCCTCACTTATTTAATCATGTACACAATTATGCTGCCCAATCCTCTCCTTACTTTGACATTTTAAATTATTTTTCATTTTCGCTTGACAAATCGGAACTCATCTGCTATACTGATGAGGTTAGCGGCGGCTAACTTCAAAAATAGATTGGTACCGTTTATTTTTTTTGAAGGTCAGTTAGCAACGGCTAACTCAAATTTTACGGAGGTCAGATGCAATAAAATGCGAAAAATAGCAATTTACGGCAAGGGCGGGATAGGGAAATCCACGACAACATCAAACCTTTCCGCCGCGCTTGCGCTTAAGGGGTATCGCGTCATGCAGATTGGCTGCGATCCAAAGGCTGATTCCACCAAAAATCTTATGAAAGGAAAGCGGATTCCGACTGTTTTGGAGCGGATAAAGCTTAAGGGCGACGCACTAACGCTTGATGACATTGTTTTTAATGGCTTTGCAGGCGTTTTGTGCGTTGAATCAGGCGGGCCTACGCCGGGCGTGGGCTGCGCGGGACGAGGAATAATTTCTGCGTTTGAAAAGCTTGCCGAGCTTAGGGCGTTTGAAACCTACCGCCCTGATGTGGTCATCTATGATGTGTTGGGAGATGTTGTCTGCGGCGGTTTTGCCATGCCTATACGCGGAGGGTATGCTCGGGACGTGTATGTGGTTTCGTCGGGAGAAATGATGTCGCTTTATGCGGCAAACAATATCGCCGCGGCGATAAAAAACTTCGGAAAACGCGGATACGCTCAGCTTCGCGGGCTTATTCTGAATGCAAAAAATCTTCCGAACGAAGTGGAAACGGTGGAGGAAGCACTTAAGGAGATAGGCACAACGATAACTCAGTACATACCCCGCTCGGCAGAGATACAGGAAGCGGAAAATCAGGGCGGAACGGTTTTTGAAACCTTGAGCGAATCCAAAATGCAGGCAATATATAATGAGCTTGCGGATAAGATAATGTCTGCGGAACTGAATGATTATATGAAACCTGCAAATAAAAGTCAATAGGAAAAATGAAAAAATATATGAAGAAGAAAAAAAGCATAGCAAAGCAGGCGATGCCTAAAACATCACCTAGATATGTATGCAATCATAGTTACAGTTTAACCGTTTGCTTCAGTCAGGCATTGTTTAACTCTCGCGTAATATATGCGCAGGAACTTATTGCACCCTGCGACCATGTAGACATAATACTTCTTTCCCTCGGCTCGCTTGCGGTCTAAGAAGTCATATACAGCGTCGTCAGACGGTGAGG
>CANPZU010000040.1 GCA_947588825.1 uncultured Clostridia bacterium
TTTGCGTTTTTCAGGGCAGTTTTATGCGCCGTTTTGGCAATTGTCTTTCCCTTTTCCACCACCGTGCCGCAGAGGTCGCACACCTTATCGCCCGTGTAGCCGGTCGATGTGCAGGTCGCTTCCTTTGCGTTTTTCAGGGCAGTTTTATGCGCCGTTTTGGCAATTGTCTTTCCCTTTTCCACCACCGTGCCGCAGAGGTCACACACCTTATCGCCCGTGTAGCCACTTGACGTGCAGGTCGCTTCCTTTGCGTTTTTCAGAGTGGTCTTATGCGCCGTTTTGGCGATTGTCTTTCCTTTTTCCACCACCGTGCCGCAAACGCCGCAGACTTTATCTCCCGTGTAGCCGGTCGATGTGCAGGTCGCTTCCTTTGCGTCCTTTACAGCAAAATTTTTCCCGTCCGCGCCGCCGTGAGTCGTGCATTTTATTGTCAGCTCATATGTTCTCGCAATACTCGGATTGTATCTCGGCGAAACCGTGATACTCACCTTTCCGGGCGCGAGCAAAGTAAAATATCCTCCGCCGAACTGAATGTTTTGATAATCGTTCGGAGTAAAGGTCACCTTACTTTCATCTGATATAGTGACAGTCCATTCCTCGTCGAGCTTGATACCGCTCGGGTATTTATTGCCCTGCAGCCAGCAGTAAATCTTACTTCCCACATCGAGACTGCTCGGAAACACGGACGAGTAGCTGCTGCCGCCGTTTGTGTTCCACCATGCGGAAAATGCAGTAACTGTGCCGAGTGTCTGCGTGGTGCCGCAAACCGTGCATCTCAGCGTCGCGACCCCGTCCTTAAAGGAGGTCATTTCAAAATGATGGCCGTTGTTTATGACCGTTTCGTATGTACGCGATAAATTGTTCGCATCGATATCATAAAAGGTAATCGTTCCGTTTTTCCAAGTGTACCACGTGATCTTGTTGTTTGCTACGACGGGAACACAGTCGGAGAGCGCGCCCTCCATTTCGTATATTTTCCCCACGGTACGCCCTTTTTGGTCGACCGTGACATAGTAAACTTTCCCGTCTCTTGTCCACATCACAAGCCAACGGTCGGCAAAAAGCTTAACCATATGCGGCGTCGACGTCGTTTCATCGCCTTCTTTATAATTTGTGAGCCAATTAACACTCACGGCGTCAGTGTTCTTGTCTACCGAAGCGACAAATATATTTCGCGTCGAGCGCTGCGTATCGCTCCCGTCCTGCATAACGGAGTTCCCCGCTATTAAATAGGAGGAATCGGACATCTCAAAGGCGCCTACCGACACTCCCGTGTAGTTGTTGCCGATCGTCCCCGGAATTTCAATAACATTGATATTTTGGCATCCCCACGTACTGACCGAGCCCAAAGTTATATCTTGCGGATATTTCAGCAAAACTACCGAGCGCGGGTGAGCATCACCGTGGTCAAGAGTAATTATCCTGCCGCCGTCCACATGAATAAATTGATTGAAAGAGTGGCTCACATACCCGTAACTGTAGTTTATCACCTTATAACGGCAATCAACAACGGTCATTTGTTCCCTGTTTATCAGAATGGTGAAATTTGCCTGATGATTGTATCCGTCGGAGGATTTGTACATCTCGTGCGCCGTGTGGACCACAATATACTTTCCGTATTCCTCAAGGCGAGCGCTTCCCGCGTCAAAGGGTACCGTGGTGTTGCAGTCCTTCAGCCCCACAGAGCCCATGCGGCTCCAGCTTTTACTGTATTTTGTCAGGCGAAACACCTCTGTACTTGGATTTTCGGCGACGTTATTTTGTCCCGTCAGTATGTAATATGCGTCCGAACCCTCGTAAAACGCGCCGAATACCGGCAGCTCGCCCGTTATGTGCCTTGTCTTGGACTTAATAATATTATGCGAGTTATCGTAATATTCAACAAGCACTCCGCTTATATCGCCGCCCGCCTGCACGCGCATGACGCCGTCAGACGTCGGCACAAGATAGGACTTTACGGTCGACGCCCACAAATTGTAAGATTGCGCACCCACATTGCTTCCGCTGTACATGTCGCACTGCTCGGCAGCCGTCAGCGGTACGTTTGCGGAAAAGACAGACATCATCCCCAAAATCATTAATATCGCCGCCAACAAAACACCGATCAAAACCTTTATTTTTCTCATATATCCACCGTCCCCTCGATGCAATAAACTCGGCTGTAAAAGTTTCGACATTCATTGTGTGTCAAAATAATTATAATACTTTTTCCCCTCGCAGTCAAGTACCGCGGCGCTTTTTTAAAATCTGTAAGTTGCAGTGTTACAATTGATGTGAGACTGAAAGTAAAAAGGTATAGAAAAAGTGATTGAGTTCTGTTAAAAAGTAGAATTACACCTAAATCAAATCAACAGAAAGGGCTCAATCACTCTATGAAAGATTAAAGATTATAGCACAAAAAACGATATTGTTCACATGAAATCACAACAAAATTACATTTTTGTTTACGCATACCGCCACATGCGGGCGCCTGTCTATTACGAGGACGTACTTTCCCGCGGCATGGGCTTGTTGCGCGAATGTGGCACCGTAAAGATCGGAACCAACGATGAGGTAGTTGTACATTGATTTATCCTATTTGTAAATTATGCATTAGCAGTTTTTTATATCTTAAACTGCCCCATGAACCTTTCTTTATTTTCTCTCGCCGTAGTCGTCGGTCTTCCGAGGTCCGCCCTTGCCCCAATCGAGCATTTGACCTCGATCAGGCTAAGTTCATCTCTCAGCCTCGCAGAATCAAGCTCTGCGTCAAGGTCTTCTATGCTCTCCGCGCTGACAGCGCTCGGATAGCCGCAGCCTTGCGCAATTTTGACAAGATCGATCTTCCCGGCTACAGTCGGCATACCACCTACAGTCTCATGTGCGCCGTTATTTATCACGACATGCACGATGTTTTTAGGAGCGTTTGCGCCTATAATTGCCATCGCTCCCATGTGCATAAGAACAGCGCCATCACCGTCGATAATCCATATCTTTTTGTCAGGCCTTTGCACGGCAATACCGAATGCGATAGATGAAGCATGTCCCATCGAACCCACCGTCAGAAAATCGTGTTCGTGTCCGCCCCCATGCGCCTCTCGTATCTCAAAAAGCTCTCGGCTCGCTTTGCCAGTTGTTGATACGATCGGATCATCACCCGTAAATTCAACTATATGGCGAATGATATCCTCTCGCTTCATACTGTTTGAGTTATCATATTTTACCTTACCACCGAACTCAAGCGCACCTTTTCTTATTACAAACGCAGCCTGTTTTCCCGATTCAAACAACTTACGGAACAACGCCATCGTATCCGACACTTCTCCGTCGGTCGTATCTTTACTGATGACAAAGTGGGCTATGTCCATATCCTCCAAAAGTTTTAGCGTAACCTCACCCTGATATATATGCTGCGGTTCGTCATGAACGCCGTATTCACCGCGCCATCCGACTATGAAAAGGCACGGAATACCATATACCTTATCGTTAAGAAGGCTTGCTGTAGGATTGATTATATTGCCTTCCCCGGAATTCTGCATATATACGACGGGAACCTTGCCAGTTGCAAGATGATATCCCGCAGCGAGCGCCGCAGCGTTTCCTTCGTTTGCAGCAATAATATGATGCCTCGGATCTGTACCGTATTTATCAATGAGCCAGTCGCATAGTGCGCGAAGCTGAGAATCGGGAACCCCAGTGAAGAAATCAAACTCTTTTAAAAATTCAAGTTTCATTTTTATTTCTCCTTCTTATAGTTGTAAATAGCTTAATAATTTTGCGCCTGAAAATGATAGCTAAAATAGTCATGAAAATTACAATTAGGTAACGAATAAATGACGATTTGTATAGTAAATTAGACAACAGTGAAGTCGCGACAACGCCGAGGGACAAAATACCGAGATATCTCATATTATAGACTTTCTCATGTAGCACTTTGCACAAGGCAATATAGTCTGCCGAAGCCTGCATGAAATAGCAGAAGATCGTCGTGTATCCAGCTGCAATAAAACCGAATTTCGGAATGAATATGAAGTTCAAAATAATATTCAACGCTGTTGCCGTTACACTAGCGAACATAACGTATTTAGGCTTTTTATAGTAGTAAATGATATTCGCATAGATATAATATTGCACCTGAAAAAAGACTCCACCGACAACTGGAGGAATGACATAAATCGCTTCCATGTAATCCGCTGTCGCCATGATGGCAACTGCTTCCGGAGCTAACATGATTACCAATATGCACACAACGGCAAAAACAGTAAGTATCGGATGCGTGATCGCTGATATTGACTTGTAATCCTTTTTCTCGCATTTCTCATAGGTATACGGAATCAGAGACGAATTCACAGCCGTCCAAATGATCATAGCGACTGAGGCGACAGAGTATGCTACGCTGTAATATGCCGTAGCAGAATCGTTTATCAACATCGAGATCATTAGTTTATCCGAGCTTCCGAGCAGATATGTGGAAAGATAATGAGGGATCAACGGCAGATTAAAAAGCAATGCGGATCTCCAATATTTTGTTTCAATTCGTCCTTTTCCTTTTGTAACAATATAAATATAAAACCCAATATAAATAATGATTAATGTAAGCTCTGCACCAAAGATGCGGGCATACAGATCATTATCAAAAGTTAAAATACAAATAATCGCTACCAAAGGGGAGGAAAGCGCCGATATGACCGTCCAAATTACAGTAGACTTATATTTTAACTCATACCGCTTTCTTGACACATAAAAATTGTATGCCGGCTGAAACAGGAAAATCAAGCACATTAGAAGAATGAAAGGAAAATCAAGACCGATTATATTTTTCAATAACGGATATAAGCCGACCAGAATTACGGAAAAACATATGGTAATAAGATTTGAAAGAACCAGCATAGAGAGCGAATAGGCATCTCGCTCATTTTTATAATCAATCATGCCGTTATTGAACACACCGTATGAAAGGCAAAACATTGCCACAATCCCGAACACCTGTACCCACGTCAAAAATACGGATACTTGCCCGTATTCCTCCGGCATCAAAAGCCGGGTGTACAATGGTGTGGTAATATACGCTATTCCCTTTGAAATAATATTGGCGAAAAGAAGAGCTATCGAAGCTTTTGCGCCTTTCGACATCTTCTTCCATATATCCACAATTTTTTTCAATTCAATGTCCTTTTATAATGGTTTTGTAGATTTCTCGTAAGGCATTTTTGTCAAGAGCAACAGGGTTATTTTTCAATCTAACGATATTGACCGCCTCGACTAAGATCTCCAACTCCCGCTCACAATCATTCGCTACGGGGCTGTCTATTTTTAGTCGCTGAATGATCGTCCTGAATCCTTCGCAGGTAATACATTTTGCGATTTCGTCAAGCGTCATTTTCAAATACGCCTCACCGCGCTTGTCAACGCATTTGTCTGTGTTGGAAAGCGTATACTCCCACACCTGCGGTAGGCACACCGCGACAGCGTGACCGTGAGACAATCCGTACAGTGAAGCCAACTTATAGCTCATGGCATGCGCCGCTGTAGTCTGTGTAATGTTAATAGCGCGTCCAGACAGATTTGCCGCAAGCATTATCCGCTCCGCCGCATCATCAGAACCGGCAAGATATTCGTACATATTGTCAATGATCAGCTTTACCGTCTGTTTTGCATAGTCCTTGCTTTGGTCGGTTGAATTTACGCTCCACCAAGATTCGATCCCTTGACAAAGAGCGTCGAGCATGGTGCTTTTTTTCTGATATAACGGAAGTGTTTCGAGAACAGATGGGTCTAAGACGGCATAGTTCGGCACAATTCTGTCATGTGTCACCGACTGCTTTTTGCCTTCAAAGTATATAACAGCATAACGTGTGGATTCGCTGCCCGTTCCAGCCGTCGTAGGTATAACAATGAGCGGGACTCCCGTATCGGCATATTCCTGCGTCAGATAATTGACAGCCGAATCCATTTTACAATATAACTTGATGCATTTTGCCACGTCGATACTGCTTCCCCCACCGACTGCAACGATAGCATCACACTCCTCGCGCTGGAAAAGCTCAACACCCCGGCAGACATCTTCATAAAGCGGATTTGAGGTAAAACCGCTAAATATGGCGCGCTCGAACGGCAAAGCGTCGATTATTTCTTTTATATTCAGATACGGATACGAATCGTCACAGACGAGGAGAATCTTTTTGCAGCCGATATAGCGCAGTATGTTTTCGATTTCCGATACCGAACCGAAACCGCTGATTATTTTCTGTCCCATATCATTCCTCCGGAATCAGCGTAATGATGTCCTTGATCGGCATACACATGTCATCGCATTCTTTCGCGCGGTGATGCTCGAGGATTGTTCTTGCTGCTTTCTGCATCGCGGGAAAACCTGTACGGGTAAGTTGGTTGGCGTAGATCACGATATTGACGCCGTGTGCCTTGAACTCGTCTTCTGTTACAGTATTGAACGAGGTGGGTACGACAACGATCGGCGTCACATCATCCTCTGCGCGAAATTTATCTACAAACTCGAATATCTCCGCAGGGTCCTTCTTTCGACTGTGTATCATGATCGCGTCCGCTCCGGCTTTCGTGAAGGCGAATGCTCGTTCCAAAGCATCCGCCATTCCGCGTTCGAGGATCAGGCTCTCGATACGCGCACAAATCATGAAATCCATTGTCTTCTGCGCTTTTTTACCTGCCGCAATCTTTGCGGAAAAGGCTTCGATGGAATCCTGCGTCTGTTCCACATCGGTACCAAACAGCGAGTTCTTTTTGAGCCCCGTCTTGTCCTCAATGATGATCATCGACACGCCCATACGTTCGAGACTGCGTACCGTGTAGACGAAATGCTCTGTCAGTCCGCCTGTATCGCCGTCGAAGATAATCGGCTTTGTTGTGACCTCCATGATGTCGTCGATAGTGCGGAAGCGAGACGTCATATCCACAAGCTCGATATCCGGCTTGCCCTTCGCGGTTGAGTCGCAGAGCGAGCTTACCCACATGGCGTCAAATTGATATGTTTTGCCGTCCTGCAAAACCATCGTTTTCTCAGCGATCAGACCTGTAATGCCGCTGTGAGCCTCAAGCGCCGTGACAAGTCCCTTCATAGCGAGCAATTTTTTCAGTCTGCCGCGGCGGATATCCGGCATAGAAAGCTGTTCGCGAAACTGCTTATCCAATTTGTGATATTTCTCGTCATTTGCATAGGGGTATTCTATCAGTCTGCCGCCGTATTCTGAAAGAACATTGATTACTTCATCACGGATAGGCTTCTGAAAGCTGGTTTGCCAGTCGTCACCGTGAACTACGAAATCGGGACGCAGTGTTCGCAAATTATCGGCATAGCTCAGCGTATTTTGTTTCACCACACTATATACGCCTGATATATTTTCATATACTGATTTCCGCTCATCGTATGGAATTAAAGGAAACCGCTTGTAACTCGCGATTGCCTCATCGGAAAGCACACCTATGATGAGTTTACCCAACTTTTCTGCACGGCGTATGATCGCGATGTGTCCACTATGTATGATATCGGTGGAAAAACACATATACACAGTGCGGTTTTTGATCTCTTTCAACTTAGCGGAAACGACAGCAAGATCCTCAGGCGTGTCGATCTCAGCGCAGAGCGCATTTTTGACGTCAAGAGGATGAATACGGCATTGGTCAGATACCTCGTTAAGCGCGTTTTCCGCATAGCATTTCACATTTTCCCTCTCACAGAATTCGACGATCTTGTCGAGCCACACGTTCCAGTCGTGGCGGTTCAGCTTATACAGCGGCTGAGCAGCAAGTGCATCCGAAAAAAATTCTATGCCGACTTTCTCAATTCGATCATGATGTATTACAGCTTTGAAGTCCTTTTTCGGCAACGGAAGTGTTGACGAAACCGTCATACAGCTTGCGGGGCCGCTTATAACCTCGTCGAATACGCATGATTCAAAGACGAGATCACCGTGCATAAGGATTATGTCATCATCCCGCAGATATTCGCGAGCACAGTATATGGAATAAATGTAATTCGTCTCAGCATAGCGGGGATTGTTGACAAAAGTGAACTGCAACGGAAGATTGAGGGAACGGCAGTATTCGGCGAGAACGACGTCATAGTAGCCAGTCGTCATCACGATGTTGGTGATTCCAGCATCTGCGATCAGCTTAAGCTGACGAGAAAGGATGGTTTCGGTCGGTGCGATCTCCGTCATACACTTCGGATGCTCAGAAGTGAACACCCCCATGCGGTGTCCGAGACCGGAATTAAGAATTAAAACTTGCATTAATTGCGTCTTCCCCTTTCTAAAATGGCTTCACTTGATGCGAAGGTTTGTTAGTATACTTTTCAAACGGATACAAGTATTCAGGCAATGCTTGTTCTATTGCATTAATTTCCTCTTGCAATTCAGGATATTCGAGAAATAGTTGTGTGTTGTTAATGGATACGTTCGGATCGAAATGTTTTTTTCTGCTTTGTTCAGCTGGATTCAACCCAGCAAAGTTAATAATACTTTCGCTTGTTTTCTCATAATTATACATCATATCCTCAAAGGAAATATGCATAATATTGGAGTTATCTAAAACAACGTTTCGTTTTCGTACAAGGCGGTGATATGCAATGAAATTCTCTACACAATCCGACGGAATGAAGCTTCCTTTTGCCTTTATATGCTTTTTAACCAAAACATACAAATCCCTTGGATCACGGTCTACAAAGATCCCATACGGATCATCAAAATATTTCATACTTCGGGACGGATTGTTGGCATCAAATGGCTGATTGAGCACAATCGTTTTGCTAAAGTCATATTGTAAATCTGCTAAAACATTCTTGAGGAATTCACGCACACTCTCCTCAAACCGATCAGGACAAACAGAAAGGTAAATGCGATCGCTTTTCGGTAATTTATATCGCTTATCCGTGTGAGATTCGTAAAAATTAATCCATCGACTGAGAAGCCGAAAACGGGCAGTCAACCGCAAAGGTGAAGCAAGGATGGCATCATCCCATGAGTAGCCCGACCATTCTACTTGGATAATCTTTTTTAAAAATTCCTCCGCATGTTGACGGAAATGCTCACCTGATAATCTGCGATATATCCCATGACGTGTATTGTAATATTCTATTAGTTTATAGAATTCCTTTATAGCTACATCAGAGGAAAAAAAGCGTGTGCACTGTTCAACAAGGGCGTTCTCCAAATCTTGTATTCCATGGGGGATATAGGAAATCGAAAACTCAAAATCATAGGGAGAAACGCTACAGGATGGGAACTCCCTTAAAAAGTCTAAAACGGCTCCCGAACCTGTATAGCCGTAACCACAAACTCCAAGTATCATTTGCTCGCCCTTTCTTTACGCAAACGCGAAAACCGCATTACAGTCTCGTGCTCATTTTGTCCAACAAAACGAGATATAATTAACATTGGTAACATAGTCTGTAAAAATCTCGCAAAAAATATAGTGGCGTTATAGATAATCGGAGTAAGTATTAAAAACACACACAGCATAATTCTCGTGCACCTTTCATATATATTTTTAGCATGCTCAGCCTTGTAATACTGCTTAAACCCATGTTTAATAAATAAAATTTCCACAAATGGAGCAAAGACAAACAAGTAATGATACAATTGGCAAAAGCACGGTATTATTTGAGATGGGGCGTTATTATCTTGACAATACATAATGACAAGACGATCATCAAGGGGAAGACCAAATAATGATTTTCGTCCGGGTATTGTGGCGTAAATATCATAAAAAAGGGTATGAAGCCTGCTGTGCTCTCCCATATTAAAATAACCGGCAAAATTACAAACGCCCGGAAGATATGCCTGTAACAAACAAGAAAAATTCTGCCCGGTACTTGTTCCTTTAAACCACCCCGATGTTTGAGTAATAATATATAGAATATAAAGACACCCAAAGGCTCCGCCTATAATACCAATAAACAAAAACGAACGCAAACTGATACCTTTTGTTTTAAACGACATGTATGCGAGACAGAACACACATACTAAGGTAAACATATCCTCATTTCTCATAAAAAACAACGGAACAATGACGATCAACAAGTTTAACAGTGTCTTAATGATTTCCGATTTAAACTTGTTATTCCAACGGCCCATGATATAAAGGCAAATATACAAGTATACCCATGGCAACATATAATTGAACAGGCCAAACAAACCACCGGCTTCGGTTAAGCTGGCACTATCCACAAGAGCAGCTCTAACTTCGTTGCTTGAAAAAATAGATTTATATGCAGAATAAAAATCCGGTCTAAGTAGGAAAAAAGTCAACAAAAAAACAACAGCAACATAAAATACAGGTGTGCTTAAGTAACATTCACGCGAAGTCAGGTTAGTATTTTTTTTATTAGATCTGCCATATTTTTGTACATAATAAGAAGCGGCCAATATCAAAAAGGTGGATTCAACCAGCATAAATAATATTGCTTTGCTAACATTTGAAATTGATAAATCCCTAAACAAACCATAATAGTCTCCAAACCGCATAAATATAGGCGTGACCACGTTGCGAACTGAAAGCAACGCTAAAAGAGCCAAAAAAACTGGCTGCTTCATTACGGATGGATATATGCAGGTTGCTAATGCCACAACTACGCCCCAAAAAAGCGGCAGCATCCACAGGGCTGAATAATAATGCGGACAATTCGTGTCAGACGCGATTATGATTGCAGAGATTGTACAAGCCAAAAAATACAATAGCTGCACTCCCTGCAAACGTAGCTTTATTTTTGCCTTTGTCATTATTTGGTCCTCCAGTTTTATACAGCTGCCCTACATACTATTCGTATAGGACCTGAATGTATTGACCCATAGACGATATATCATAACCGGCCTTGGCAACTGCTTTCCAGGCATCTTTTCTGTCTATTAAATGATTGCGCCTTACGGATAAAATAACATCCGCCCATGTATCGGGACTCTCCTGCAAAGATAAAAAGATTTCGTGCCCGGTCAAATCAACTGCTTTCGGGACAGCATCAGACATAACACACGGCAATCCGTTTGCCTGCGCTTCTATATTGACAATGCCTAGCCCTTCATATAAACTTGGCAGTACAAACACGTCCATCGCGCATAAATAGTCCTGCACCGCATCCGTTACACCGGCAAAAATTACTTTATCGGTAAGGTGATACTGCTCTACCTGTTCACGAATTATTTCCTCCAAATCGCCTCCGCCGACTAAAAGGAGACGGGCTGTCGGATTTATTTCTGCAATGCTGCGAAATATATCAACAAGAAAAGCATGATTTTTTTGGGGAAAGAACCTTCCAACATGCCCAATTACAAAGCAATGATCAAGGCCAAGTGATCTGCGTAATCTTTCTCTGCTTTCACTGGAAAAACGAAATCTTTCGACATCAATACAGTTATTCACGACTGTAGTTTTTGCAAGTGCACGTTTTCCGAAAACATATTCAGCTGCCGCTTCAGAACATGCCGCATATTTTGTCACACAAAAGGATATAATTATTTGCATAAAACGGTCAATAATATACGTGCTCTTTTTTCGTTTTATGCCGGTATTGTGTGAATGCGCTATTCTGCATTTTACATGTGAAATCTTTGATATAAGAAGCAGCTTTGCGTGATACATCGCTCCTGCGCCGTTTATATGAACAATGTCATAGTGATGATCACACAATATTTTGCGCACATCTTTATACAATCCATAATTTACCGCAATTCTTTGTTTCAGAGAACGTCGCTTACCGATATTAAAGCGCCCCCCTTCAAAAACCCGAACACCTTCATTCTCAAATTCGCTTATAAAATCATGGTCGATTATTTTCCCGGGAATATACCAAGAAAAGCGATACAATTCTTTGTCGGCATGTTTTATCCAGTTCAATATAAAAATTTCCACGCCCCCACGAAAGCCGTTGTTATCACTTATAAGCAGTATTTCTTTCATTATAAAAAACTCCCTTTGAACTTATTTGTGCAATTTTACCGTCCTTTGCACCCCGTCACATAGCTCTATATTGGCACGCCAACCAAGACTTTTCAGCTTTCCACTCTCCATCCTCGCGACAGTCGCTTTGCTGTACCCTGCTGCCTCATTCGCATCGGGAATCTCGAATACCACCTTCGTCCCCGCAGTCTCCGCGCAAAGTCTCGCGAAATCCTTCAGTCGGATGTCCGAATTCTCGTCCGCGACGTTGTACGCCTCGCCGCTTTCGCCCTTGAGCAGTACGGTCAAAAGTCCCGATACCGCGTCGGTCACATAGGTGTAGGAATAGTACTGCTCGCCCGCGCTCTTGAGGACGATATTCTCCCCCGCGGCGGCTTTGAGAATGAATTGCGACGATGCTTTGGTGTCGCTCATGAGCATGCTTGGACCGTAGACTCTCGACAAGCGCGGGATCACCACGTCAAGCCCATACTGCTTTTTATATGCCTGACAGAGCGCTTCGCCGCAGCGTTTGCTTTCCGGGTAGCCAGCGCGCAGGGTGTTGCAGTCGATATAACCGAGGTAGGTTTCGTCGAATTTCTCCACGTCTCCGCGGTTTTCACCGTAAATCTCGACCGAAGATGCGAACAGGAACCGCTTCGTTTCGTGTTCGACGGCATAGTGCAACAGGTTGTTTGTGCCGATGATGTTGGTCGTGATCGTGCCGATGGGGTCGCCCGAATAAGCCGTCGGGTGGGTGTTGCTGGCGAGGTGGAGAACGTAATCGACACGGCCGAGGTCACATGTCAAGGGTTCGTTGATGTCACAGGGGATAAACGTGAAGTTTTCGCTGTCGAAGCAGCAGCTGAACCGGGCTTTTGCTTTTTCTACGTTCCGACCGAAGGCGTAGATTTTGCAGTTGAGGCCGTCGGCGTTCTTCTGCATCAGTACGTCGATCAGGCAACTGCCGATCATGCCCGCCGCGCCGGAAATGAGGAGGGTCTTGTCCGCCAGCTTGTCCCATGGCAGGTCAAGAGTGCAAACCGAAGTTATATCTTTTATGTAAATTTCATTCTCCATTAGGTTCATTTGTTCAATCCTGCTTTCAGATAGCCTTTGAACAGTTCGAGATCGTCCTGCGTCGTCAGTTTAATATTTTTATCCGACCCCGCCGCGAAATACAGGCGTTCGCCAAGCTCTACCATCATTGTATTTGTGTACGACGAACCGTATATCCCGATCTCTTTCTCAAACGCCTCATGATACGCCCAATCGAGCTTGCCGAATTTATATGCCTGTGGCGTAGCGACACGTCTGAGCGTCTCTCGTGGTATGTACTTTGTAGTGGAAATGTCGTCATCGATCACAAAAATCTGCTCATTATACGGCATTGACGTGACCGCGTTGCCGTACTGACGGCATTTGACAATCACATCGGACAGCACCTCTTCTTCGACAAGTGGACGGATGCCATCGTGTATGATCACAATATCGTCCGGCGAGAGCTTGTCCTCCAAGGCAAATACTCCGTTGCGTATGGATTCCTGCCCCGTTTCACCGCCAGAGACGATCCATTTGAGTTTTGTGATACCAAACTGCAGTGCGTATGCGCGAAGCACATCATGCCAGCCGTCAATACAAACGACCTCGATCGCATCGATCTTGGGATGCCGTTGAAAGCTTTCAAGTGTATAAATAATGACTGGCTTATCGTTTACGTTTATAAACTGTTTGGGAATCGACTGCCCCATCCGGCGACCCGACCCACCGGCAATTACTATTGCAACGTTCATTATCATCCTTTTTCTCCAACTGTCATTCAATCGTCGTTTCTCAATCAATCCAATACGCCTTTATCTCATGTCTTGAAACTCGTTTATCTTCAGGCGGCGGTGTCATATAGTCTCCATACATATTTCTGAGATATGTTTCATAATTCGCCATTGTATAAAATTGTTGGCCCTCAAATTCAACGGTTGTGGCTGGTTCCATATCCTTCCGTTTCAACATTTCATGTTCCTTACCGCTTCCCATTACAACTGCTACATATTCGCAATCTTCAAAATCATATCTCCTTACAAGCTTGTTGAGCCACCTCAATAAACGCTTGTGTCCCACCGCGCGGATCAACGGCAATACAGGAAGCATGCCATACTGAAGAACGGTTTTTAGTTTCGAACGGCGTTCTATACCGAATTTCGTTATGCATGCGTAATACATAACCAAAAATCCCCGCACTATATTGAAATGCAGCTTTCGCTTGAACGCATTCTTCGGAAGACCATCCATGGGGAAAATATCGATCCAGCAACCAACTTTGAGCTGAATTCTGTAGTTTTCAAAAACAACTTTGGTTCTATTGTCATAGATACGAATTATATTCGAACTACAATCAGTATCTATCTCCACGCAATCTAACTTTCTATATGAATCCAACATTCCATTATTTGATAGCTCTATTAGTTTCAAGCAATCTGGCCTCGGCATCAAAATATCAATATCATCATCCCATGGTATGAATCCTTTGTGCCGAATGGCTCCGATTAAACTGCCACCCGCCAAATAGTATCGCAGGTTATGCGCTACACAGAAATCATGGAATACTTGGAATACCTCCAAATCGATCCGTTTCAACTCATCAAGGGATATTGATCGAGTCTGATCGTCTTTTTTTTCCACGCTGCGAATCACTCCCGCCATTGCGTCATTTCACTCCTTAATATTTTTTTCATGGTATGAGTAGGGGCTATTTTTTCCTCCAGACCATCTTATTGACCACGCCGACATATGACTGGTTAATCTTATCCACCTTGTATCTGACTTCGATGTTCAATATAATCTGACACCGGAATACCTTAATAAGCGTTTTTTGTTTATCTTTTTGAACATAATCCCTCATATTTGTTTGGGGTTTATTTACACTTTTCTGTGCAGCGCGTACGTTCCTATCGTTTTGGTTGAAATGAACGCTAAAGCGCAGCAATCGCCAAGGTGACAAACACAAATATATTTTTGCCTGTCAATCTGTTCATTTAAGTTTCTATCGCGATTATAATATATGATTTCATATTCTATATCTTTTTGACCACTTAAAGTATCTGTATAAAATTTAATATAAGGCGCGTACTTTAAATTATTAAAAATAATTATACCTACTCTTTTTTGTTCTGTTCCTTATTATTGCAAACTTGTGTTATAAAAATCTCTCATCGATTATACTATTGTTCAATCTCAAATTTTTGCTTATCCCTTACGCTTATATCATTTCCAAGCTGAACTTCGATCAGCCGCAATTCTGTATCAGCGACCACAGTATGTTTGCATCCAGCTGCCATCGTAATAACATCGCCCGCTTTAACCGGCTTTTCAATACCGTCAACAATCGTCCTGCCAAAACCGAAAACAACCACCCAAATTTCATCACGTCTTTCATGACTGTGGTAATTCATGCGGTGTCCCGGGTTTAGCGTGACCTTAATTGTCAGACTCTCGGACTCGACATTGATGACCTGATAGCTACCCCAGCTCTTCTCTGCGAACATAATTTGCTGATCGATTTGATCCACGAAAGGTTTTATGTAACTTGATTTATTTTTGTCGGAGACCAAAATTCCCTCCGGACTTGCGGAAATCACAACATCCTTAAGACCCATCGCCAGCACCGGCATGCTGAGTTCGTTAATGATGTGAGCATTTTCGCAACTGTCCATAATCGCCTCGCCCACAATTGTTTCTTCCATCGCTTCGGTCAGGGTATTCCATGTGCCGAGGTCCTTCCATTCACCCACAAAGCGCATAACTGAAATGCTTGGTTCTTTCTCAACAACAGCGTAGTCGAAGCTTATTTTCGGAAGATCTGCATAGCCGCTATAGAGTTCATTATATTCGCTCGTTCCGAGATATTCCTTAGCTTTATTAAGAACATATTTGATTTTATATGCGAATACCCCACCGTTCCAAAGCGCGCCTTGAGATATGTATTTTTGCGCAGTTTTGGCGTCGGGCTTTTCTTTGAACGATGAAACTTTGCTGACATTTTCACCTGTTTCGGGGATTATATAGCCGTATTTTTCAGAAGCATATGTAGGCTTAATACCCATCAAAACGAGGTTCGCCGAAGGCATGTCCGCGAGTTTGGAAAGCGTTTTCAGCGCCTCAAAATAGTCGTCATTTACATACGGGTCAACCGGGCAGACGACGACCGACTCGTCCTCGGAAATTCCTTTGACATTGTGCAAATACGCCGTTGCAAGTGCAATTGCAGGAAAAGTGTCGCGGCGGCAGGGTTCTATTGAAATACCCACATCTTCACCAAGCTGATTATGAAGTGCAGATACCTGAGATTTTGAAGTTGCAACAGTTATCAGCGCGGAAGAATCGGCGCTTTTAATCTGACGGTATACACGTTGAGCCATTGATTCATAAACCGCGTCAGTTCCGGGTTTCTTGAATATTTTTATAAATTGCTTACTTCTTATGTCGTTGCTCAACGGCCATAGTCTTTTTCCCGATCCGCCAGAGAGCAAAATTACATTCATTTTTTCACCTCTCCGCTCTTATCGGATTGTGGAGAAAATCCTCGTATGCAAGCCGAATACCGTCCTCGAGTTCGGTCTTATAGGTCCAGCCGAGCTTTGCAGCTTTACTAACGTCAAGAAGCTTCCTCGGAGTACCGTTCGGGCGGGTTAGATCCCAGCGGATTTCACCGTTATAACCGACTACCTTGGCAATTAATTCGGTAAGCTCCTTGATTGTCAGTTCCTTTCCCGTTCCGGCGTTAACGGTTTCGTTGCCGCTGTAATTGTTCATGAGAAACACGCAGAGATTTGCAAGATCGTCGACATACAAAAATTCTCTGAGCGGACTGCCATCGCCCCAGCAGGTCACATACGGCGCATTTGCCTCTTTTGCTTCATGAAAGCGTCGAATCAATGCCGGCAAAACATGACTATGCTCGGGATGATAATTGTCATTCGGACCGTAGAGATTTGTCGGCATGACGGATATGT
The DNA here is from genome assembly GCA_947588825.1 of uncultured Clostridia bacterium. GTDB lineage: Bacteria > Bacillota > Clostridia > Oscillospirales > CAG-272 > CAKSQF01. The sequence continues at coordinate 16,896 of CANPZU010000040.1, forward strand.
AGTCGGTTCCGTACTGACGGTTTAAGAATTCACAGTATTTTAGCCCTGAAATCTTGGCGAGCGCGTATGCTTCATTTGTCTTTTCAAGCTCGGAAGTCAAAAGGCAGCTTTCTTTCATAGGCTGCGGCGCAAGGCGTGGATAAATGCAACTACTCCCCAAAAATTCGAGCTTTTTGACATTGTTTTTCCATGCGCTGTGAATAACGTTCATTTCCAATATAATATTGTCATACATGAAATCGGCAAGTGCAGACTGATTTGCGACAATCCCGCCAACCTTCGCAGCCGCTAAAAATACATACTCCGGCTTTTCATCCTCGAAAAATTTTTCAACATCAGCCTGATTTTTCAAATCAAGCTCTGCATGTATACGAGTAACAATGTTCTTATATCCTTGACGTTCAAGCTCTCTGACAATAGCCGATCCGACCATTCCTCGGTGTCCGGCAACATATATTTTTGAATTTTTTTTCATCATTTTGCCCCCAAAAGAGCCTTTTCCCGCTTTGCGAGTTTTCTGTCATGCTCCGCCATGATTCTGATTAGCTCCTCATAGCTCGTCTTCTGCGGATTCCAGCCCAAAACCGTTTTTGCTTTTGTGGGATCGCCCAATAGATTATCTACGTCAGTCGGTCTGAACCATGCCGGATTGACACAGACAAGCATTTTATTGGTTTTTTCGTCGTAGCCTTTCTCGTTGAGCCCGCTTCCTTCCCAACGGATGTGTATGCCGTTTGCGGCGAATGCTTTTTCCACAAAGTCGCGTACGGTATGCTGAACACCTGTCGCAATGACGAAATCATCGGGCTTGTCCTGCTGTAGGATCAACCACATACATTCGACATAATCTCTTGCATAACCCCAGTCACGAAGACTGTCCATATTGCCAAGTTCAAGATGATCCTGCAGCCCTTCTGCGATCCGTCCGGCGGCAAGGGTGATCTTGCGGGTGACGAAATTTTCGCCTCTCCGCTCGGATTCATGATTAAAGAGGATTCCGTTCACCGCAAACATCCCATAGGCTTCGCGGTACTCCTTGGTGATCCAGAATCCGTACTGCTTAGCCACCGCGTAGGGCGAAAAGGGGTGAAACGGTGTGGTCTCTTTCTGCGGTATCTCTTCCACCTTGCCGAAAAGCTCTGATGTGGAAGCCTGATAGACCTTCGTTTTCCCGATCAGATCGAGGATGCGAACCGCTTCAAGGATACGCAGAACCCCGATGGCGTCCACATCGCCAGAATATTCGGGCACGTCGAAAGACACCTGAACATGGCTTTGAGCGGCGAGGTTGTAAATCTCATCAGGCTGTACCTCGCTGATAATTCTTATAAGCGACAAACTGTCCGACAGGTCGCCGTCGTGTAGTGTGAGCATGTCCTTTATGTGGTCAATTCTGCCGGTGTTAGAGATGGATGCGCGGCGGGTTATGCCGTGAACCTCATAACCTTTTTCAAGTAAAAATTCGGCAAGATAACTGCCGTCCTGACCGGTGATACCGGTGATTAAAGCCTTTTTCATAATTAAAACTCAAATATTCGGTTCTATATAAAAATACAAAACCTAATATATTGCTTTCTATAGTTGTTATCCTAAAATATATTTTGCCATTTCTATAATAGTTCTATTAAACAAATAGAACTTACTCATACCGTATTTTCTGTAAATTCCGTATGATAAATTTATTCTTTTTTTGACTTCCTTAAAGCTCTTTCGTGTACTCATTCCTCCAAACGAATAATTGCTTATTATCTCTTTGGTAGTTTGCAGCTTATATCCCGCCCTATATACTCTAGTTATAAACTCAAAATCATCGTACATATTTTCCGTAGCATATGGGTTATCTAATAAAACCTCACGTTTACAGAACATCGCAGGGTGACACCATCCTGATGTTGACCATATTTTGCCTATTTTGGCGTATTTAATAACATTACCAGACGGCTTAAGAATTTTTATACTTCCCCAAGCAACATCATACTTCTCATCACAGTATAGCTTAACCATCTTTTCAACAGCATCCGATTCATACCAATCGTCGGCATTTATCTGACCTACAAGCTCACCGTGAGCAAGCCTTGCACCCTTGTTAAGAGCGTCATACATACCTTTATCAGGTTCCGAAATAATCCTCATCGTCCTGCCGGGTTTACTACAAAATTTTTCTAAAAACGAATTTGCGACTTCCACTGTTTTATCATTGGAACAACCGTCAATAACTATGTATTCAATCTCATTATAGGTTTGATTCATCACAGATTCTATCGTTCGTGAAATTGTCAACTCGCCGTTATAAACAACCGTAATAATAGAAACAACCATTCAATTATCCCCTATAATCTATACTAATTATACAAAAATAAACTTATCCTTCAGATTTATGAATTGATTCGGCTAACTCTGCTACAGTATAGTCATATGTTTCTCCACCGATCCCCGTCTCATACCGCAAACTCCCGAACGCCTTATTGACGACCGGCGTCACATGGCTGAGCAGCTTCAGCGCCCAGCCGAAACCTTTCACAAGCCGCACACGTTTGCCGTGGGCCGCGGCAATCATCTTCACAAGCTCGCTCGTGTTGCTGTACTCGGCATTCTGCGGCCAAAATGTGCCGGACTCGTCGTTCTCAATCATCAGCCGGACAAATTCGCATAGGTTTTCGATGTACAGCATGGAACGCTCGTTTTTCACATACGGGAATATCGGCGTTTTTTGCGCGATTTTGGCGAGCAGCGGATAATTTCCCCTGCATCCGTTCCCATAGACCATAGGCGGGCGAAGAATGCATACCTTGAAATGCTCACCTGCAAGCTGTAATATTCTTTCTTCCGCCTGCAATTTTGACTTTCCGTAATTACTTTTTGGGGTCGGCTCGGTATCCTTTGTAATAGTTCCGACATCCATCCCATAAACACTCATGGAACTGAGAAAAATAAACTGATGCACACCGTCGATTTTTGCCTTTTTTGCAGTTTCAATAGCTAAATCACGGTTTATTTCATAATATAATTGCGCGTTTTCTTTTGTTTCTTTTTGATGCGCGATCCCCGCAACATGGAACACGCTGTCGTACCCAAAGAAGCTTTTCTCCCGCCAACTGCTGTCGATCATGTCCACGGTGTCGATTTCGTACTGTCCGGGGTAATTTTCCTTTATGTACTTCTCAAACGACGTCCCGATGTAACTGTTCGCGCCGGTGATGAGGATCTTTTTCATTTCCCGACAGGCTCCTTTGTCTGTTCTTTTGCTTCTTCCTTCTTCATCGCACCTGTGCCGCCCTCGACCACGCCGTCGTGATGCAGCACTGCTACGACCGTAAGCCACAGGCATTTACAGTCCATAGCAAAAGCCCGAAAACCGCCTTTTTTTAGGATTGCGGCGTATTCGCCGTCAAGCTTCGCCTTGACCGGGATTTCAAGCTCGTCGCGGCCGCTAACCTGCGCCCAGCCGGTAAGACCGGGTCTCACGTCGTTTGCTCCGTATTTGTCCCGCTCAGCTACTAGGTCACTTTGGTTCCACAAGGCCGGGCGTGGACCGCATAGACTCATCCTCTGTGAGACTATATTGAACAGCTGCGGAAGCTCATCTATCGATGAGCGGCGGATAAATTTTTGAACCGGTGTGAGCATATCCTCCGCCTTGAACTGATGCGTCGGCGTGTCGTGCGGCACGCTCGTCGGCATACTGCGAAATTTAAGTATATTAAATGTCTTTTTGCCCTTTGCGATTCTTTTTTGCTTGAAGAAAACGGGACCGGGCGAATCTATTTTTATGATAATCGCTATTATAAGCATCGGAAGCGCCAAAACAATAATCGCGCAAACCGACAAAAGCGTATCCAAAAACGGCTTTATTACATATCTGTACACATCTATTCTCCGTTTATCTTATGTAATTTTTTCAGATTTTTAGGAAATTATGATTGTCAGCTGTTTCCCTTTTTACGACACTCCCGCCTTCGACTTTGCGGCCGGATTCAACAAACGCTCCGCTTTCAACTATTGCCCCGCAATCTATGTGGCAATAGTCCATGACCGTGCAGTTGTGATTGACTATCGCTCCCATTGAGATAATAGTGCCTGCACCTACAACGGCATTCGCATTCACGCCCGCAAACGGCTCTACGATGCAGCCTTCACAAAGCTTTGCCGAGGGGGATACATACGCTTTGGGAGAAACCAGGACGGGGATTTTATAACCTTCTTCTTTAAGCTTCCCCGTCAATGTCCGGCGCAGCTCAGAATTTCCTATTGCAACGATCGCGTACGTGTATTTTCCCGCAAGGCGCTTGAAATTGCCGATTTTACCGACAACATTCTCGTGATAAGCGGAATTTTCCTGCATGCAGTTGTCATCAAGAAAATCTGTTTTTTCAAAGCATCCCAGCTGCTGTGCAATTTCTTTAACGACCGTTCCGTACTGCCCGGCGCCGAGTATCAGTAAATTATTATTCGTTTTTTCGTCCATTATCATTATCATTATCATTACCTCATCCGTCAGAAAAACCGGGCCCGGAGCCGCACAAATAAAAGCGGGATGAATAATGCTATGTATCCTTTTATAATATTGAAAAACCGCGGCAATTCGTCAAACTTATTTTGCGTGCCGCAAAATAAACGGCCGCCGCGCAAAAAGCCGTATTGAGGAGGCTTTCTTGTTTTATCGGCCGCTTGTGCGGGCTAAGGCACGCACACCGCCATTACAGTAAGATCAGCTCAGAAAATGCGACTGTGCACAAGAATCGGCATATATTTTCATCCGCACGCACATATTTTATAACATTTTTTTCGAGCCTTTTATATTCTTATTTGAACATTAACTTCGAAAAGCATCAGATTCTTGCATATTATATCACAGCATATCTGAAAAGTCAATAGGGTCGACAAATTAACGGCAAAGACTGCAAAATTCCAACAAATTCATTTGATTCCATATAAGTTTTGTCTTTTGTGACACATATAACTATCATTATTTTTATATATACCGCAAAAATGCGTGAAAAAGCGGCAAAAAAACGCATTTTCTTTTTGGGCGCCGCGCAGCGGCAATTAATGGATTATCCTATTTTTGCATTTTCGGTGAAAAGTTATCTTAACTTTAAATAAATATTTAAGGAATTAATTGCAATAAAAATTATATTATCCGAAAATTACCGGCTTAAGCTGATAAAATGTAATTTTTAAATTTGATGCAAAAAAATTTGCATATTTGATCATTTTGCGCCTTTGTCAACTCCAGGTTTGCGCTTTTGCTTTCGGAAAAAAAGCAGCTTCATATCTATCGCTTTCACGCTCCACGCTCCTCACGGCGCTTGCCCGCAGACAGCAATTTTAATTTTCGCTCTCAATGGCGAGCGCTGCTATGTACCCTTTTTACGGTTCATTTCCTCGACGAAAGAAATACTTTTTGCAGTCATCTCGACCCATGCGGGGCGAAATCCGCTTTTAATGGCGTTTCTGACCGACTTGATATTTGACCATGCGGCACAGTAGAAAGGGACTTTTCCGCGCTTTAAAATTTCCAATGCCAAACGGCCGGTCAGGGCGGACGCGATTCCCTGTCTGCGATAGGCGGGCAGCACGTCCACACCGATCTGCCACATGGTTTCACAATCGGCGGAACACGCCGCAAGGCCGACTAAAACCTCGCCGTCGTATGCGCCGACGCCCAAAACATCAAGCTCCCGGCGTTTTTCACACAGCGCATTGCTCCACTTTGGAATATAGAGCGCCGAAAAATCCTTCGGATACAGCGTTTTTAGTTCATAAGGGCAGTCCGAAGCCTTCAGCTCTTGAAGGTCCGGCAGAAAATACTCCGCCATAAAGCAAATCCTTAAGCCGACCTTCCTGATTTCATCGTCTAAAACGTGCAGATTCGGCGTTTCAAAGCAATGCTCCGCCGGGAAGCCGTTTATATAGTCTGATACGACATTACGGTATTTTTCATTTATCGATGCGACGATGTTGTTTCCGTAGGAAATCAGATGACAGTCCAGCGGAAGAGACAGATACTTTCTTGCCTCTTTATTCACTGCCGACGGCACGACAACATTGTCCGATCGCATAAAATCTTTTGCATCGCAATTTGCATCCGCGGCGGATTGCCGCATTGCAATCTGTAATATGCTTTTATTTGTAAAATGCACTTTTTACCTCTTTTTTTGAATTTTTGCCCGTTATTTGAGCAGGTGATTTTTTATAAATCTGTAACTGCGCTGCATATCGGTTTTTCCCTGTCCTGATCCGGCTTAACTCATTAAAAAAGCGATACAAGCAGCAAAGTTAAAACCTCAAGCTCTTTTACGGCAACTCTCCTTCATATATACGATTCTTTGATGAATATTTGTTTTCGATTTTTTTGATCAGTTTCCAAAGCACGATCATGGCGGCAATAGACAAGACAAGCTCGGCTATAAACTGCGCGTATGCAAGGCCGTACAGCGGGAAAAGCGTGTTTAAAATAAAGAGCGCGGGAATCTCCAATACGACCTTTCGCAGAACGGCAAAAATCAGCGCGTTTTTCCCAAGGCCGCAGGATTGAAATACTCCGACGCCGAGAAAATCGACGCAAAGGAAGGGCATGGCAAGACAAAAGCCTCGCAAAAACCTTTTGCCGTATGCGGCTACGGCGGGATTTTTCATAAACAGCGCAAAGATCGATCCCGCCCCTATGTAATAAACGAGCGCCACCGCGACCATAAAGGACACTATGATCCTGCCTGCAAAAAGCACCGTTTTTTTCATGCGGTCAACGTCTCCAGACGCGTAATTGTAGCCGATAAGCGGCATGATGCCCTGAGAAAAACCGAGCGCTATCTGCACCGGCACCATGTTGACCTTTTGAGCGATTCCTATCGCCGCGACGGCGTCTGAACCGAAGGCGGATGTGAAATTGTTTAAAACCGTCATCCCGGTCACATTCAAAAGATTTTGTATTGCCGCCGGTATGCCGACCGCACATATGCCCACAATGACAGAAGCATTGAATCTAAGCTTTAAAAAATTGATGCAGACATACGTCCTGCCGCGCTTTATAAATAAAAGAATGAAAAAGTACGCACAGGCGACGCAGTTTGATATAAAAGTCGCAAGGCCCGCGCCCGAGGCCCCCATGTTAAGTCCCCACGGTAAAATAAAAATCGGGTCGAGAATGATGTTCATAAGGCATCCGCTCATCGTTCCGATGCTCGCGTGAAGCGAAGCTCCCTCGCTGCGCACAAGATACGCCATAACAACATTTAAAATCGACGGGACCGCGCCAAAGGTCACCGTCCATTTAAGATATTCGGCGCTCGCCTTGACTGTCGTTTCATCCGCCCCCAAAACGCTCAGAACCGAAGTGTGAAAGAGGGTGTAAAAAAGCGAAAACAAAAGCGCCGAAACGGCGGCGCAGTAAAAACCGAGCGCGCTGGTGCGGTATACCGTTTCGTATTCCTTTCTTCCGAGCGCGCGGCTCATCATGCTCGACGCGCCCACGCCGAAGAGATTGTTAACCGCGTTAAATGCAAGCAACATGGGCGCCGCCAAAGTTACCGCCGCGTTCTGTATGGGATTGTTCAGCATTCCGACAAAATATGTATCCGCCAAATTGTACAGCACCATTACAAGCGAGCTTACAATTGTCGGCACCGCAAGTGTCATAACCGCCTTCGGTATGGGCGTTTGCTCAAATAAGCGTACCTTTTTTGTGTCTTCCATAATAATAATAATTAATAATAAACTAAGCCAACTCCGATTTTTATTATCATCCGCCGCATGATCGGCGTACAATCAAAAATACTCTTATATTGTATCATAAACAATATAAAAATTCAACTTGCCTATCAATTTTTCAAAGTTAAAATTCTGCAATGTAAATAGATATGACCCATTTTGTTTCAAAAAAAGAAAACTTCTGTATGGTATCGCATTTGGCAGGCA
>CANPZU010000041.1 GCA_947588825.1 uncultured Clostridia bacterium
TAATTAAAAAACATCCGAGATTCACTTCCTTTAGTGAACCTCGGATTTTTTTGGCCTGTTTTTTTACAGCCCCTTATATTTTTGTGTTCAGTGCTATAGCTATATTTGTTTATTATCTTTTAATTCTGCGTTTGCAGACAAGCACAGCCGCGAATGCGCTGACAGAGACGACTATAAGCGCGACGCACGCGCCGATGAAAGCGCCGTCTCCGGTTTTAGGAGGTTCCGAGTCCGACTTAACGCCGCAAACCGTACATACGCCGTCGACAAAGTTATGGCCTTTAGCGTTGAGGGGGCGTGTTTCTTTTGCGGAGCACACCGAGCAAGTGCGTGTTTGTTCGCCCGCCTCGATGCAGCCCGCTTCCTTAGTGGTAATCCACTCACCCCAGTCATGACCGAGGGCATCTGTTTCAACGGTTTGAAGGACTGTTTGGCACTTTGTGCAAACGAGTTTCTTTTCGCCCTTTTCGGTACATGCAGGTTCCTTTGTAACCTTCCATTCGCCCTGATCGTGGCCGGTGGCTTTTACCGTACGGGTTTGTATTTCGCCGCACACCGAGCATTCATGTTTTTCCTCACCGTCTTCGGTACATGTTGCATTTTTGCTTGTAGTCCACGCGCCAAAATCATGACCTAATGCCGATACGGTTCTGCTGTCCTTTACAGCGTCGCAGCGGCTGCAATGGATGGACTCACTGCCGTCTGCCGTGCATGTAGGCTCCTTATCCACAGTGTAATCATCGTTCCAGTCGTGACCCAAAGGAAGGACGGTATAGACTTCATACCTATTGCCGCATCTGGTACACAGCTTATAGCTTTCGCCGCGACTCACGCAGGTTGCGGTATTGAATTCTACAAACGTATGACCCAGCGAGGAAATGAGGCCAGTTTGAATTACGTCTCCGCACACCTCGCATTTACGTGCTTTTGCGCCCATTTTTTCACAGGTCGGCTCGGTAAGCACATACTCTTCGCCGTAACGGTGGCCGGTCTTTGGCAGCTCCACCACCTGATACTTGCCGCACTTTTTACAGCGGCCGCCTTTGAATCCGCTGCTGTTGCAGTCGGGCGCTCTGTAATTATCCTCATCCCAAACAACATCGTGCACAGGTTCGCATTCAACGGAATCAGTCATGCCGCAAACATCGCAGGTTCGGGTTTTGAGGCCCTTGGTATCGGTTGTGCAGTCGCCTTCTCTGACGACAACATCCTCGCCCCAGCTGTGACGTCCGATTGCCGGGATCACCCGCGTCTGCGTATATCCGCAGACCTCGCAGGTACGGCTTTGAATGCCGTCGATTGTACAGTCGGTATATTTTTCTACCCACTCGCCGTAAGTATGCTCGAGACGAGGGATAATCTCGGTTTCAATAACTTCGTTACAGACCGAACAATAGAGAGTTTTTTTGCCTCCGCCATTTACTGCGCAGGACGGTTCCTTTGTGACCTTCCACTCGCCGGGCGTATGTCCGTTTGCGGGGATCGTCTGTGTTTGCTTAGTACCGCATTCCGTACAGGTACGGTTTTGCTCGCCTTCCTCGGTGCAGCTGGGTTTCTTGGTTATTGTCCATTCGCCCTTATGGCCGGTGGCGGGTATTGATTCGGTGATTGTTTTGCCGCAGAGCGAGCAGACGTTGGAACGTTCGCCTTCCTGGGTACAGGTAGCCGGCTTTGTAACGGTCCATTCGCTATTAAATTGGTGAACTTCTTCATAGTTAAGTGGAGGAAGCACGAGTCTATAGTAGTTTCCGCAGCCGCCCTGACAATACACATACATCATTCCGGACCTGTCTTGCGTGGGCTGCAGGTGTACAACATTGCCTTCCCAGTCCACATCGTAGATATGCGGACTTACAAATCCTTCTCTGATTTCCTCCTTGCCGCATACAAGGCAGGTGTGCTTATCGTCTCCCCAAGTTCCAACTTTACCGTTGGCGCAGGGGATCGCGGGTTTTACTATCACGCTGTCTCCCCAAACATGGTTGGTGTGAGTGGGGTATCCGTTCTCATCCACACCCTGGCTGAAGAACTCGGTTACCTTGCAGACGTTGCTCATAACCTTTACTGAGGTGGAGCCGGCGATGGTTGTTACTTCAAGCGTATAGCTGCCGAAGATGCTCTCGTCAACCTCAGCGGCGGGAATGCGCAGGATGAAATCGGTCTGACCGACAAGCGCAACGCCGTCTTTAAACCACTGATAGGTATAATTGCCATTGGGAAGTGCAGAAGGCTTGATAACGAAATCCCAGCCTTTTTCAGGTCTGCGGAAGTCCGCAATTGACACGCGTGCAGGCTTGGCACTTTCCAAAACGACCGTCTCGCCGTTTGCTTTTTCCGCCTGCTTGACCGTCTTTGCCGCAAATCCGACGTTTATTATGTTGCTGCCTTGTTCAAGATCGCTCGCGCTGACCTTGATTTTCATAAACTCTGAGCCTATTTGGCCTTCCACAATCTCATACTTGCCCATAAAATCCAGCGAGTCGATGAGATAGTTCTCATCCGCGATTATATCGATAATCGCCGATTCGTTTTCCGCAAGATTAAACATACTTGCTTTATCGACGGAGCTTACCGAACCTCCGGCAGAGCCCGAGAGTATCAAAGTCTTGGGAAGGGCCACGGGAGCGGTGTTTCGCACTGCGGCAATCGCAAAGGGGCTGAAAGATTTGCAGGTGATGAGAAGCCCATAAGGAGTCACAACGCAGGGAATCTCCTCGATTTCAACCACTGTCCCGTTTGAATCCTTGATAAAGTGGTAAGCCTTGAATGTAACTCCCGCGTCATCAGGGCCGTATCCCTCAGGGAATCCGAGAGACACGCGCACATAATCGCCCGTTTTTATAACCTGCTGCTTGCATACGGTAAGGCTTATGTTGTATGTTTCGCTCTTTAACATCTCGCCGCCGCCCTGCTCATCCAGCAGTTCATCGATCATACCGTTCATTACGTCTGTTTGAGCGTGCGAAGGAGTGGTCGCGACAAGCGCCATGCGATGCTTCAACGCCTCGTCAACAGGCAGACCGTCGCTGGTTTCCCAGCCACTTACGGAAAGATCGGAGTCCTCAAGCAGAGAAGGCTTGCCGAACACGTTCCAATCTATGCCCTGACGCCAATATGCGCAGGCGCATGAGCGTTCCGACACTACATAGCTGATATCAAGAGGAGCTTTTCCGCTCGTTTTTCCGACGAGTCCCGTGAAAGAGAAAATGTAGGCTATCGACTCGTCAGCCCACATTTGGCTGGGTGTGAAATCAAAGGTAACGGTGTCGCCCTCCCATTTGAAGTTTTCCACCTTGCAGTTCTTGGGACCGGTGGTGTTCGGGCGGTGCTCGACCTTGGGAAGCCCGGTCGAGGGGTCGATTGTCGCAAGCTTTTCCTCGCATGTGACTACATATCCCACATCACTCTTGCCGTCGGGCACCAAAACATCGTCATATTTTACAACCACATGGTATGTCGTATCACGGTAAATTCTTCCCGAAACAGAAGGCGTGACCTTCATAGGATACGGGGGAGCCTTATATGTTCCGCTCGGATTGTGCAGCATTCCCGTGGTAACGGTCAGCATAATGGGATCGCCGTAATAGGTGGAATCGAAAAACGTTTCATTATGCATTTTCATCGTAGAGGGTTCGACTTCGGTAATTGCAAATTCTATATACTCTACCTGAGGAAGCTGCATCCACAGTTCGGTCTCGCTGTCCTTTATAGCTTCATTGTCATACATCTGAGGATTTATGTAATACCAGTCGGTAAACTCAAGTTCCTGCGTATCCTCGTTCACCGAGTAGAATCGAGCGAGCATATAGTAACCCTGCTTTGCCGCAGCGGCATATCCCATTCCTCGAAAGCTTATTGTGTACTCACCGGACTTGACGCCCTCGAGCTCTCCGTTGGGATTGTACTTTACAACAAGACCGTTGTCATACGAAGTGCTCTCAACGCCGAAATTCTCGATCTCAAGTCCCGGATATTTAAATGAATAGTTAGCGGCGGACATTATATCGCTCGGCATATGGTGAACGCCCATTGTTGCGTCTCCGACAAGCAGGTATTCCGAGTTTTCGTATCCGTCAAGACCTGCCGGCGTGTTTGCGTCCCCGGTTTTGTTCACGGGTATCGGATCGTCCATTGTCGGGTCGACTCCGTACCACTTGCCGTTAATTTCGACATTGGCCCACATGTGAAGCTCGCCCGCGTCGCTTGAGTGTTGGTAGATTCCCATAACAAGAACACAGGGAATATCCAGCCGGTCAAGTATCGACTTGAAGGCTCTCGCGTATCCCTCGCATACCGCCTCGCCTCGTACCAGGCAGCCGTAGCTTGTGCGGATGAGATTGACATTCTCGGGCTCGCACGCGTTCTCAAGCTTGTAGGAGGTGTTCTTTGTTATGTAGTCGTGCACGAACTCCACCTGTTTTGCCGTCAAATCCTCGTTTGCCGAGGCGGTGAGCGCCTTTGCCTGACTTACGATCAAATCTACTGTTTTATTGTACTCTTCAAGCGCCTTATCGACATCGTTTGCGCTTGTAAATCCGGCGGTATAGTAATTTGCCTGTCTGCCCGCTCCGAGATAGGCGTGGTATACGCCGTCCTTACCGGTGACTCTTACCGACAGATTAGAAAAATCGACATAGAAAACATCGGCGTGATCCATATAAAACGCATCTCTTGCGGCGCCGTAATCGGCAAGAATCGCGCCCTGACCCGACATATACGAGGCAACCGTATTCTGTGAGAGAGCACCGTAATCGCCGGTGAGCTCAAGGCTTTCGCTTCCGGTTTTGAACGTGCCGTCGCTCAGCATCTTGACCATGGCGTCATAGAACACCTTCGCGGCGTCTGTGAGCTGATCATAAAAATAGCGATCGGCCTTTTTTGCCGTCTCCTCAGTTAACTCTGAATCAACGGTCTGAGCACTGACACTGTAATGATCGTGTCCAGTAATCAAAGGGCACACTGACAACGTCAGAATCAGCGCCATAAAAAACGCAGTTATCCTTTTCAGTTTCATATTTTTGACTCCTTTTTTGCCGACATGGCATATTTAACATAGGCATCTTATCACAAAATTGTAAACGCAAAACAACCAAAGTGTGAATTTTATATTAACACAGATTAGATTGAGCCCGTTTGAATTGTAATTTTTGCCCTTGCAAAGGGCGTTTATTTTTTATTCGCTCAATATTAAGCATATAAAGTACAGCGGCAAAATGTTAACAAAATTTCAGACGCAGCTGAGAATTGTGAAAGATTCACACAGAATTTTTTAAAACGGCAATCAAATTTATTCATATATATAATTGACAAAAGTCAAAGAAGGTGGTATACTGTTGTAGATAAAAAAATAAAGCAGGATGACCTAAGGAGGCAGCATGTCAAGCTATCTGTTAAGCAACGGGAGCGTATTCACGTCAAAGGGAGAGCTTATTTCCTCCGATATTATTGTTTGCGGCGACAGCGTCGAATTTCTCGGCCGTGGCTGCGCGGGGCATTCCTTTCCTTCCTCAATCGTCGATATTTCAGGATATACCGTTTTCCCCGGTTTTACTGATGTGCATGTGCATTTCAGAGAACCGGGTTTTTCATATAAAGAGACGATAAAGAGCGGGACCCTCGCCGCTTCTCGCGGCGGGTACACTACGGTGTGCACCATGCCCAATCTGCGCCCCGTGCCCGACTCGCTTTGCAACCTGCGGCAGCAGCTTGAGATAATAAAAAAAGACGCCGTTATAACCGTGCTTCCGTACGGCGCGATAAGCGTCGGCGAGGAAGGAAAGACACTATCAAACATGGAGGAGCTTGCGCCATATGTAGCCGCTTTCTCGGACGACGGACGGGGAGTGCAAAGCGAGGAAATCATGCTTCTTGCAATGCAGCGGGCAAAAAAGCTCAAAAAAATCATCGTCGCTCACTGCGAGGACAACAGTCTGCTTGCGGGAGGATATATTCACGACGGAGAGTACGCAAGGCTTCACAAACACAAGGGGATATGCTCAAAAAGCGAGTGGGGACAGGTAGAGCGGGACCTTCGCTTGGCGGCAAAGACGGGATGCGCTTACCATGTGTGTCATATTTCCTGCAAGGAGAGCGTGGAGCTCATTCGTCAGGCAAAGCGCGCGGGAATGGATGTGACATGCGAAACGGCTCCTCACTACCTGCTGCTTGACGAGAACGATCTTAAAGAGGACGGAAGGTTTAAAATGAATCCTCCCCTGCGCACAAAGGCAGATCGGGAAGCGCTGATAGAGGGCGTATGCGACGGAACGATCGACATGATAGCGACCGACCATGCCCCTCACTCAAGCGAGGAAAAAGGTAAAGGGCTGAAAGAAAGCCTCATGGGAATCGTGGGGATTGAGACTTCCTTTTCGCTTCTTTACACCTTTCTTGTGAAAAAGGGCGTGATAACGCTCGACAAACTTATAAAGCTCTTACACGAAAACCCAAATCGACGTTTCGGCATAGGAAAGCCCTTTGAAAACGGAAAGAGCGCTTCCTTTACGGTTTTTGATTTGAATAAAGAATACATAATCGACCCTTCGGAGTTTCTTTCAAAAGGAAGGAGCACTCCTTTTGAGGGCATGAAAGTTTTTGGAAAGTGCAAAATGACAGTGGCGGGAGGTAAAATCGCATGGCAAGACAATTTGATAAAAAGCTGATATTTGAAAGCGGAGAGATTTTTGAGGGATACGGCTTCGGCGAGAACTGCTGCCGGGTGCTTGAGATTGTGTTCAACACCTCTATGGTCGGATACCAGGAGATAGTGTCCGATCCCTCGTACACGCATCAGGCGGTGGTAATGACCTATCCTCTTATCGGAAACTACGGCATGACCGACGAGGACTATGAAACAAAGGTCCCGACGATTGGAGCGCTTATTGTCAGGGAGTATAACGACAGTCCGTCAAACTTCAGGTCCACTAAGACCCTCTCCGAGATACTCGAAGAAAACCACATTCCCGGCATACAAGGAGTCGACACGAGAAAGATAGCAAGAAGTATACGCGATCACGGGAGCCGCCGGGTACTTATCACCGACATGTCGACCACCCTTGAGAGCGGCCTTGAGATAATAAAGAACACCCCCGTACCGCACGACGCGGTTGCAACGGTGAGCTGCAAAAAGCGCTGGTATTCAAGGACCCCCAACCATTCCTATAATGTGGTGGCGGTCGACTGCGGGATAAAGCACAACATAATACGCTCGCTTAATTGTAAAGGATGCAATGTGACAGTAGTCCCGTGGAATACGCCGGCAAATGATATCATCGGCATGAACCCCGACGGTATATTCCTTTCAAACGGTCCCGGGGACCCCGAGGACGTAGTTCCCGTTATATCACTGGTGCAAAAGCTGCGCGGGAAGTACCCTATATTCGGCATATGCCTCGGGCATCAGCTTATAAGCCTTGCTTACGGCGCAAAAACATACAAGCTCAAATTCGGGCATCGCGGGGGCAATCACCCGGTTAAAAACCTGCTAAGCGGAAAAATCGAAATAACCAGCCAAAACCACAGCTACGCGGTGGACGAAAAAAGCATCGCGGGAACCGGACTTGAGGTGACGCACATTAATCTGCTCGACGGCACAATAGAGGGGGTAAGATGCACGCGCGACCTTGTGTTCAGCGTGCAGTACCACCCCGAGAGCGCGCCCGGTCCTCAGGACAGTTCATATCTGTTTGACATATTTATAAACAACATGAAGGAGGCGAAAAAACAATGCCTAAACGCACAGATATAAAAAAGGTACTTGTTATCGGCTCGGGGCCTATCGTGATAGGACAAGCTGCGGAATTCGACTATGCGGGAACGCAGGCGTGCCTTGCTCTTAAAGAAGAGGGATACGAGGTCATACTCTGCAACTCGAATCCCGCCACAATCATGACCGACACGAGCATCGCCGACAAGGTGTACATGGAGCCTCTTACCCTTGAATATATAGCAAAGGTTATACGCTATGAGCGTCCCGACGCCATAGTGCCCGGCATAGGCGGTCAAACCGGACTCAATCTCGCAATGCAGCTTGAGCGGAAGGGCATACTGAAAGAATGCAGAACAGAGCTGCTCGGCACCACGAGTAAAAGCATAGAAAAAGCCGAGGACCGTGAAAAATTCAAGGAACTTTGCGAGTCCTTGGGCGAGCCCGTTCTTCCCTCTATGATTGCGACCTCCATTGAGGAAGGACTGAAAGCGGCAAAACAGATAGGATACCCGGTCGTGCTGCGTCCCGCTTTTACGCTCGGCGGTACGGGAGGCGGATTTGCAGACAACGAGGACGAGTGCCGCGATATTCTAAAAAACGCAATCATGCTTTCTCCCATGCATCAGGTGCTGGTTGAAAAGAGCATAAAAGGATATAAGGAAATAGAATACGAGGTCATGCGTGACTCAAACGACACCGCGATAACCATATGCAACATGGAAAACCTCGACCCGGTGGGAATACACACGGGCGACTCCATAGTGGTATGCCCCAGTCAGACTCTGACAAACAAGGAGTATCACATGCTGCGTGACAGCGCGCTCAAAATAATCAGGGCGCTCAAAATAGAAGGCGGCTGCAACGTGCAGTTTGCCCTTGACCCCGATTCCTTCAGATACTACCTTATAGAGGTCAACCCGAGAGTTTCCCGTTCTTCCGCCCTTGCCTCAAAGGCGAGCGGCTATCCGATAGCGCGCGTTTCGGCAAAAATCGCCGTCGGTATGACGCTTGACGAAATACGCATTGCCAACACTCCGGCCTCCTTTGAGCCGGCGCTCGACTATGTGGTTACCAAAATGCCACGCTTCCCCTTTGACAAATTTTCCTCGGCAAACAACACCCTCTCAACTCAAATGAAGGCGACGGGAGAGGTGATGAGCATAGGCAGGACCTTCGAGGAAAGTCTGCTTAAAGCGGTGCGCTCGCTTGAAATCGGAATATGCCATATCTACAAGCACACCTTTGACGACTTCCCTACAAACAAGCTGCGCGAGTATATAAAACGCGGGACCGACGACCGCATATGCGCCATCGCCGAGCTTATTCGCCGAGGCATCGACCTCGGAGTTATATACGATTCAACAAAGATCGATATGTTCTTTCTTGAAAAAATCCGCAACATCACCCAAATGGAAGCGACCGTTAAAAGCTCTCCCTTAAATGTTTGTGTCCTTGCCGACGCAAAAAGAATGGGTTTTTCGGACAAGTACATCGCCCTGCTTTGGAATTTAAAGGAAGAAGAAATCTACCGTTTGAGAGAGGATAACGGCATTTTCCCGGTGTACAAAATGATAGACACCTGCGCTTCCGAGTTTGACAGCTATATTCCTTACTTCTACTCAACATATGAGGATGAAAACGAGTCGATAGTGTCAGAAAGCAAAAAGGTACTGGTTCTCGGTTCGGGACCGATAAGAATAGGTCAGGGAGTGGAATTTGACTATTCAACCGTTCACGCGGTAAAGACCATAAAAGAAGCCGGCTATGAGGCGATAATCATAAACAACAACCCCGAAACCGTCTCGACAGACTATACCTGCTCGGACAAGCTTTATTTTGAACCGCTGTGCACCGAGGACGTGATGAATATAATCCACCTCGAAAAGCCTATCGGGGTGATAGCCTCGCTCGGCGGTCAAACGGCGATAAACCTCGCGCAGCCCCTTACAGACAGGGGGGTTAAGATCATAGGGACCGACTGCCAAGCCATCGAACGGGCGGAAAACAGGGACAGCTTTGAAAAAATACTGCTCTCTCTCGGGATACCTCAACCCGAGGGAAGGGCCGTGACAAAAATTGAGGACGGAGTCAAAGCGGCCTCAAGTATCGGATACCCGGTGCTCGTGCGCCCGTCCTTCGTGCTCGGAGGACGCGCCATGCAGATAGTGTCGTGTGAAGAGCAGCTTCGCCATTACCTCAAAAACGCCGTTGAGATAGACGAGGACAAGCCGGTACTTGTCGATCACTATATTCAGGGCAAGGAGGTCGAAATCGACGCGGTGTGCGACGGAAAAGACGTTTTCGTCCCCGGCATCATGGAGCTTGTCGAAAGAACGGGCATACATTCGGGCGACTCTATAAGCGTTTATCCTTCCTTCAGCCTTTCGCACAATGTAAAGAGCACGATTCTCGACTACACCAAAAAGCTCGGTCTCGGCATAGGCATAATCGGTCTTTTCAACATCCAGTTCATAGTGGACAAAAACGAAAACGTTTATATTATAGAAGTCAATCCCCGGTCCTCGCGCACCGTTCCCTTCCTTTCCAAGGCGACGGGGTACAGCCTTGCCGATATAGGCACTCTCGTGATACTCGGTAAATCTCTCAAAGAACAAGGAATTTACGACATATATCCGCCCGAGAAAAATCGCTATTATGTGAAAGCTCCCGCTTTCTCCTTCTCAAAGCTCAGCGGGCTCGACGCGTATCTTTCACCCGAAATGAAGTCCACCGGAGAGGCTATAGGGTACGATAACAGACTCACAAGAGCGCTCTATAAAGCGCTTCAGGCCTCGGGCATGAATGTCATGAATTACGGAACCGTCCTTGCCACCATCGCGGATAAGGACAAAGAGGAAGCCCTCCCTCTCATCAGAAGGTTTTACAACATGGGCTTTAACATAATGGCGACCGAAGGGACCGCAAAATACCTGAAAGAGCACGGCATAAGAACCCACTCGCTGAAAAAGATAAGCGAGGGCAGCGACGAGATACTTGACACCATACGTCAGGGATATGTGACCTACGTTATAAACACGCGCGACATGCACTCCTCTAACGTGATGTCCGACGGACATGAAATAAGGCAGTGCGCCGTTGAAAACAACGTCACAATTTTTACCGCGCTTGACACCGTGAAGGTACTTCTTGACGTACTTGAAGAGACCACTCTCTGCATATCCACGATCGACGCGTGAATACGCGTAAACTCGGAGAAAAAAGAAAATGAAAGAAAGCACGTTTATAATACGCTCGAACACGCAGATTGCGCGCTCGGTTTACAAAATGGAGCTTTGCGGCGATATTTTTGATATAACAAGGCCGGGACAGTTTGTAAATATCAAACTTGAGGGATTTTTCCTGCGTCGCCCCATTTCGGTATGCGACGCCGAGGACGGCCTGCTCACCGTTATTTACAAGGTCGTAGGCAACGGAACAAGCAAGATGTCAAAAATGAACTGCGGCGATACGCTTGACCTTCTCACCGGACTCGGAAACGGATACGATCTCTCAAAAAGCGGAGAATACCCCCTTCTGATCGGAGGCGGAGTGGGAGTGCCCCCGCTGTACATGCTCTGCAAAAGACTGATAAGCGAAAATAAACGGCCAAGCGTGATTTTAGGCTTCAACAGCTCTGACGAGATTATACTTGCAGAGGATTTTAAATCTCTCGGCGTTGACGTCAAAGTCACCACCGCAGACGGCTCGGCGGGAATCAAAGGCTTTGTCACGGATGCAATGGACGGCATTTCTTACTCGTATTTTTACACCTGCGGACCCATGCCCATGTTCAGAGCGATAGAAAAAAAGGCCCTGACCTCCGGACAATTCAGCTTTGAAGAGAGAATGGGATGCGGGTTCGGAGCCTGCATGGGCTGTTCATGCAAAACAAAGTACGGCTATAAACGCATATGCCGCGACGGTCCGGTCCTTGAAAGAGAGGAAATAGTATGGTAAACACAAATGTAACACTGTGTAAAATCAAGATCGACAACCCTGTAATACCGGCGAGCGGTACCTTCGGATACGGCTATGAGTTTGCGCAGCTTTATGACATAAACTGCCTTGGAACTTTTTCCTTTAAGGGCACCACAAGAGAACCCCGTTTCGGCAATCCCACGCCCAGAATCGCCGAGTGCCCCTCGGGAATGCTCAACGCCGTGGGTCTTCAAAACCCCGGAGTAGACAAGGTAATTGACACCGAGCTTCCTAAGCTCAAAAAGTGCTTTAATAAGCCGGTAATGGCAAATGTCAGCGGTTTTTCTGTAGATGACTACGCTTATACCTGTGAAAAACTCGACAAAGAAGAACAGATTGGCTGGCTTGAGGTTAATATATCCTGCCCTAACGTACACGGCGGAGGCATGAGCTTCGGTACCGACCCGAGCTCCGCCGCGCAAGTGACAAGAGCGGTGAAGTCGGTGACAGGCAAACCCGTCATAATAAAGCTTTCGCCCAATGTGAGCGATATTGCCCTTATAGCGCGCGCCTGCGAGGAAGCGGGAGCGGACGGAATAAGCCTTATCAATACTCTTCTCGGCATGAGGATCGACCTTAAAACAAAAAAGCCCCTGCTCGCAAATATCACGGGAGGGTACTCGGGACCGGCGATTTTTCCGGTCGCGCTCTCAATGGTGTATCGGGTGTATGAGGCGGTTAAGATACCGATTATCGGTATGGGAGGAGTCAGCTGCGCCGAGGATGTTATTGAAATGATGCTCGCCGGCGCCACTGCGGTGCAGGTGGGAGCCATGAACCTTGTCGATCCGTTTGCCTGCCAAAAAATCATAAATTCTCTGCCTGCCGCAATGGAAAAATACAATATAAACAATTTAAATGACATAATAGGAGGCGCTCACCGATGGGAAAAGACGTAATTATCGCATGCGACTTTAACAGCAAACACGAGGTCATCCGCTTTCTTGACAAATTCGGTTCCAAAAAGCCCTTTGTTAAGATAGGTATGGAGCTGTATTACTCCGAAGGACCTCAGATCGTGCGGGATATAAAGGCGCGAGGACATAAGATATTCCTCGACCTGAAGCTGCATGACATTCCAAACACCGTAAAAAAATCAATGGCGGTCCTATCTTCCCTTGATGTCGACATGTGCAATCTTCACGCCGCGGGCACAAAAGCAATGATGACGGCGGCGCTTGAGGGACTTACAAGGGCAGACGGCACAAGACCCCTGCTAATTGCCGTAACGCAGCTCACCTCCACCGACCAAGCGCGCATGAAAGAAGAGCTGCTTATAGAACGCCCGCTTGACGAGGTGGTAATGCACTACGCGAAATGTGCCGCTGACAGCGGACTTGACGGGGTCGTTTGCTCTCCTTTGGAGGCCGCAAAGGTGCACGCGGCCTGCGGCAAGGATTTTCTTACCGTCACTCCCGGAGTGCGCTTTGCCGGCGCCGATGTGGGAGACCAGGTGAGAGTAACCACACCCGCCAAGGCAAAGGAGCTCGGCTCCGACTATATAGTAATAGGCAGACCAATAACCGCAAGCGAAGACCCGGTCGCATCGTACGAAAAATGCGTTTCGGAATTTGTTGATTGTTGATTGTTGATTATATTATTAATAAAACGGAGGTAACGATTATGGAAGGCTACAAAAAAGACTTTATCGCCTTTTTGGAGGGCGCGGGAGTTTTGAAATTCGGGGACTTTACCGCCAAAAGCGGCCGTAAGATTCCCTACTTCATCAACGCCGGAGACATTAAGACCGGCGCTCAGACGGCAAAACTCGGAGAGTTCTACGCCAAGGCTTACAATAAACACCTCGGCAACAAAAGGACCGTTCTCTTCGGCCCCGCATATAAAGGTATTCCGATAGCGGTCTCAACCGCGATCTCTCTTTGCAAATACGGGCTTGATCTTCCCTTCTTTTTTAATCGCAAGGAAGCAAAGGATCACGGTGAGGGCGGCGTTCTCGTCGGCTATACGCCAAAGCCTGGCGACGAGATTGTCATCGTCGAGGACGTCATTACCGCAGGTACCGCCATCCGCGAGAGCATGGAAATACTCGGAAATATTGAAGGAATCAAGGTTTCAGCGTGCCTTATCATGGTAGACAGAGGTGAAAAGGGCAGATCGGAGTTGTCGGCAATGCAAGAGATCGAGAGCGAATTCGGTTTTCCCGTTTACTCGGTCGTCAATGTTTACGACATAATTGAGTACCTTGAGCAGGATGAGTCCAATTCGGAAAATGTCACAAGAATCAAAAACTATCTTAAAGTAAACGGAGCGAAAATATGAGAAGCGTTATTGATATCCTCGATTTGTCCGTCTCGGAAATCGAACGGCTAATATCCGTTGCAAACGACATTATAGCCGACCCAAAAAAATACTCGGAATGCTGCCGCGGTAAAAAGCTTGCGACCCTCTTCTTTGAACCCTCTACCCGCACAAGATTGAGCTTTGAAGCCGCAATGTATGAGCTCGGAGGAAACGTGATCGGTTTTTCCGAATCTCAAAGCAGCTCCGCCTCAAAGGGCGAGAGCGTTTCAGACACGGTCAAGGTCGTCTCCTATTACGCCGATATAATCGCCATGCGCCACCCGAAAGAGGGCGCGCCTCTTGTCGCCTCTCTTAAAGCGGGAATACCCGTTATAAACGCGGGAGACGGCGGACATAACCACCCCACCCAAACCCTTGCCGACCTGCTTACCATAAAGCGCGAAAAGGGGACCTTTGACGGTCTTACCGTCGGCCTGTGCGGCGATTTGAAATTCGGCAGAACCGTACATTCTCTCATAAACGCCCTTTCAAGATACAACAATATAAAATTCGTCTGTATCTCTCCCGACGAACTCAGACTGCCCGACTATGTAAGGCATGCCTCCCCGCAGGGCAATAACAT
Source organism: uncultured Clostridia bacterium (assembly GCA_947588825.1). Lineage (GTDB taxonomy): Bacteria > Bacillota > Clostridia > Oscillospirales > CAG-272 > CAKSQF01. Next base: position 14,571 of record CANPZU010000041.1, read on the forward strand.
GAGCTTTTATGAAACAAAAGACCTCGAAGAGGTTATAGGCGGGTTAGATATACTCTATATGACAAGAGTACAGCGGGAACGCTTCTTCAACGAGGCCGACTATATCAGACTCAAAGACAGCTATATCCTTACTCCCGAAAAGCTGAAAACCGCCAAGAACGATCTTTGCATTATGCACCCGCTCCCGAGAGTAAACGAAATATCGGTGGCAATAGATGATGACAGCCGCGCTTGCTATTTTAAACAGGTAATGTACGGAAAATACATGAGGATGTCTCTTATCCTCATGCTTTTGGGCATAACCGTCAGTTAAATGAGGAGAATAAAACATGAATATTGATTCTATCACCAACGGTATTGTTATCGACCATATAAAAGCCGGAAAAGGCATGGAGCTTTATAAGTTTCTCGGACTTGACGCCTATGAGGGCTCGGTAGCGCTGATTAAAAACGTTCCGAGTAAAAAAATGGGCAAAAAGGATATAATCAAGATAGATTCGCTTCTTGATATCGACCTTAATGCCTTAGGATATATCGATCCGAATATCACAATCAATATTATTAAAAACGAGGTGCGTACCGAAAAATATCACCCCGAGCTTCCCGAACGTATCACAAATATAATCAGATGCAAAAATCCGCGCTGCATCACTTCAACCGAGCAGGAGCTTCCGCATATCTTTAAATTGACCGACAAGGTCGGCCCCGTCTATCGCTGCCTGTACTGCGAAACAAAAGCTCAGTAAAAAATCTTTCAAATAGCCCTTGTGCACATTTCGGGGCTGTAAAAAAAACAGGCCAAAAAACATCCGAGGTTCACTGAAGGAAGTGAATCTCGGATGTTTTTTAATTAAAAGGAGAAAAAGGAAGAGAAATATGGAGGGAATCCTGATTTGAAGGCGCAAAAATCAAACCGACAGTTTTTCGGTCGGTGGAAATGTGGAAAACTTTATTGTTTTTATGGGGCTGTAAAAAAACAGCCCCGTGCCGATGGCACGAAGGGTTCAGACGGTTATCATCGACAGCGGTTCGGAGTTTGCGACGTTGTCCGAGTTTGAAGCCGAAGGGGTTGGAATTTACTTTTTCCTCTCGGAAATGGGGCTTTCTCAAAAAGGCGTCCTTTCAGCAGGACGCCTTTTATCAATTTATAAACGGGTTTTTCTTACAAAATATGCCGTAACAGCAACAGTTATTTTATCTATAAATACTTTTAAATAATTTGAATGAAATATCAGGTAAGGGGAAGCAGGCCGTCCGAGATATCCTGAGCGGTATAAATCTGTGGGGCTCCGCCGCTGCTCTTGTAGATGATTGCCACAAGCTGGTTTGTGTCATCGGTAAACATTTTTTGCGGGTCGAACATATCGGTCGTGAGCTCATCGGTATACACGCCAAGATATTCGTTTATGACTTTTATCGCCTCGGATTTACGTATCACCTCCACAAGGCCGGCTGGCACCGCGCAGGACTGCGAAGCAACCTGTGTAAATCTCACCCGAGAGCTGTCCGTTTCAAGCAACCTTCTGGTGAAAAAGATATCTTCACCGCCGTTTGAGGGAATATCTGTGACAATGCAGTTTCGTATCTCCAACACAAAAAGGGACACCGTGTCGTTTGTCACTTGAGTCTTAGCCTTAGAATATATCGCGGCGATCACCGTCTTATACGCATTCATGAGCACCGAATCCGAAAAGCCGCTGTACGATAGAAAAGCGGCCATGTTGCCGCCCTCCAGCGACTGTTTTCCGGGCGCAAGGGTCGCCCCGTTATTTAAGAGCATGGAATAGGGAACATTTATGTCGATCCCGCCGATTTTCTCCGTAAGCACGCCGAGCTGCTCCGGGTTTGCGCAAATATAGTAATCCACATAAACGCAAAAATGGCTTTCGATCACTGATTTAACGGCGAGTATCGCGCTCTCTCGCGCGCGGTCCGCCGTGTTGCCTTGAGCGATAGAGGAACTGTAGGCGCCGGAAAAAACTCCTGCAATACTCGAATACGCGTTATGCACATATGTTTTCACGGGAATTTGCAAAAAGCTTACTCCGTTGTTTCCGGCGGTATCCACCGAACACAAAAACACTGAAGCTAAATTCCCGATCGTTCTTTGCTCGTTAAGAAGAAGTATGGTGTAAACTCCATTCTTTCTTTCAACGGAGCTCGGCAAAAAGTTTGACGGCCGAGTCGTCTCGGTGTTTGAAGGGTCGTCGCCACTGACGATATTGCCAAGCCAATCAGGCAATGCGCAAGCCACCAGCGACAGGGTGAGCATTATACAAAAAACGAGAAAAACTCCTCTTTTAAATCTTCGGACATTCATAGTAACCTCGCCTTTTCCTTTTTTCCTTATAAAGCCATAAATCCAAACTTCATAATTGGCCCGTAAAGGGAAACAGGTGCAATAATTTACTACGCCAATTATAACACAACCGCCCTGCCCTGTCAAGCAATTTGGTTAAGTTATAAAAAGTTTACATCATCTGTGAAAGCGCCTCGAGCGCGTCGGAGAGTCCGCCGAGAGAATCGATGAGTCCTTCCTCCACAGCCTGCTTTCCTTCCAGTATGGTTCCGATATCGGCCGCCATTTCGTCCGATTTCATAAGCAGCTCTTTAAAACGCTCCGCGCTTATTTTGGAATGCGAGCAAATAAACTCTGTAATGCGATTCTGCATATCGGAAAAATAACGAAAGGTCTGAGGCGCGCCTATCACCGTTCCGCTTATGCGAACCGGGTGAACGGTCATTGTAGCGGAGGGCACAATAAAGGATTTCTTTGCCGACACCGCGAGAGGAACGCCTATAGAATGTCCCCCTCCGAGCACAAGCGATACCGACGGCTTGCTCATAGACGCTACCATTTCGGCAATGGCAAGACCCGCTTCAACGTCGCCGCCGACGGTGTTCAACAGTATCAAAAGTCCGCTTATCGCCTCGTCCTCCTCCACCGAAACAAGGGCGGGAAGCACATGCTCGTATTTTGTCGCCTTCTGCCCGCCTCCCAGAGGATAATGTCCCTCTATCTGTCCTATGATAGTTATACAGTGTATCTTTTTGCCTTTGTTTTCAACGGTAACGCTCCCGTCGTTGTTTTCGTTTTCCGAACCGTTGTCGCCGTTTGACGATTCTTGATCGCCATTCATAAGTGTTTCTTTGATATTTTCGTTAAAAAACATAGTTTCACCTGTTTACTTTTTTATTTTGTTATGTTATAATTACCTGAGTACACACAGATAATTATTTGCACTTTGTGGCATATTATTCGGAGGAAGCTATGAATTTTATTGTTGAAACATCCGCAAGACACATTCACCTTACAAACGAGCACATCGAAACGCTCTTCGGTAAGGGTCATACATTGACAAATAAAAAGGACCTTTCGCAGCCCGGTCAGTTTGCATGCGAAGAAAAGGTCACGCTTGTGGGAGAAAAGGGCAGCCTTAAGGTCAGCGTTTTGGGACCTGCAAGAAAAGAGACTCAGGTGGAGCTTTCTTACACCAACGCGCGCACTCTCGGACTGAAAAACGTGCCGGTAAGAGAAAGCGGGGACGTTTCGGGCACGCCCGGAATCAAGCTTGTCGGACCTTGCGGCGAGATCGACCTTGACCATGGCTGCATAATCGCAAAGCGTCACATCCACATGACCCCCAAGGACGCCGAGGAATTCAAAGTAAAAGACAAGGACATCGTAAAGGTCAGGATAAACAGCGAGGGCAGAGCGCTCATTTTTGACGACGTCGTAGTCAGAGTAAGCGAAAATTACGCGCTCGCCATGCACATTGACACCGACGAGGCAAACGCCGCCGCCGCTTTCGGAAGCTGTTTTGGGAGTATCGTCGACTAAGCTCGGCGGCTTTAAACCCAAAGCCGACCGCCGCAAAATAATTTTGCGGCGGCTGACACAAAATAATAAAAAAACGGAGGAATCTTATGGCTGAAAAAGAAACAGAAAATATAAATGAAAACGAATGCACGCATGACTGCTCTACCTGCGAGGCAAACTGCCCGTCAAAGAATCAGGAAAGTCTTGAATTTCCCGCAAACGAGATGTCGAATGTAAAAAAGGTCATCGCCGTGGTCAGCGGAAAAGGAGGAGTCGGCAAATCGCTTGTAACCTCCATGCTTGCCGTTCTTTCCTCGCGCAACGGATACACAAGCGCAATACTTGACGCCGATATAACCGGGCCCTCGATTCCGAAAATACTCGGAGCGGCAGGTCAGGTCACAGGCTCAGAGCAGGGTATGTTTCCGGTTTCAAGCGCCGGCGGTATCAAGCTTATGAGCGTCAATTTGCTGCTTGAAAACGAGACGCAGCCGGTGGTTTGGAGAGGTCCCGTCATCGCTGGAGTTGTAAAACAGTTTTGGAGCGACGTTTGCTGGGGAGATGTCGACTATATGTACGTGGATATGCCTCCCGGAACCGGCGACGTCCCGCTAACCGTCTTTCAATCCCTTCCTGTTGACGGAATAATAATCGTAACTTCCCCGCAGGATCTTGTCTCAATGATAGTTGAAAAAGCTTTAAACATGGCAAAGCTCATGAAGATACCCGTTTTGGGACTTATTGAAAACTACAGCTATTTGGTCTGTCCCGACTGCAAAAAGAAAATTTCTGTCTTCGGAGAAAGCCGCGCAAAAGAGGCGGCTCAAAAGTACGGGATCGATCTGCTTGCAAGTATTCCTATCGACCCAAGCCTTGCCGCCCTTTGCGACAAGGGAAAGCTGGAGTTTATGGAAAATAACTATCTTGACAAAGCGTTTGACACCATTGCCTCAAAGCTTGAAGATTAAAAATGATCTATATAGTATCAACAGACAACCTTCTTTTTGACGCCCTTGAGGTAATACTGCACGAACACGGTATTCGGGATATTGCCGTTTCGGATCATATACCCGATGCGGCGGAGCTTATTATTGCTGACGCCGACACGGTGACTTTGCCGGCCGAACGCGCCGGTATTCTCACCATATCTGCCGACAAACGAAGGGGCGCCGATCTTCTGCGCCCCTTTATTGAAGAGGATTTTGTCAATGCTGTGCGCTTGCACCTGCCCGTCGACGGCGGCAGCGCTCCGCGCCTTACAACGCAAGGGCTCATATACAAAGGAATAAGCGTCTCCTTATCCCCTATTGAGTACAAAATTTTTAAGCTTTTGTACTACAATATGGGACGGTGTGTGAAAGCAGAGAAACTGCTTGAGATTTTTGACGGTCAAAAAAGCGAAAGCATTCTCCCGGTCTATATAGGATTTTTGAGAAAAAAGCTGGATTATACCTTTGGCCAACGCCTTATTTATACAGTACGGGGCCGGGGATACATGCTTAAGTTTCAGTAAGCGAAAAACCTATGAAGCAGGACAGGAGATGATACGCCGTGCAAAAGAAGTACACACTTATAAAAAACGCCAGACTTATAGACCATTCTCTCTCCTCTTTGCAAAATTGTTCTATTCTTATTGAAAATGATGAGAAAGGACAATCGCGCATTGTCGAGATCGGCAGGGTTCGCATCGACGGTATAGACCCCACGGGTCTTTTCATTTATGACGCAAAAAGCCACTATGTGAGCGCGGGCTTTGTTGATCTTTGCACTCATGCCCGCGAACCGGGGTATATGTCCGCCGAAACTTTAAAGTCCGCCTCTTTGGCGGCGTGCGCGGGCGGCTTTACTACGTTTTTGACAACTCCCGACACCTCTCCCCGTCCCGACGATCCAAGTATTATAAAATACGTTGTGTCCAATTCCCTTTCGGCAAGCTGCAAAGTACTTCCCTGCGCCTGCGCGGCAACGGGCAAGGATGAATCGCAGCTCTGCGATATTGTGAGCCTTATGGAAAACGGAGCGGCGGCGGTCAGCTGCACCTCCTACACCCCGCCCGATATCCTTCTTAAGGCTATGAAAATTTGCGCCGAACACTCATACCCTTTTATTATAAAATGCTCGGAGCCTGTACAAAACGGCTATCTCGATTATCTGCCTAAGATAAAAGAGGACGTCGCCACCGCCACTGCCGTGGTGCTCGCCGCCGAAAGCGGCTGCCCGATTCACATAAGCTGCCTATCAAGCGCTCGCTCGGTTGATATAGTTCGCCGCGCCAAGGACGCGGGCGTAAAAATCACCTGCGGCACCTGTCCGCAGTACTTCATATTTGAGGAGCACGACATTCTCTTTTTCGGCAACAATCTTAAGCTTATGCCCCCTTTGGGCACTGCCGAAGATAAGAACGCCATAACCGAGGGCATAAAAGACGGCACTATCGACTGTATATCAAGCGACCACTCTCCTCAACCCGAGGCACTGAAAAACAAAAGCCCGAAAGAGGCCGCCTGCGGTATGATCTCTCTGCAAACCCTGTTTCCCGCCTCGTATACTCACCTTGTAAGTCGAGGAGTAATCTCGCTGCAAAGACTTGTCGAGATGATCGCCTACAACCCCGCCCGCGTGCTTCATCGCGAGGGTGAGCTTAAAGTCGCTTCCCGCGCGGATATAACCGTTTTTTCAGCCTCCGGGCGCGATACTCATGAAATTCTCCGAGCGGATAATAAAAGCGCCTCCTATAACTCCCCCTTCTTCGGCCAAACGCTTTGCGGAACCGTCATTAAAACCTTCTTTGACCGTTATTGAATCTTATATGTAAATATAACGGATTTTTGACTCCGAGTTGCGCAAACCAAAACGCAGCCTTTTTATAAAAACGACTTTTGAAAAGCCGATCAAACAGGCTCAAGAGAGCTAAAAAAGCGCAAACCGTGGGCGCTTATGAAAACACGGCGATAAAGCTTAAAAGCCAAGACGGTCGCACAAACGACCGTCTTGGTTATTTTTTTAAGCAGAGGTTGTGAGGCTTTTTTAATCCCCTGACGGGCTTCAAGGCTCTTTGTATTTTACATTCATGGGAAGAGGCTCGCCGATGGCGGGAAAGCCTGTTTGGTCAAAATAAACCCGCTGCACATGCAGATATCTCGGCGCCCATGAAACCTTGACATTGCTTTCATGCATACTGTGGTAGGCGATATAGACATTACCGTCTTTTGCCGTAAAGAAAGAGGCATGACCCGGGCCATACGTGCCATTTCCCATTATAAAGAGAGGTTTTTCGTCCTTGACCCATGATTTGGGATCGGTAAGATCCTCGCCCACACACTCAAGCACGCCGAAGCTGTAGTTGTCCGACCAGCAGCCGTTTGCCGAATAGAGCAGGAACAAACGACTCTTATCAGGCGATCTTAAAAAGAAGGGTCCTTCGACTATAGTGGAATTCCCGACGTAAGGAGGCACTTTTTCCCAGTCATACTCCGCCTCGCATATAAGGGTCCCCTTGTTTTGTGCGAAGCTTATGGGATCCTTCATCCTTCTTATATGGATGCGGAGGCCATTTTTTTCCGCGGAGTAGCACATATATATATTGTTGTCGGTATGTTTGTAAACGGTGGGGTCGATCGCATTGAGGCCGCTGTCGGGAAAGGCGGCAAATTCAAAGCCGTCAAACGGATCGTCGGTATAAGAGCGCAGGATAAAGAGGGTTCGATCTTCGCGGCCGTCCGGGGTACGCGCGCCGCTTGTGTATATATACCATCTGCCGTCAAAAAAGTGCATCTCCGGCGCCCAAATACAGCCGTGTATACCGTTTGGAGCGGCGATGCTGTAAACCTGTTTACTGTTTTCGTCCTCTCTCAGGTCCTTCAGATTATGGCTGCGGTAAACGCGCACTTCTCTTCCCCTTGTGAACAGCAAATAATAATACCCGTATTTTTTATCATAGGTGACAAAAGGATCCGGCGCCTCCGCGCTTCCTATGGGATTAATGTAGAAGCAGTCGTTCGGGCCGGCAAGGGCGGCTTCGGGAATTACGAAATCGGCTGATTTTTTAAGCATGGTTACCTCCCGTTATTTTTATTAAATTTTATTTAAACGTTATGCGTTTACATTTTCATTATACAAAATCCTTTTAACTTTGTCAACACCGCCTTAATTTTTTTTGCAAAATAATAAGAGACCCTTATTGACTATACATGAAAGTGTTGATATAATAATAGTAGAAAAAAGTACGTTCACACTAAAACAAAAGGGGGAAATTATACATATGCCGCAGATAAAATACGATATAGTAAAGGAACTCGGAAAGCTTTCAACAATGGAAAGCGGATGGTCAAAAGAAATCAATCTTGTAAGCTGGAACGAACGGGAACCGATTTACGACATCAGAACATGGAACAAAGAACACGATAAAATGGGTAAGGGAGTAACTCTTACCGCATCCGAACTTAAAAAGCTGATCGAGCTTATTGAAAACGAAGATATATAAAGATAAAGGGCTTTCTTGATATGAGGATAAAGAAATTTTTGATAAGACCTCTTTCTGCCCTGCTTTTATCGCTAATTATCCTCTCTGTTTTTTCCTGCTCAAAAAATCCGCAAGAAGACGGATTTAACGAAATATTCGAAAGCGACATTGTGGGAATCAATTATCAAAACAGCAAAGAGGCAGGTAAGGCGGCTCTTTACTATTACAACGAGATGTACAAATCGGGGCCGTTTCTCGGCGACCCGTTTCTGTTATATGAGGACGGAGTTTTTTACCTGTACGGAACCACGCGTCTTTATGTGAAGCCGGGTTCCACAATCGAGGGCTTTGAGGTCTACACTTCAACAGATCTTGTAAACTGGGAGGACGCCGGCCAATGCTTCAGTCCCAAGCGCACCGACTGGTGCACAAGCAGACTTTGGGCGCCCGAAGTATACAAGATAGGTGACAAGTACTACATGTATTACACCGCCGCCACGGGCTCAAGCGGAGTGCTCCACGGCAGTGTGGCGGTTTCCGATAGTCCGGTCGGACCCTTCAGTAACGCCGTCGCCGAGGGAATCGACGGCAAAAAACCTGTTTTCAACTTCGGAAACGACTTCCCGACGATCGACGGGACGCTTTTTACCGACGATGACGGAAGGATGTATTATTATTTTGTCAGAGATCAGATAGCAGACAACGCCTCCTCGGGTGGAAGCAACAAGAGCGTTAGAAGCACTCTGTGGGGAGTTGAGCTTGAAAATCCCTACACAATAAAAGAGGGCTCAAGTCCGGTAAAGCTTACCGAGGTAGGGCGTTCTACCCTGACTGAAAAGGGCAAAGCCACGCAGCCTTGGGAAACGCAGCAGGGGCTGTGGAACGAAGGTCCCTTTGTAATAAAGCATAACGGGACATATTACCTGACCTACAGCGCCAATTATTTCGGCTCAAAGTATTACGCCGTAGGATACGCCACCTCCGATTCCCCGCTGGGAAGCTACAAAAAGGGTTCGGATCTGCCCATAATGGGTATCGGCAATGAAGAAGAGGCCGCGGCCGCCTATTTTGACGGCACGGGACACGCAATGTTTTTATACATTGGAGAAGAGCTTTACATCGTATATCATTCGCTGCTGCCTCAAATGAACAATTTCAGACATTTTACAATCGACACGGTAGGTTTTAGAAAGGACGGCGCGCTTTTTGTCAACGGGCCGACGCTAAGTTCCCAAAATCTGCCCTATGAGGTGAGCGGAGCAAAAAACATAGCCGGTCAGGCGTCGCTCAAAGCTGAAAACCTCGCCTCGGGACAAGAGTATTTGACGGACGGACAGATTAACGCAAACGTAAAATTTAAAAATTACGAGACGCTTACCGAGGCCGGCGACGTCACCCTCACATTTACCTTTGACGCCCCGCATGATATAATCGGCGTAATGGTTTACAACAGCTCGGATTACGCATCCTCATTCACCTCGGTCTCAAACATATCGATCGGCAAGTATTACAGCTTTGATGATGTGAAAGTCCTCTCGGATTCCTACTCCGCAAAAAGCGAGCAGATATATTCGGGCAGCTGCGCCATACTTGAACTTAACAAGCCGGCAAGAACAACGAGCGTTACCGTCTCCTTTGACTGCGACTCGCCAATTCGTATAAGCGAGATAAAAATACTTGCAAAGTAAATGCCAAACTACATTTATTTAATAAGCGATCTGTCAAGAAAGCGGCATCCCGGCGCATAAGCTCGCAAGCGTACGGCTTTATTTTATGTAAACATGCTACGATGCCGGGATATTAAGCCTTCTAAAAGGACCGCAAGAGTGTATATATGCCGATCAGTAGTATTAAGAAGGGGCTGTAAAAAAACAGGCCCAAAAAATCCGAGGTTCACTGAAGGAAGTGAATCTCGGATGTTTTTTAATTAAAAGGAGAAAAAGGAAGAGAAATATG
>CANPZU010000042.1 GCA_947588825.1 uncultured Clostridia bacterium
TAATTAAAAAACATCCGAGATTCACTTCCTTCAGTGAACCTCGGATTTTTTTGGCCTGTTTTTTTACAGCCCCTTTACCTGTGTTCTATTTAATTATTAATTAATAACCAATAATTAATCACTCATACAGCTTACCGAGTTTAACAAGTCTCTCGTATTTAGCCTTAGCGTTGGCCTCGGCCTTACTGAATAGCTCGGCGGCTCTTTCGGGGAAGGACTGAGAAAGGCGAGCATAGCGCACTTCACTTGTAATGAACTCCTTATAATCCGAAACGGGGGCCTTGCTGTCAAGAGTAAACTTGTTGCTTGAAGAAGCGGGGTTGTATCTGAACAGATGCCAATAACCGGCTTCGACCGCTCTCTTCATTTCGTTTTGGCAGTTGGTCATACCGCCCTTAACTCCGTGCATTTCACAGGGAGCGTATCCTATGATGAGGGAAGGTCCGGGATAAGCCTCGGCCTCGGCGATAGCCTTAATGCACTGATTCATATCGGCGCCCATGGCTATCTGAGCCACATAGACATATCCGTAAGACATAGCGATCTCGGCGAGGTTCTTTTTACCGATAGACTTACCCGCTGCGGCGAACTGAGCGACCTGACCGATATTGGACGCCTTGGAAGCCTGACCGCCGGTGTTGGAATACACCTCGGTATCAAAGACCATGACATTGACGTCTTCGCCGGCTGCGAGGACGTGGTCAAGTCCGCCGAAACCAATGTCGTAAGCCCAGCCGTCGCCTCCGAAGATCCAAACGGATTTCTTTGCGAGGTAATCTTTTTCGGCAAGCACCTTATTGCACAGGTCGCAGCAAGGATTCTTTTCGAGCGCGGCAACGAGAGCGGCGGTCGCCTTTTCGTTGGCTTTACTGTCATTTGCTGTCGCAAGATATTCTTCGGCCGCGGCCTTGATATCCTCATTCGGAGTATTTGCGGCAATCTCCTTGACATAACCGATAAGTCTGTCGCGGATGACCTTTTGTCCGGTGTACATACCGAATCCGTGCTCGGCGTTATCCTCAAAGAGGGAGTTGGCCCATGCGGGTCCCTTACCGGAATCCTTATTTACCGTATAAGGAGTGGCGGGTGCAGAACCGCCCCAAATTGAAGAGCAGCCCGTGGCGTTGGAAATATACATTCTCTCGCCGAAAAGCTGAGTGATGAGGCGAGCGTAAGAGGTCTCGGCGCAGCCTGCGCAGGATCCTGAGAACTCAAGCAGGGGCTGATTGAACTGCGAGCCCTTAACGGTCGTATCGGCAAAAGGCGTTTCCTTCTTTGTGACGTTTGCGACCGCGTAATCGAACACGGGCTGCTGATCGAGCTGAGATTCCTGGGGAACCATTTCGAGAGCGCCCACCTTACAAACCTTGACACAGAGCGCGCAGCCCATGCAGTCAAGAGGCGATATGGCGATAGTGAACTTATAGTTTTCGCAGCCCTTACCGATCATCTTAGAGGTAAACTTTGTGGCTGCCGGAGCGTTTGCCGCCTCGTTTTCGTCCATGGCGTAGGGACGGATTGTCGCGTGCGGACAAACGAAGGAGCACATATTGCACTGGATGCACTTGGCGCTGTCCCAAACGGGAACATTGACCGCGACGCCGCGTTTTTCATACGCCGCGGAGCCCTGCGGGAAAGTACCGTCGGCATAGGGCATGAAGGCGGAAACAGGGAGAGAGTCGCCCGCCATCTTTCCGACGGGGATCACTACCTTGTTGACAAAGTCGACAAGCTCGGGTCTTGCGCCGCTTGCCGTTTGAACGTCGTCATTGACCTTGACGGTCTTCCATGACGCGGGAACTTCGACCTTGGTGTAAGCGTCGGCGCCGGCGTCTATTGCGGCGTAGTTAAGGTCGACCATTGCCTGGCCCTTTTTAATATACGACTTATACGCCATCTTCTTCATGTATTCCACAGCCTCATCCTTGGGGAGGATACCCGCAAGCGAGAAGAAAGCGGACTGAAGAACGGTGTTTTTGACCTTTGCGTTGCCTATCTTCTTTGCGGCAAGCATGGTGGCGTTAATCGTGTAGAAAGAAATGTTGTTGTTTGCTATGTAGGACTTGACCGAAGCGGGCAGATGCTGTTCAAGCGCCTCGGGAGTATCCCACTGGCAGTCGAGCAGGAAGGTGCCGCCGGGAACGACGTCCTCGACAATCTTATATCCCTTGAGAATATAAGAAGAGTTGTGGCATGCGACAAAATTGGCCTTTGTGATATAATAAGGCGACTTTATTGGCTTATCGCCGAATCTCAGGTGAGAAATCGTGACGCCGCCCGTCTTCTTGGAGTCGTACTGGAAGTACGCCTGAATATACTTGTCGGTGTGGTCGCCGATGATCTTTATCGAGTTCTTGTTTGCGCCGACAGTACCGTCGCCGCCGAGTCCCCAGAATTTGCAGGAGATGGTGCCCTTTGCGGAAGTGTCGGGCGCGGGCTTTTCCTCAAGAGAAGTGCCTGTCACGTCGTCGACTATTCCGATGGTAAAGTTGTTTTTGGGCTCATCCTTTGCAAGATTTTCGTAAACTGCAAAGATGGAAGCGGGAGTTGTATCCTTAGAACCGAGACCGTAACGTCCGCCGACGACCTTCGCCTTCACACCGCCCTGTGCGAGAGCGGTAACAACGTCAAGATAAAGGGGCTCGCCAAGAGCGCCGGGCTCTTTTGTCCTATCGAGAACGGCAACCTTTTTGACCGTTTCGGGAAGAACGGAAATGAGCTTTTTGGCCACAAAAGGTCTGTAAAGACGAACCTTGACAAGACCGACCTTTTCGCCCATGGCGTTCATATAATCGATAACCTCCTCGGTTACGTCGCAAACCGAACCCATAGCCACTATAACACGGTCCGCGTCAGGCGCGCCGTAGTAGTTAAACAGGTCGTAATTTGTGCCCAGCTTTTCATTGACCTTTGCCATATATTCTTCAACAACGGCGGGAAGGTCGTTGTAGTACTTGTTGCAGGCTTCTCTGTGCTGGAAGAAGATGTCTCCGTTTTCGGCGGAACCGCGCAGAACTGGATGCTCAGGATTGATCGCGCGTGCGCGGAAGGCCGCGACAGCGTCCTTGTCGAGCATTTCTTCAAGGTCCTTGTAATCCCAAACCTCGATTTTTTGGATCTCATGGGAGGTGCGGAAGCCGTCAAAGAAGTTGATAAACGGAACTCTTCCCTTTATTGTGGAAAGGTGAGCGACAGCGCCAAGGTCCATAATCTCCTGCTGGTTGCTTTCAGCGAGCATCGCAAAGCCGGTCTGACGGCATGCGTAAATATCGGAATGATCTCCGAAAATGTTGAGAGCGTGAGAGGCCACGCAGCGCGCCGAAACATGGATGACGCAGGGCAAAAGCTCACCGGCAATCTTATACATGTTGGGGATCATAAGAAGAAGTCCCTGAGAAGCAGTGTATGTAGTTGTAAGAGCGCCCGCCGCAAGAGAGCCGTGAACAGCGCCTGCCGCTCCGCCCTCGGACTGCATCTCGACAACCTTAACGGTATCGCCGAAAATGTTCTTAAGTCCGGTAGCCGACCAGGTGTCGGTCACCTCGGCCATAGGCGAGGAAGGGGTGATGGGGTAAATCGCCGCAACCTCGGTGAACGCGTAAGAAACGTGCGCCGCCGCGGTGTTACCGTCCATAGAAAGTTTTTTTCTTTCCATGTATTTGTACCTCCGATTAAAATAATATTAATTTGAAATTAAAAAATTGATTTTTCAGCCACATTAAATTATAGCACGCTTTATACCTTTTGTAAATAGTTTATTTGAAAGTTTTTCGTATCAAATTAGTGAAACAAAAGTAAAAGTAGGTCGCTTTTCCTACCGCAAAAGACGGCAAAAAAGCTTCGCCGTTCTTTGAGACGGATATTGAGGGCGCCGATAAACCCCGCCGGCAATGGCGGCAAAGCTTGTCATAAGCGCCCACGCTTCACTTTATATCGTGTATCATAAATTATGTATCGTGTATCATGCCCTTTAAATAATTGTAGCTTTGCTCAAGGCAGTCAAACGGGTCGCTCTCATAGCAGTTGTCCTGCTCCACATATACAAGACTTACCCCCGCGTCCGCACAGGCCTTTATTATCTCAGGATAGTTCATGTTGCCCTTTCCTACCGGCGCCATGCGCACTCCTTTGTCCTTTTCGGAATATACCATGTCCTTTAAATGAACACAGTCAACCCGCCCGGCAAGCCTCCTTATCTCGTGCGCGGGATCACAACCCGCAGCTTGCGCCCAGTACGCGTCAAAGGTTATGCCGCATTCGAGAGGATCAAAGGCTTCGCACAGAAGCTCAAGATAGGTCTTTTGGCCGAATTTCGCAAATTCGGCGTTGTGATTGTGATACATGAAGCGATGCCCCGACTCCTTTATGAGCCTGGGAGCCGGACCGAGAAAAGCTAAAAGCTTCTCAAGCCCCTCCGGCGTCGCCCCAAAAGGATTTGAACCTATGCCTATGTGCTTGCAGGACAGAATGTCGTGATGCTCTATGACCTTTTTCGTGTCGTTTGCTATTTTGTCGGCTGCAAAATGAGTTATGTCGGCTGTAAGAGAGTAAAAATCAAGAACCTTTTTCATCCACGCCGGGTCGTACGGACACACTCCCGAAAGCTGAACCGTGACGTATCCCATCTTTGCTACCCTGCATATGGCCTCCTCAAGCCCTTTTGTGTCCTTGCAAAACTCCCTCAGCGTGTAAAGCTGCGCGCCGAGCTTCATCTTGCACCTTCAGCGCTTGCCCTTTGCGCTATAATATCGGCAATGTTTTTGCAGCATATCCTTTTCGCAAGCGGGAAAGCAAGCGCTTCGGGATATTCTCCGTTTTCAACCCATTCCCCTATGAGCGAACAGAGTATCCTTCTGAAATAATCGTGCCTTGCATATGAAAGAAAACTTCTCGAATCGGTTAACATACCTGTGAATTCTCCCAAATTCGCCTCCTCGGCAATACACCTGATTACATTTTCAATGCCGCGCTTGTGATCGCAAAACCACCACGCCGCCCCAACGCTGACGTTTCTGAAACTGCCTGCAATCGTAACAAGCAGCTCGGTCATCGACGGGTTCAGAGTGTAAACAATCGTGCGAGGCATTCCTCCTTCACGTGCAATCTCGTTAAAAAGCGCAATTATGTGGTCGCCTTTTATGACGTCCCCTATGCAGTCGGAACCGCAGTCCGCGCCGCACAGCGACGTGAGCGCCTCGTTCGCACCCCTCTTTACCGCAAGATGAAGCTGCATGACACGATCCGTTCTTTTGTACAGACGCCCTAAATATGTCATCATGTAACCAAGAAAGCTCATGTAACTCTCCCGCGTTATCTCCCCTGAATTAAGAGCTGCCGAAAACGCCGCCTGCGCCTCCTCCTTTGTGCCTATACGGTCGGGAAAATCAGGAATACCAAGGTCGGTGAATATGCAGCCGCGCTCAATAAAATAACTTAACCTTGCCTCTATCGCACGGCAAAGATCGTCAATGCTCTTTATCTCAAAGGAACATACATCCTCAAGCTTCTTTATATAGTCCGCATAGTCCGGCTTGTTTATCAGAAGAAGCCTGTCACACCTGAAGGAAGGCGTCACCGTGACGTCAAAGCTTTCATCCTTCTTTAGCTTTTCATGCCAAATAAGACTGTCTGCAATGTCGTCCGTGGTAGCAATAAAACGCACGTTCGATCCCTTTATCAGCTTCCTTGGAGACATCTCGCTCTCTTTTATGCGCGCGGCCGCGCGTTCGTATATGTCGGACGCGCTTTCCCCCGTGAGCGTGTCCTCAATACCGAAATATTTGTCAAGCTCCATGACGTTCCAACTAAAAAGAGGACTTCCGGCCGCAAAACACGAGCTCTCTGCGTATTTTATGAATTTCTCTTTGTACGGCGCGTCCCCCGTGATATATTTTTCAGCCACTCCCGCCTGCCTCATAAGACGCCATTTGTAATGGTCGCCCGAAAGCCATAAGCTGCCGATGTCCGGGCAGGGCTCGTCTTTGTATATCGCTTCGGGGTCAAGGTGACAGTGATAATCGTATATGGGCAAATCCTTTACCTTTTCGTAAAGCTCAATCGCCCTTGCGTTTTCAAGTAAATAATTCTTTTCCATGTTCATTACGCGGCTTTCGGCGCGAAAGCGTCCTTTCAAATATTATTCGTGCTTTTTTCAATAAATTAAATTCAATAAAGAGAAATCGGCGCGCCGCCCGTATCTTCCCTATATAAATATATCATAAATCGATTGTAAATTTATATATGTTTTTGAACGATATATTGTACGTATTTATCATTGTCGCCCTTTATTGCACTAAAAAACTTTGCCCGCAAGGTCGACTCTCATGTCAATCAATTAATATTAATTTAAAATTTAATTAAAATTAATAAATATGTAAAAAAAATTAAAACACGGCGCCAAATCTTGAAAATTTTCTTTTTGTATGCTAAACTGTAAACGTATTAATCAAATAATAAAATATTAAGTTATTAAGTAAGCTCACGCCTGTTCGGTGTGCCGCTTTCTCATATACATAAAAAGTATAAAAAGGAGTGTCGCTTTTGAAAATACACGAATCGGCAGAGGATTACCTTGAAATGATCCTCATCCTCAGTAAAAAACGTGCCGCCGTGCGCTCAATTGATATCGCTACCGAAATGCATTTCTCACGCCCGAGCGTCAGTATCGCTATGAAAAACTTCAGAGAAAACGGCTATATAACGGTAAATGAAAACGGCCATATCTCACTTACCAAAGCCGGACTCGAAATAGCTGAAAGAACATACGAACGCCATATGCTGCTCACCGAACTCCTCGTCAAAATCGGCGTCGACGAGACAACCGCTCGCGAGGACGCTTGCAAAATCGAACACGATATCTCACCCCTCACCTTCGAAAAACTCACCGAACTGAGTAAAAAAATGAAACTAATACAGTGAAAAACTCGTATTTAAATTCAAAGCTTAATCAAATAATAAAAATATTAAAAACAATAAATAAACAAGACGGTTAATAATTATGGATGTGAATTTTTTCGTCGAATTTCTTAATACGTTTTTCGCCCCCTTCGATGAGGCGCTCTTCTCCTTCTGCCATGCCTTGCATAACGCCGCCGGCACATTACTTGACCCGTTTTTTAAATTCGTGACCCTCTTCGGCTATAAGGGTATCTTCTTTATCGCCCTCGGCATCCTACTGACCTTGATACCTAAAACCCGCCGCTTCGGCCTCACCGCACTCATCGCACTCATTATCGGCGCGCTTTTCACTAACGTCATACTTAAAAACTTGGTCGCCCGCCCTCGCCCCTACATAATGAACGATATCGCCCGCTCCCTTTGGGACGCCGTCGGACGCGCCACCGAAAGCGACCTCTCCTTCCCCTCCGGCCATACCACCGCCGCTTTCGCCTTTTCAAGCGCCGTCTTCCTCTGCGGCAATAAAAAATATTCCTGGACCGTTCTTGTCTTCGCTTTCACTATCGCTTTCTCAAGAATCTACCTCGCAGTCCATTACCCCACCGACGTAATCGCCGGCCTCATTATCGGTGTCACCGCCGCCTGCGCCGCTTATTTCCTCGCAAAACACCTCTTACCTGCTCTCAATCGCCAAATTAACAAAATTAAATTGAAAAAACAATCGCAAAATACCACCGAAAAACCCTAAGACGGCATATCGGCGCAAACCCTTCGACTCTTCTCGGGGAGCTTTTTGAAAAAAGCCTCCCCGTACCCCTGCAAAAACTTTCAAACTGCCAAGACGGCCGCGTTTGTGCGGCCTCTTCGCTTTTTTATAAACCTTAGAGCGAAATCTTCATTAGCGCGGCGAATGCTCTGCCGCCCTTCGGGCGTGCAGAGTCAGGGCAGAAAGGGTACGGCGTCGGGGGAAAGCGAGCTTTCACCGAGTCGCCGTACCCTTTTTGCCTTGACCTTGCGGGGCAAAGCCCGCGCAAGGCCCGCCGCGCCGCACTACGGTTTGCTTTGTTTGTTTCCCCGGCTTTTCAAAAGCCGGCGGGTCGAGGGCGGAGCCCCGTCGCGCCCGCAGGCGCGAAAGGCTCTTAACAAGCGACGTACACACCGCACTACGGTTTGCTTTGTTTGTTTCCCCGGCTTTTCAAAAGCCGGCGGGTCGAGGGCAGAGCCCCGTCGCGCCGCGGGCGCGAAAGGCTCTTAACAAGTGACGGGGCTTCTGCATGCGGCGATAAAAATTTACTGTTACGGGGAGATATCAGTTTTCTATCGCAGCTTTTTGAGTATTAATCTTATAGAATATTTCGGGATCGAACTTAAACTGTCTCTGATAGGTCATCAGGCCGTTTTGTTCCTGTTCGACGTCGGTGAGTTGAGTATAGCAGAAGGCGCAGCAATCGGGGTTATTGAGCATTGCCTCGGTAAGGCCCTTATATCTGTTTATAAATTCCTCTTCAGACTTAGGGGCGTTGCCGTATCCCCAGCCGTTATCGGAAAGCGACCAAGCGATACCGCCGTACTCGCTCACGAAGAAAGGTTGGCCGTACCATTTTTGGCGATTTTTAAATGTCTCATAAACGCCCTTACCGATGCGTGCGGTATAGCTTTCGACATTTTGGTCGTAGTCGTGGATATCATAGATATCGGTATCGGGGCCGACGTGGAAGTTACCCGAGGTATCGATAACGGGTCGAGTGGGGTCGATTTGTTTTGTCACCTTATAGACGAGATTGATAAGGGCGTTTGACTGTTGTCTGCCCTCGTTATCCCAAGTCTCGTTAAAAGGGCACCAGCCGATAACAGACGGATGAGCGAAATCTCTTTCGACCGTTTCCATCCATTCAGGCAGATAGCGTTCGATTTGGCTTATATCCCATGTTTTGATACCCCAGTTACCGTACTCATCCCAGCAGAGGTAGCCAA
This sequence comes from uncultured Clostridia bacterium, assembly GCA_947588825.1. GTDB lineage: Bacteria > Bacillota > Clostridia > Oscillospirales > CAG-272 > CAKSQF01. The sequence continues at coordinate 8,872 of CANPZU010000042.1, forward strand.
GCTTGTCGGCCCAATAAAGATATCTCGGTTCGAACACCTTCTGATGAAGTCTTGCGCCGTTAAAGCCCAGCTTCATCGAATTTACGATATCGGCCTTAAGAGCATCGTCGCTTGGTGCGGTATAGACGCCGTCGGGATAAAATCCCTGATCGAGCACCCATCTGCCGAAAACGCTTTTGCCGTTGATAAGAAATTTTTTATTAGTGAGGGCGACGCTTCTAAGACCGAAGTAAGATTCGGCCTCGTCCGTACATTTTCCGTTCTGTGTAACGGTGATTTTAAGATCGTAAAGTCTGCCCTCGCCGGGCTCCCAAAGGTACTTTTCCGCGAGTTTTATATTTATCATCGAGGACATGGAGGTCACGGTCGTACGTCCCGAACCCATAAGCCGGCCCTCATAATACGCCTCGGCGAGGATCTCGCAGCCCACCGAGTATTTTGAAAGTTTCACATCCAGCGTGACCGAGCACTCTTCTATATCGGGATAAGGCTTTATGGACTCCACATGGCAGCTGTTCACCGGCTCCATCCACACCGTCTGCCATATGCCGGTCGTCCTCGTATAAGAGCAGCCGGCGCTGTAAAAGCTCTGTGCCTGTTTGCCTACCGCCTGATTGCCGCTTCTCACATCGTCCCTGGCAAAAAGCGTCACAACGTTATTGCCGTCCTTGCAAAGGTACTCGGTGATGTCAAAGCTGAATGGGGTATATCCTCCCTTGTGAGTTCCCACCCTTTTGCCGTTGACAAAGAGATATGCGTGATAGTCGACCGCGCCGAAGTTGAGCATTATCCGCTCCCCTTCCCAGTCCTGCGGGATTTCTATCTCCTTTCTGTACCACACGCCGTTCATAAATTCGGTGCAGCCGATTCCGGAAAGCTTGCTTTCGGGAGCAAAGGGCACGACTATCTCCTGACTGAGCTTCTCCCGCTCTTCATACTTCAGGTCAAGACCGATACAGGCGTTGTCCTGCTCAAATTCCCATATTCCGTTGAGATTTAACCATCTTTTCCGCACAAGCTGCGGCCTCGGATACTCGGGTCTCGGTTGATTGTTCATAAGGTTTTCCTCTCTTTCTTTTTTTGTTTTATTTTTATTTTTTTAGTTACAAAGTTTCAAATTTCAGCTTTTAAAAAGCTTTGTCCGCCGCCTTTGAGTCAATGCCGCCATTATACACGGCAAACGGCCTGACCGTCCAAACGTCCAAACGTCAACCTTCAAACGTCAAAACGTCAAACAAACTTCAAAACGTCTGACAGTCTACCCGGTTCACGCGCTCCCCTCTCATAAAACACTCTATGTTGTTCATCACGATTTCTAAAAGACGCCGCCTTGTTTCAATCGGCGCCCACGCGACATGAGGCGTAATCGTTATGTTCGGAGCTTTCAAAAGCGGACAGTCCTCTCTTATCGGCTCGCTTTCAACAACGTCGACCGCCGCACCCGAAAGTATGCCCTCGCATAACGCGCGCCTTAAATCCTCCTCAACAACTACCCCGCCTCTCGACGTGTTTATAAAGTACGCGCCCCTCTTGCATTTGTCAAAGACCGCCTTGCAAAACATGCCCCTGCTCTCGTCGTTTAACGGCAAATGTACGCTTATGTAATCCGAATCATTGAGCAGTCGGTCAAAATCGGTGAATTCCACACCATCCTCGCCCCTTTTCGGACTGCGGTTGAAGGCAAGTACCTTCATTCCAAAGGATAACGCTATCCGCGCTACCGCACTGCCTATCGATCCGTATCCCACTATACCGAGCGTTTTGCAGTATAACTCGCTCGTGGGAAGCGAAAAAAGTGAGAAAAATCGACTTTTCGCCCACGTGCCGTTTGCTGCCAGCACTCCGTATTCCGCAACCCGCGAGGCGTGCTCGAGCATCAGCGCAAATACATGCTGCGCTACCGCCATTTGCGAGTATTGACCCGCATTGCATACCGCAATCCCCTTCTTCGAAGCGTATTTTGTATCTATGTTGTTGTACCCCGTGGCAAATAACCCGATAAATCGCAGCTTCTTCGCACACTCCATCTCCTTTCGCCCTATTTGCGTCTTGTTGCAAAGCACTATGTCCGCATCCTTTATCCGCTCGCAAATCTCTTCCTCACTCGTGTATTCGTAAGTGATCAGTGTCCCGTACCTGCTAAAAAGCGTAAGGTCTATGTCCCCGTTCGTGACAGTCCCCGCATCGGTTATTACTATTTTCAACGCCCTTTTCTCTCTCCCACCAAAAAATTTGTCCTCTTGTTTATATTATACATGCTTCTTTCCTCTTTTGCAATGCGTTTTTTGGCAAATTTAATTTTACGTCATTTTTTTCGGGGAGCTTTTTGAAAAAAGCCTCCCCGTACCCCTGCAAAAACTTTCAAACTACCAAGACGCCCGCGTTTGTGCGGACTCTTTGCTTTATAAACCTTAGAGTGGAATCCTCATTAGCGCGGACGCTCTGCCGCCCTTCGGGCGTGCAGAGTCAGAGCAGAAGGGTACGGCGACTCGGTGAAAGCTCGCTTTCCCCCGACGCCGTACCCTCCTGCCCTGACCTTGCGTAGGCTTTGCCCGCGCAAGGCCCGCCGCGCCGCACTACGGCTACTCTATTTGTTTCCCCGGCTTTTTAAAAGCCGGCGACGGTCAAGGGCGAGGAGCCCTTGTCGCGCCCGCAGGCGCGAAAGGTCCTTAACGAAGGAGTCAAGCGAACAAATCTCAGACGCCAAAAACGGGATCCGCGAACACGCGCGGATCCCGTGGGGGGTATAATGATCAGGTATAAATCGGCATACAGGTATCAAAAGCTCGAGATAATTTAAAATTATTTAAAAGCTTCTTCAACGGCGACGGCGACGGCGACGGTAGCGCCGACCATCGGGTTATTGCCCATTCCGATAAGTCCCATCATTTCAACGTGAGCGGGGACGGAAGAGGAGCCGGCGAACTGAGCGTCGCTGTGCATTCTTCCCATAGTATCAGTCATACCGTAGGAAGAGGGGCCGGCGGCCATATTATCGGGGTGGAGAGTACGTCCGGTACCGCCGCCCGAGGCGACCGAGAAGTACTTAATGCCGTTTTCGTTGCACCATTTTTTATAAGTTCCGGCGACGGGGTGTTGGAATCTTGTAGGGTTAGTGGAGTTTCCAGTAATAGAAACGCCGACGTTTTCGAGTTTCATGATAGCGACGCCTTCGGGGACGTTATCTGCGCCGTAGCACTTAACGTCGGCGCGGGGGCCGTCGCTGTAGCGGGTTTCGGAGACGACCTTAACCTGTTCGGTATAGGGATCGAAAACCGTTTCGCAGTATGTAAAGCCGTTTATTCTTGAGATGATAAAGGCGGCGTCCTTACCGAGGCCGTTAAGTATAACACGCAGCGGTTTAACTCTCACCTTATTTGCGTTCAGGGCGATTTTAATAGCGCCCTCTGCGGCTGCGAAGGACTCATGTCCGGCGAGGAAGCAGAAGCATTCCGTTTCCTCGGAAAGGAGCATTTTACCGAGATTACCGTGACCGAGGCCGACTTTTCTATTTTCGGCGACGGAGCCGGGGATACAGAAAGCCTGAAGGCCGATACCGATAGCGGCAGCGGCGTCGGCGGCCTTTTTGCAGCCCTTTTTAATTGCAATAGCGGCGCCGACGGTATAAGCCCAAACGGCGTTTTCAAAGCAGATAGGCTGTGTTTCTCTAACGATTTTATCGCAGTCTATACCGTGTTCAAGGGTGATTTTTTTACATTCTTCAATAGAGGAGATACCGTATTCGGCAAGAACGCCGAGAATTTTATCAACTCTTCTTTCGTAACTTTCAAACAATGCCATTATTGAATACCTCCTGCAAATTATTCTTCGCGGGGATCGATGTACTTAAACGCATCATCGAATCTGCCGTATGTACCCATGGACTTTTTGTAGGCTTCGTTAGGCTCCATACCCTTTTTGATAAAATCGGTCATTTTGCCAAGTGACACAAACTGATAGCCGATGACCTGCATATCCTTGTCAAGCGCGAGCTTTGTCACATAACCTTCAGCCATTTCGAGATATCTTACGCCCTTAAGTTTTGTGCCGTACATTGTGCCCACCTGTGAACGTGTTCCCTTGCCGAGATCTTCAAGGCCGGCGCCGATAGCGAGTCCGTTTTCGGAAAAAGCGGACTGAGAGCGTCCGTAGACGATCTGCAGAAAGAGTTCTCTCATTGCGGTATTGATAGCGTCGCAGACAAGGTCGGTATTCAGAGCCTCGAGAATAGTCTTACCGGGAAGTATCTCGGCGGCCATCGCGGCCGAATGGGTCATACCCGAGCAGCCAATAGTTTCGACAAGCGCTTCTTCAATCACGCCCTTTTTCACGTTAAGGGTAAGCTTGCAGGCGCCCTGTTGAGGAGCGCACCAGCCGATACCGTGCGTCAGCGCGGAAATATCGGTGACCTCCTTTGCCTGTACCCAAAGGCCCTCCTCGGGTATAGGAGCCGGGCCGTGCTTAGGGCCCTTCTGAACGCAGCACATGTTGTCGACTTCACGGCTGGTCAGGTACTCGTAGTTTTCAGTACTCATAATTTTTATCTCCTTTGAATATATTTTACCGATATAAAAAATCTCATATCTTAACCGCTTTATTTTATCACACAATGCAAAGAAAATCAAGCGCCTGAGCACAAAAAACGCGCGTTAAGAAAATTTTTGTGCAATTTCCTTAAGTTGTGCTTTGATAATTTCGCGTTAAGATGCTAAAATGTACGTATAGACGACCCGCTCTGACAATTATTTTGCGAATTTGCGGGACAAGCGCTATGCAAAACAAGAAAGCGGCCGTGCGCCGACTTTTCCCACGGAGGAATAAAACACAAAAGGAACAAAACAATGAAAACAATCTCAAAAAAAGCCCTTAGACTGCTGAATGTGGGGTTACCCCTCATCGCGGCTTTCTTTTGCTACATACTTTATTATGCACTTTCCGAAAGCGCCAACGCCGACACTGCCATCCTCATGACCGAAAGGGCTCTCGGCGCCACCGTGCTTTTGCTCACCGTCAGCCACATTTTAAATTATTTTGACAGAAGCGGGAAATAAAAATCCGTCCTTTTGTTTTTACATTGTCACACGGTATGAGGTATAAGCGAAGGTTCTCATAAAGCACAGTTCCCACGATCTGGCAAACGGGTCGCGGGAACTTTATTTTTTATTCTTTATTTTTTATTCTTTATTTAAAATATAAAATCCAAGAAAGTGCCGGCAAACGGTCTTTCGCGATATAGATTAAGCTCCAAGACAAAGACACATGCTGGCGGCGGAGTGTTTTTATTTGCCGACAAGTCCTTCGAGCGTATCTATTGCCGTCTTTGCCGACTCGCAAACGCAAAAGCAGGAGGCGACGTTTATGTTAATAAAGCCCTTGAATATATCCGAGCCTATGACAGAGAGTATGTTGTCCCAAAACCCGTTGACATTAAAAAGCACAATAGGTTTGTCGTGGCGGCCGAGCGTTTTAAGGGTTATTATCTGAAAGAATTCGTCGAAGGTTCCTATTCCGCCCGGGACGATTATAAACGCGTCCGCCATTTCCTCCATTATATTCTTGCGTTCGGACATTGTCTCAGTGTCGATAAGCTGGGTGCAGTTTTCGTAAACCGGCTCAAAATCGTGCATAAAATGGGGAGTTACCCCTACGATTTTTCCGCCCCCGGAGTTTACTCCTCTCGCGGCGGCGCCCATAAGGCCGCTGGCTCCCGCGCCGAACACCATGGTATGATCTCTTTTGGCGATCTCCTTGCCGAGCTCATAGACGGCGTCCTTGTACGCCTTGTCTATTTTTTCACTTGCCGCGCCGTATAATGTGATCTTCATGACCTCATCCCGGGACGCAAAGCGCGCCCCGAATCCTTTCTTTTGTCTTTTCGGGCAGTAACAAGCCCAAAGCATATAAGCATATAATAATATAATATGACGATTATGATAAAAGGTTTTTAACTTAACAACTTTAATAACGTAAAGGTTCCGGCGCACAGGCCATAGCCTTTATGTATCGGCGTTCAGAGGTTAGCTTCAATGTATTTTAGTATCTGCTCAAAGCTGTACATATATTCGCCGCACATAGCCTTTGTTCCCGAGGAGATGATATTGCCCCCGTCGTACCCTATGGTGTTGTATCCCGCGATCCTGACCGAGCAGACCCCCGCGCCGCTGTCCTCGATACCGATCACATGGTCTCTCATTTCAAAAGGGACGCCAAGTCCCACCGAACAGGTTTCGGCGTAAAGCCAAGGATGGGGTTTAGGCGAGAGCTCGCCGAGCGTTCCCACTTCTCCCTTGCGAAGGGGGAATCCGGCGGAGATTATACAGTCGTAAAACTCCTTCGGGTCGCCCATATCAAGGGTATTGAAGGCGGAAAGTATCTCGGGGTACGCCTTTTCGTAAAGTCCGCTTGTGACAAGTCCTATTTTTATACCGAGCTCCTTGAGGCGAAGGAGAAAGGGGCGAAGACCCGGTGAGGGAGTAAACGCGCCTTTTCTGCCTCTGCCCTGCGTTATCTCGTTCATTTCGCGGTGAGTGTGCATGAAATAGAACTCCCTTGCCTTTTCAAGAGAGGCGCCGGGGCAATATTTGTTTATGCAGTATTGCAGGTGCTCGGAGACCGAGTGACCTGAAACATGAGGCAGGTCGGCTTCTTCGAGTTTGAAATTTTCATTTTCAAGCAGAGATGCGATCGAACGTTCAATTATCCATATCCAAAACTCTTCGCTTCTCACGCTGGTGCCGTCAAGGTCCATCAGCACCGCCTTTATCGGCTTTTTAATACTGACCGGGCGAATGGGGTAGTACGCTGGATGTCCGATCGCGGAGAGCACGTATGCCAATGTGTGATCGGCGTAGCATAAAAGCTCGACCTTGCGGTCGCCCGTCGCGTATATCTTTTGCACGCCGTCCTTGCCGGCCCTATTGTATTTGTCGCTGCACTCCTCAAGCTCGATCAGACCGCAATCCTCATCGAATTCGCCCAAATCTTTTATAACGATCTTTGACATATTGTCTCTTCCTTTCAAACAAAGCGGTATTTTTGCGCATATTTTTTATATTATATACGATTTTTTCCCCGATTTCAATATCCTTACTTTAAACTTATTGCAAATATTGCATTTTTCAGGCGTCATGTGAGCGAGTGTAAGTCTTAAAGTTTTTGAAGGGGTCCGGGGGAAGCTTTTTTCAAAAAGTTCCCTGACTCGGAGCGGGCCGCGCAAAAGATGAAGCGCTCGCCACGCAAAGACATTTTTTAAAGTTTTTGAAGGGGTCCGGGGGAAGCTTTTTTCAAAAAGTTCCCCCGGTTCAAAAAGTTCCCCCGGATAAAAAAAGATTCCCGGGCGGCAAAGAGTCGTATACTCTTTGCAGCCCGGGGGCAGGTTTTATGATATTCTGACTCCGCGCACGAGCAGGCGGTGAGTCGTTTTCCCGTCGGGGGTACAGGTGGTGAGCGTACAGTACTCTTTTTCCTCCTCGACTTTTACCGAGTCGAATATTTCCTGTGTAATTGTCGCCTCGATCACCCGAATGTCGTCCACCTCATAAGTCATCGTCTCGTTGAGGACGGTCAGTGAGAACACATCACCTTTTTTCAGCTCGTCAAGGCGATTGAACATGAGGGCCGTCGTCATATTCCTATGGGCGAGAAGCAGGATATGGGCGTTTTCACCGCCGATAGGCAGCGAGGACATATCGAGATGCCCGCAGCCCTTCTCCATGCTTTCATCCGACGCATAGTGATATATAGGCAGGCGCACGTTTATGTCGGGTATTTCGACATAAGCGATGACGTCGGTGCCGGGGACAGAGAGCTCGGTGGGGTAATCCTGTGCCGCCTGTCCGTAAAGCTCGGCGAGTACATGCGGATGCGTTTTTGCGAACTCGACGTTATATTCCAGCGCGTCGTTTCTGATTTTTGCTATTTCCTCCTCGCTGAGGCGGTCGACCGCCTTGATATAATCGTCTATTTCGCGCTCTTGCCGCCGCTTGGAAACATATGACGCGACGGGTACGTACAAAAGCAGCGCCGCTGCCAAGATCAGGCAGACAAATGTAAATGCCCAAAAAAGCACTTTGCGCTTTTTTTGACCTTTTTCCCTTTCTTTTTTTTCGTTTTTGGCGATATTATCCGGCATGGCGTCCACGCTTTCCAAAACTCAGCGCCAAGGCGCCGCAGCCGGCAAAGGCGAGCGCGACCGTACCCATCAGGTAGATACGCCACAGACCGACGCCGCCCGTCATGGGCATATCCATAACGCGCTCGTTTACAAAGGTCAAGCTTACCTCTTTATTTGCATCGTCGTTGATAATAGTTCCACTGACGCTGTTGTCCGAACGGTCGAGCGTGGCGTCGGGGGCAGCTTGCTTTTGAACATTTTGCAGCTTGTATCCCTCGCTCGCACTTTCCAAAACCTTATACTCCGTACCAAAGGGAATACCCAAGACCGTGAGGGATTCTTTATCATGCAGAGTGAAGCTCAGAGTGAGCGTTCTTTTATCCGCCGAAACCGTCCATGTCAACTGCGCTTGAATTATTTCACCGTTTGCGTTTTTAATCTGCGCTTGAAGCGTGTTTTCCTCAATTTCCACTCCTTCGGGAAGGGTGAGAGTAAGGGTGAAATTAAATCCGTTCGACTCGCTTATGTTGCTTCTAACCTCTTTTTTGACAATCAAACTTCCGCTTTCCGTGAGAGGATTTTGGACAAGCTCGGTGATAATGGCGGCATCGTTATCAAATTGCACGGCGGCGCGGTTTTTAACCCACTGAGGATCGGCAGGATTTTGCTCTTCGTCCATCTCAAGTCCGTTGCCATCGCGGTAGCTCCAGTCGTCATAGTCGCCGATATTTGGATCCTTCAAATCTACTTTTCCATTTCCCTCAAATGCCGCCTGATTTACCGCGACGGTAAGGGAAACAGAACCGACCGCAACGGCTTCAACCCCGCTCAGCTCCCAGGTCACGGTGTGTGTTTCAGGGTCATAGGAGATAGTTACCGTATATTCAGTTGAATCTTGAGCTGTCAGTACGCCGGAATTAACGGTAAGCTTTTCTCCGTTCCAATTCTCAGGAACTGTCAGCTCGGTGCCGCCGTAGGAGGCGCTGAAGAAGTCGACGCCGGGATCGAGCGGGTCTGTGACTGTGACATTTGACAAATCCGTGCTCTCCTGGTTGCGGTCCCATGAAATTTCGTAGGTGACAAGCTGTCCCAGCTGAACGCCCAAGTTATTACCGGGAAGGGTTTCCGTCTTATGCGCCTCGGGCGTCGGGTTTTCTATTGTTTTGGTCTGCTGTTCCGACTCGTTGTCGATTCTGACATAAGCGGTGTTTTGCACATAGCCGACGGGGGTGGCGGAGGAGAGCACCTTAACTTGCAGTGTGACCTTTCCGCTTGCTCCCGCGGGCTGCACGCCGAGATTCCATGTGACCTCGTGGCCGCCGTCGGCATCCGGGTTGTAAATTATGACATTAAGTGTCTTTGTCTCGTTCGGATTTTCGCTCGTGGGCGCGGGAATCGTAACTTCTTGATCGCTCGTATTATTGCCGTTGCCATATTCAAGCGTCGAGTACGGCGCTCCGGTGTAGTCGGGTGAAGAAGTATTTATTGATTCTCCGTCGGCGCCGAGAGTGTCCTGCGGATTAAAGGAAGCGCTGACAAACTCGACGTTTTTATCAAGCGGGTCGCGAATCGTGATAAATGCGGGAACATTCTTATAGTTGCGCCATGTGATCTCATAGGTGATGGTTTCTCCCACATACACCAGCGGTCCCACCACAATGTTTTCATCCTTATTTTCGGGATTCTTGGGTGAGAAATCATCTGCGGTTAAATTATTATTGTTGCCAACTGACGTTTCGTTCTTGTCGGGATTGCCGACGGGATTGACCACAGTGTTGGTATTGTAGGAATTCTGTGCGACGCGGACGGTCGCCCGGTTGCGAATGAGAAAATCGTCATTTGGAGCGGAAGCGGGGTCGACCGGCGCGTCTGCCACGCCGTCCTTGTCATAGTCCCACCACTCGGGGGCGTTTTCGTTCACCTTTACGGTGAGCCGTACCTCGCCGCTATTACCCGAAGCCTGCATGCCCAAATCCCAAATCACCACATGGCCGCTGTCCACCTCGGGCGGATTTTCTTCTCCGTAAATCGCGGCAAGGGCAGCATTGGCATCTTCTTTATTGTCATAATGACTATACGTTGCGCCATCGGGCGCGGTCGCGCCAACGAAGTCCACGCCTTTATCCAGCGGGTCGATGATGACCACGCGGGCAGGGACGCTTTCGGTGTTTGCCCACGTGATCGCATAGGTGACGGTATCGCCCGCCTGTACGCCCGGCTGGAAGCCTATTCCATCGCCGGTAGGCCTACTCTCCTCGCCGTTTATGGCGACCTCCTTCTTGTCATTGCTCCAATTGTTAAAATAGTGCGCGGCCTCCTCATTGTCCCCGGTGTCGCCGCTGACATAGTAAACATGGCCGGGAAGCTCTGCTGCGGCATTCCCGCCTTCTTGCGTTGTGCTGTCCTGCTGAACCTGCTCCGCGCGGTCAAAGCCGTATCCTGCGGCAATCGCAGCGTCGTCCAGCTTCTCGGCAAAGCCGTAATTGGTGCCGGAATCCATAGAGCTGAACAGCAGACCCCAGCCGCTCTGCAGAGTTACTTGCGCCGTATGGAGCCAAGGCTCCTCATCTGCATTCAAATAAGGTGCATCACCGGCGGGGACAAAGAGGTCATTCTCGTCGAGCGGCGTACTGCCATCGGCATTAAAGCTTCCGTCCGCATTAAATGCGAGAGTGTCCGCCTTATAGCCGAAGTACAGGGTCGTTGTGAGGTACTGGCTTTGGGTGAGGTACGGGCTTGAGACTGTGACGGCGGTGCTGTTTTCTACCGCGTCGGGCTCAAGCGTGGCAAGGCGGAAGCCGGGCTCATTATCATTCATTTTTGATTCGATCGTCATTTCCGCCTCTCCGGCCGTATCATGCGACCAGCCTGTTTCAATTGCAATCGCATTATTCACGGATGAAACGGAGAACAGCTCCACTTTTGCAGCGTAAAATTCGCGTGTGCCGTTGAAGGTGGAAGGCAGGGTACCGCCGTTGACCCACTGCCATTCTTCCTCTCCTGATGTGGGATCTACTACCCTGTGCCGGACTTTCACCGCATCGCCATTTACCGTTTGGTCTTGAGCCGTCTCGCAGTACTGGTTGTGGTAAATGCGCAGATTGCCGGCGTCGCCGCCGATGTCCTCCTGATATGCGGCGGGAATGTACACATAGTAGGGGCCGTCGGGGCCTGTATACGAATCTCCCGCTTTATGCGCGCCGCCGGGATAGGTGCAGTCCTCATAGTATTTGTAGGTGTTATCGCCCTCGGCCACCCTTTCCTCTACAAGGCGGCAGCCGTACTCATCCACAATGGTTTTGACGCCGTCCGTATTTTGCAGGAAACGGTTGGAATCCAGCAGCAGATCAATGTAGTGAATCTGCCGCTGCCACTTGCCTAAGGTCTCGTTGTACTTCACGCGAACGGCGGTTATGGGGCCGGTCTTCCCGGAAAGATAGACCTGGAAATCAAACATGCGGCTTTCCCCGTCTGCGGGACTCTGCCCGGCAGGGAAGTTCACAAGCTTTGTAAGAAGTACCGTGGTATCCATAACCGTAAGACGGCCGTTGTTGCCAAGGTAAACATTCATAATAAGGTCGCTGTCCTCGGCGTCGGAGTTCATGCTGATTGTGGGCATATAGTAGTTGTTGGCAGTGCGGGTTACATTGCCCTTGTAATAGCCGACGCTGAATCCCTCGGGCGCGTTCGGGAAGCGCTCGTCTTTATAGGCATCATAGGTCACATAGCCTTCGCCGCCGCCCTTTGCCTGCACGGACTGCGCCAGGTTGCCTACGCGCAGACCGCCGGGCTTGGCGCAGACCACCCATTCGCCATTATCCAGTACGTTGTTGTGCTGCGTATTCCAGTCATTATTATAATCGTAGTCATCCCGTCCGCTTATTGCAGCACTGTAATTTGTCTCTTCGGGATACTTGTGCTCTGCCCTATTGCAGCCCACATAATAACCTTTTTCATCAAGCGGCCAGCCGATAAATGCCTCGCCGCGGGTGCTGTCGCCAACCTGTCCCTCAACGCCGCTTGTCTCGGTGTAGGAGAGATACGGGTAGTCGGGGTATGTACCGCTCATATCGTGCCAGCAGAGCATATCGCCGTTGGTGATGCCCGACGCATGGTACGCGGAGCCGAACTCGCTGCCCTTCCGGGCGATGACATACTGAGTCCATTCGGCGGTGTTGTTGTCTTTATTAAGCGTATAGTATTCAATTGCAAGATAGTAGTAGTTTTCGGAAGCAAAGGGGTCGCCTTCTTCTGTACCGTCTTTCGGCTTTTTTACATCGTCCAGGCGGTGATTTTTCAAAAGAATAATGTCGCCATCCCGTACATCCTTATTATTGAGCGCCGCCCATATGTTTTCTTGATTTGTCTTGAGCGGTGCGGAATCTAACTCATCAATTGACTCAGGCTTAAGGTCCTGTGCAAGCAGTCTGCCGCCGAAGCCGTTGGGGCTGAACACCTGCGCCGCTTCCTCCTGTTCTGCTGTGGGATCCTCCACCAGCGACACCTTTTTCCAAAGGCCGCCGTGTTCTTTGAGAATATCTTGATAAATAGAGTTGTTCTTATCTGCCTCACTCAGACTATCAGTCGGCACCCAAACATACGCCGTGTTGTAGAGCGGCAGGGCCTTTTCAAAGGAATAATAGCGGTTGTCGGCGCTGGGGGAGAAGGTGACAACCGGGTCGCCGAAGGTATAGTCGGTGTTGGTGGTGGCGTAATCGGAATACCGTCCCTCGGGGTTATACCAGTTGGAGAAGAACTCCACGCTGCCCACGTCAAGACCGCGGGCTTGCGACCAAGTTTCATTGGCGACGCGGTTTTCCGTTATGTACTCCGGCGAGACGCCGTTGGCAAGGTCGATGGAGCCGTCTTCGGTGAGAAGCTCGGAAGAAACGCCGACGGTGTAAAACACCCGCAGCGGGAAGCTTGCCGAATACGCCTTATCATTCTCATCGAGGTTCGTTTCGTAGGTGATCTCTCCATTGGCGCTTTGGTTGATTGTGACTTTGCGCAGGGGCAGCATATTCACCGGGACGTTGACCCAAAGCGCCTGGTCGAAGTTTGCGTCGGTCTCGATGCCGCCCTCGGCAATCTCGTCGTTGTAGTCGCCGGTGTCCTCAACCCAAATCCGCAGGTCGCTCAGGGCGTACACGCCGGGAGTCGACAGGTGCTCCCCGTTTTCGCCGTATTCAATGCCGCGAAGGACATCCGCTTCATCCCTGCCGCCAAGGTACGCGGGGTTCACGTGCAGCGCGCTGCGCTCTGACTGATCTTCATCGATGCGGTAGAAGGTATAGACGGTGTTTTGCTGCTTTTTCTGCACATCATTGGGATTGGGGTTGTTGATATCGCTGAGCGTCGGCACAAATTTCGACGCGTTTTGGAAGCTGAGCCGATAGACCCAGCCTGCCGCCCAGGACTTTTCGGCGCTGCCCTCAGGATAGCCGGTACCATCCCATTTTGTTACGTTAGCGTTGCCTGTTGCATCGGGTTCGCCCTTATACCAGCCCTCGGGGAGAGGATCGTCTTCTTGTTTCTTATTCACCATGTACTGGTGGTTCCACTGGTAGTCGTACACGGCGGTCTTGGTGATATTGTAAAGAGTTCCGAACAGGAGCAGATTCTTTACGTCCTTGACCTCCATATACTTTCCGATGGGGTCCATGTAGGTGACCGCGTCGTCGACGCCGAGGTCGTTCTGCCCGCCGACGGGGGCGAAGATGTTGGTGGTAATCTGTTCGGTGATCCGTTCAAATATATCGCCGATATTCCCAGTATTGGCGTTATAGAATTGGTCTATGTAGTAAACGTCCTCGATGCTTGTGACGTCATAGGCACTGTTGCCGTTTAAATCATCATCGTTGTTGCCTGTTGGGTGGCTGAAAGTCCAAGTGGCAGAAAGATTTGTTCCAACCCAAACCATACCAGAAAAGGAGCGCGTGACACCTGCATTGGTTTTTATATATTCATTTATCGTTTGATATACTTTTCTCAGTTCATCTGTACCACCGGTTGATGCCTCTCGATCGACGATATAAGTACGTGGATCCATAGTGCCGTATAGCTGCGCCCACTGCAGCCCGCCTTCGCCATATGTGTTAGTACCGGGTACACTATCAATATTAAGGCCAATACCGAAGCCTGTGAGGGAAACCGAATTGCCGTTGTTATTAGAGCTATAATGAGCCTCGATCCAGTTTTTCATGTATCCGGCCGTTAGCAAAACGGCAGTTGTCCTCGGAGCCACAGAAGTCATAGACTCGGACTTTGTATCTGCAATGTAAATTGGGTTGCCATTGGGTACGCCGTATGATTCATTATTGTTATACCTATTTTTGATTCTAGGCACAATAGCTGACTTATGCTTATCCATCGTATTAATCGTCTGATCAGGTAAATTCTCGGTATAAGATTTTCCTTCTGCCCAATTCAAAGGATCCCAATATTGTATGTTTGTAGGATTTGGATAAATCGATTGTCTTCCTTCCAGATACATCGTCCCCGTACTGGTTGCACCAACAATGTTTGTTGCACCGTCGGTCAGCGCAATGAGAATGGGCTGGCGGGAAACCGTCTTTCCGTTTTCCCTCACAGTCGTCTCTTGCGCGGTTGCAAGCATATACATACCCTGATACAACGCCGCCTGAAGATAAGTAGAGTCTGCTAACATATACTGACTTGTTTTAGAATAATCGGATGCTGTTGCCGTTATTAATGGGAAATGATGGTTGTCGCTCCCTTGGGTGGTTTCTGCTGTAACGCTCAAGAAAGGTGCTGAGTTGCTCTTAGCATAATGTCTCAACGGCATCATTACCTGCGAACCGCCGCCGTAAACCACTACGCCCACTCGATTGTCATCATGAATAGAAGGGTCGCCATCCACTTTCATCAATTTGTTAATGAGTTCATTTGCGTCATTAATAACTGTGTGGAGAGCGTCAGTTTGCGTACCGTCTGTCATCGATGTGGAAATATCCAACAGCAGAACCACATCCAGCGGGCGGACATTCTCAGTGTTGATGTTCTGCGTGCTTGCCAGCACACTGTAAACATGCAGAAAATCGGCGTCAAGAGGAATAGTTCCACTATAGCCGTCAAGTGCCTGCGTAAGCGTAAGGGCGCTACCGCTGAAGGCTCGGCCGGCCGCTTCATATTTCTGCCCGTAGGCGAACACGGTCTTATCCGACCACAAACGCCCGGCGTAACGTGTGTTCTCACCAAGATTCAGCATGGTAATATAGGTGTCCATCGTGCTGGCGTCCGCATAGCGTTCAACTCCGGCGGTCACCCCCGCGGGAAGATTCTCCTCGCCGGCCCCAAACGCAATAAGGCCGCCTATGCCCGGAACCATGCCGAAAAGCATGCAAAAACACAGCAGCAGCGAAACAAATCGCCGGCACGGCTTCTTTCTTTCAATTACGTTTTTTAAGGCTTTGACACTCTTGCAAACAGCTTTCATGTGCGCAAATCTCCTTTTAGTAGATCAATCAAATTAATCAAATTTATAAAGCGGCTAAAATATCAGGTACGCGCTCATTATAAGGACGTTCCCCCGGCTTTGCCTGACCTGCCGAGTATTGCAAAAGGCCGCGTTTTAAAGTCGGCAAAACGGCGCCCGCCGACGCTGTATTCTTTTAAATACATTTTTAAATTTTAAATACATATTTAAAATAATAGGAGGGAAAATAAAAGCGGCGGCAAAGCTCGCGCATCGGTTTTATGAGCGTATCTTTTTTTTCGCAGAGTTACGAACTCT